>CAZHOG010000004.1:0-120430 GCA_964533935.1 uncultured Muribaculaceae bacterium | reverse complement strand
GGGTTCAGAACGTCGTGAGACAGTTCGGTCCCTATCCGTCGTGGGCGTAGGAAAATTGAGGAGAGCTGATCCTAGTACGAGAGGACCGGATTGGACATACCTCTGGTGTATCTGTTGTAACGCCAGTTGCAGTGCAGAGTAGCTATGTATGGACAGGATAACCGCTGAAAGCATCTAAGCGGGAAGCCTCCTCCAAGATGAATTTTCCCATTTTTCGTAAAGTAAGAGCCGTGGAAGACTACCACGTTGATAGGCTAGATGTGGAAGCGTAGTGATACGTTGAGCTGACTAGTACTAATAGCTCGAGGATTTAACTTTATTTAATTTATTAATAAAGAGTTTGAGAAAATGTATATTATCTAGTTTTTAAAGGACAAAATCCTTATTGGTTACGATAGCTTAGGTGATACACCTTTTCCCATTCCGAACAGAGAAGTTAAGCCCTAACACGCCGACGATAGTGAAAGCGAAAATAGGTAGTAGCCATTTTTTTTTTTTTGCAATAAAATACCGCCTAGGTATTTTTTTTATTGAAGAAATAAGCATAATATAGTATTATTAATATAGAGAGTAGCGGGTAATATGAAGAAAAAAAGGATTATTTTTATTTCTATTTTTTTTATTGTTTGTTGTGCAACATTTTTTATGTTTATAAAGAATGACTTTAAAAAATCAAATGATAAGACAATTATAAATGAAACTAAAATTGAAAATAATAAAACAAGTGGAAATGGAAATAATATGGCAATACTTGGTGATAGTATTTCTACATTTGAAGGATTTATTAATGGAATTGATGGTAGTGCAGAAAATATGTCATTTTATGATTCTACAGTGATGTCCGTAAATGAAACTTGGTGGAGAAGAATTGCCAACACCAAGGGTTGGTATATTATGAGTAACGAATCTATTGGAAATACAAGAGTTACTTGGGATGGAACTGAAGTAAATAATATGGGTATTGGTCAAAGATATTATATGGCAGGTGATTCTAGGATCGATAGTCTAGGAAGAAATGGAGCACCTGATAAAATATTTATTTTTGGTGGTACTAATGATTATTTGAATGGTGTAAATCCTGGAAAGATTGATGAAATTGATTTAAATGATGTTACGGTGTTTACTAATGCTTATTCAGTAATGATAAATAAAATAAAAAACAAATATCCAAATGCAGATATTATTTGCTTAGCACCATATGTTCCCATTACAAATCCTGATGCTGCTTCAAATGCAAATGCAATAGCAGATGCAATTGTAAATGTATCACGTAAATATAACTGTAAATATGCTGACTTAAGAAATATTACTTTTGTAAATGAAGACTTCTTAGGGGATGTTCATCCATCTTCAAGTGGTATGGAAAAGATTGCAAATTATGTTCTTAACAATGTTAATTTTGTAACAATGCCTGATTCTAACTGGTCTATTTCAGGCAATATTAGTTTAGATAAAGAAAGTAATTATATAACTGTAAGCGATAAGGTGAATATTAACGTAAATTTACAAAATAATTTACAGGATGGTATTTGTGGAACGTCATATTCTAATAGTATTAAACTTAAATTAAGTAGTAACTTGACACTTGCATCTACTAATGATTTTACAGTTAAACTAGGTGGTTCACCAATTACTACTTTTAATTATAGTGCAACTGATAACTCTATTAATATTGAATTGCCTGATGAAATAGATTGTGATAGAAAAATTTCTATTAGTGGATCTGTTTATGTTAATCAGTTTGCTGTTTATAGTAATTTAAATGAATTAAAATATGATGTTGATTTAAAATATCACACATATAATTCTGAAACTATGAAAACAATTTCTAATAGTGAGAAAATTACAAAAACTATTAAAAGCCCTAATAACTCTATATCTACAACAATAAACAATGCAGATTCTTATAGTATTAATGACAAAGTTAAAATAACAAATATAATAAAAAATAATACAAGTGCAACATGTACTAGTTCAACAGTAAATGATATTATTTTGACTGCAGGAAATTTAATAATAAATAATGATTCTTTAAATTCTTTGAAAATATATATTAATGGAACAGAAACTACTGGTATCAATGCATCATTAGTATCTAATTCAATTAGGTTAAGTATTAACTCAATTAATTGTTCAGATGAAGTTAAAATAGAGTATGATGCAACGATTGACAAAACTATAGTTTCTAAGATGGATAAAACCAATTTTAAGGTTAATTTAGAATCCCATATGGATTTATCTTATTATCTATATGATTATTATAATAGAATTCAAGCCTTATCTTATTTAGATTCACAAGTGTCATCAAGAGCAGATAATACAAAAGAAATAACATTAAAAACAGGAAAATTATATATTAATTATGTTGATTCAAATGATCAAAAAATAGCTGAATCAAAAACAATTGAACAGCCATTAGGTTCTTTATATGAATTTAATGCTATTACAATTGAAAATTATTCATTAGTATCAGAAAACCTTAAAAGTGGTACTGTAGAAGATGGTTTAACTATTACTTTTAAATATAAGATTGATACTGGAGAAAAGGTTATTCAAAAGTATTTAGATGAGAATAATGAAGCGATTACTCCTGCTAAAAATATGTGTGAAAATCAAGATATTAATTCTAAATGTGAATTAACTTGTCCGACTATTGAACATTATGCGTTGAAAACTAATGAACCATTTTCAACAAATCTTACATATAATATTCAAACAATGGAATGTAAGTATGTTAAAATTGCATTAATAAAAGTAATTTATAAAGATGAAAATGGTGTACTTTTAAAAGAAGATTCTATTTCAGATGAAATAGGTAATAAAGTATCTTATGAACCAAAAGGGATAGATAAATATAAATTAATTGAAAGCCCTGATATTTCTAATATGACATTTACTAAGGAAGATCAAGAAATAGTTTATAAATATCAAAAAACTGATAGTGATATAACAATTAAATATGTTGATGAGAATGGTAAAGAAATTGGTAATTCTAAGGTAGTGAGATATCCTATTGATAGTGAACAAATTATTAAAGCTGCTTCATTAAAAGGATATGAAATAAAATCAGGAATAAATGCTATTAAGTTAAAAGTATCTAAAGAAGATAGTGAAATATCATTTATTTATAAAAAATCAGATTCTTTAGTTAACCCACAAACAGGTAATTTCATTCCTGTTATTGGACTTATCCTGGCTCTAGTTATAGCATTTATTTGTTTAAAGAGTAGAAAAAAATTGTTTTATAAGATTTAATAATAGTCAAAAATATTGACTATTATTTTTTATTTTGATACTATAAATATATATTTTAAATGGTGATTAAAAAATAGTATTTATTATATTTAAAACGTAGAGAATTAATGGTTGGTGAAAATTAATAAAATATAATAAAGAAGATACAGTTTATGAATTTAAAAAGGTGATGCTTTATAATCAAAGAGTGTATGATAAATCATAAAATAAGGTGGTACCGCGGTTAATTTCGTCCTTATATTTTATGATTTTTTATTTAGGAGGTTTAGATGATAGATATAGTAACAGAAGCAAAGAAAAGAGGTTTTGAAATATGTACTGCTCATGTAATAGAAATAGAAAATAAAAAAATTAATCAAAATGCATTTACATCTTCATTATTAAGTATGCGTGATGGTTATACTATTAAAATTATAATTGAGAATACAAATTCTAGAACTGCAAGATTTTTGATGGCTTATCACATAGTTGAAAAAGAAGTAAATAATACTGAAAATTGTATTATTTTTAGAGATCAATTATTTGACAAAGATTTATATGAAATGGCCGTAGATTTATTATTGCCTAAAAAATTAAATGATCGAAAATCCGTAATTGAACTTGCTGATGAATACTCAGTTAATTGTCCTTTAATAGAAAATAAACTTTCTAGAATTAAGAAAAAATAGGTGGTATTATGGCAGAAATTATTAATTGTATAGACTTTGAAAATGAAGAACTGGATATAATTAAGTATGCAAATAGTTTAGGAATTGATGTATTTTTAATTAATTTTGATTATTGTTATATTATATCAATGAATAATGATGATATTAGAATTGGTGATAAATTTAATACAAATAAATTTATCGGGGTATCACTTGATTTGTCACCTGAAGATAGAAGATTACTTATAGCATACTGTTTAGAAATATATGAAGAATTTTTAAATGAACATAATGAAAATGATAGATTTGTAATTATGGAAAAAAGTACTGAATTAGATGAGTATTATTATGATTTGGCATTAGATTTATTAATGCCGGATAGATTATTTAAAACAAGATTAAAAACGGCTTCTCGTACTGAGGATTATTTATGTTATTTACAACAATATTTTAATGTACCAAAAACTGCTATAGAAGATAAAATGAAATTAATAAGGAGGAAATGTTAATATGACATTATTTGAAGATTTAAAATATAGAGGATTAATAAAAGATATTACTAGTCCTGAATTAGAAAAAAAATTAAATGAAGGAGGTATAACTTTTTACATTGGAACAGATCCAACTGCTGATTCAATGCACATAGGACACTTATCAAGTTTCTTAATTTCTAAGAGATTAAAAGATGCAGGTCATAATCCTTTATTACTTATTGGTGGAGCAACTGGAAGAATTGGTGATCCAAGACCAACAAGTGAAAGAGAAATGAAAACAGTTGAAGAGATAGAAAAAAATATTGCTGGTTTAACTAAACAAGCTAAAGAATTATTTGGTTTTGAAGTAGTAAATAATTATGACTGGTCAAAAGATATTAATTTTATTGACTTTTTAAGAGATTATGGTAAATATTTTAATATTAATTATATGTTAGATAAGGATATAATCCGTCGAAGATTGGAAACTGGAATTACATATACAGAATTTTCTTATATGATAATGCAAGCACTTGATTTCTTATATTTACATGAAACAAGAAATTGTAATTTACAAGTTGCTGGATCAGATCAATGGGGAAATATAACTGCTGGTATTGATTTAATAAAGAAAAAAACAGGTGATGAAGCTTATGCATTTACAATGCCACTTGTTACAGACAAATATGGAAATAAATTTGGTAAAAGTGAAGGAAATGCTTTGTGGTTAGATAAAAATAAAACATCTAGTTATGAAATATATCAATATTTAATTAATTCAGATGATGAAAAAGTTATTGAGTATTTAAAAGTATTTACTTTCTTAACAAAAGAAGAAATAGATGCTTTAGAAAAATCTAATAATGAACATCCAGAATTAAGAGAAGCTCATCAAGCATTAGCAAGAGAAGTAATTACTTTTATTCATAGTAAAGAAGATTATGAAGAAGCTAAAAGAATAAGTAATGCATTATTTACAGATGAAATTAAAACTTTATCTGCATCAACATTAAAAGCAAACTTTAAAGATGTTCCAACTTTTAATATTGATAGTAATATTAATATTGTTGATTTATTAGTAAATAATGGAATTTGTTCAAGCAAAAGAGAAGCAAGAGAAATGGTTACAGGAAATGCAATAAGTATTAATAATGAAAAAGTGAATGACTTAGAATTTGAAGTAACAAAGGATAATGCCATTGATAATGAAGTTATAATTATTAAAAAAGGTAAGAAAAAATATTATTTAGGCATTTATAATTAATAAAAAAACTCTCTAACATAAAATATTATGAAGGGAGTTTTTATAATGTATAGAACTTTTTATCAATCAAATAATTATCAAAATTCAGGAGATAGACAATTTTTCTTTCCTTTTTTAGTAGGGGCAGTAACAGGTGGAGCAGCAGTAGGTTTAACTAGACCAAGACCTGTATATGTAAATAATCAACAGCCTTATTATCCTGCTTATCCATACGGAAATTATTCTTATAGTTATTATTATCCTAGATATTATTAGAATTAAGTCTTAAAATAATTGAAAGATAAAAGAAGTAGATAGTTATTGTAGACCCACCATATGATAAAAAAGGTAAGGGAATACCCATTATAGGTAGAAGTCCTAAATTCATAAATATGTTTTGAATTTGACCAAAAAGAAATATTCCTAAAAATCCACTAGAAAATATTCTGGTGGTTTTATTTTTGGATTTATAGATTAAAACTATTAAATATAAATCTATTAAAAAATAACATATTGTTATTACTAAACCACCTATGAAACCAAATGTACTAATTAATAATGCAAAAATAAAGTCAGTAGCAATTTCTGGAATATATATAATAGGTTTACCAATTCCATTGCCAAATAAATAACCATTACCAATAGATATTAGTGCATTTTCTAGCTGCATATTATTTTCTATACCAAAATTAATAATTCTATCCATTCGATAAAAGAATGAGGTTCCGATTAATTTAATTAATAACTCTTGGTGAAAATAATATAAATAAAAAAATGACCCTAATAAAATAATAAAACATCCAATAATCAATAATAACCAATATTTTTTAATGTTAGAAAAAAATATTGCAAAGATAGTTATTATTATTAAAAATATAATAGCTCCTGTGTCAGGTTCTAGAAATATTAATACCGAAGGAATTAAAAATAAAAATAATATTTTAATTAAAACTATTAATTCATTTTTTATGTTTTTATATTTATACCTAGAAAGTATTTTAGTTAAATAAATAGAATATGTTAATTTCATTAGTTCACTTGGTTGAAGAGAAATTCCCTTATAATTAAACCAAGCTTTAGCGCCGTTAATTTCTTTCCCAAAAATCAAAACTAATATTAACAGTAATAAATTAAACCAATATAAATAGGGACTTAATTTAAATAATAATTTAATTTTATTAAAAAATAATAAGATTATTATTCCTAATACAAACCATATTAGTTGTTTATACATATGTTTATTATAAAGAGAAGAAATGAATTTTGAATTATACAATAATAAAAGACTAGTAATCATAATGATTATTAGTGGTATAAATAATAGAAGATTTTTCTTATTTATAATATTTTTCATAATATTAATATGTCTCAAAAATAGTCAATTATCATAAAATATATTGAGGTGTTTCAAATGAAGAATGATTTACCAGGAGTATATGCAAATAAAATATCGAAAAAAATAAATAATACTCAAGATTTATATTATGATGAGAATAAAAGTATAGATTTACGAAATGATAAGAAATCTATTTCTAAAAAAATATCTGATATTTTTAATTCATTAGATCATGTATATAAAAGTGATGTTAAAATAACTATTAATGATCGATCATTTATTAAAACTATTGTTGGAAAAAAGAATAATTATTTATTAACAATGGACAATGAATCAATAAATATTAATGATATAAGTAATATTGAAAAAATATAAAAAAATACAGATATTTTAATATCTGTATTTTATATTATTTCATCAATATATTTTTTCAATGCTCTAGCATCTTTTCCAAAAATAATTTTTAATTGATTATCAATTTCAACTATACCTTTAGCACCTAATTTTTGAATTGCATCTTTATCAACTTTTGTAATATCTTTTAATATTACTTTAAATCTCGACATATTGCATTCAGCATTTATAATATTATCTTTTCCACCTAAATAACCAATTAATTTATTAGCTTCAACACTAAAATCTTTTTTCATTAATTTCATTATTACCAATGAAATTATAATTAAAACTAAAATAATTAAAGCATATTGAATATATGTATCCATTCTATCACCTATAATTAATTATACTATAGAAAATAAAAAAAATAAATATATATTAGATAATCACTATTTTAAAAAAATAACATAAATTAATAATGAGAATACATGAAAGGGTGAAAGATATGTGTAATAATAATAATTCAAATAAGAGTTGTATTGCTGAGATATTAAATGTTATTTTAGTTTTACAACAAAATGCATGTCCTGACAGTTGTTTGGATTCATGTGACAGACCATCTTTAGGTGGTGGACCTAATTGTCTTATTTGTAATACAAGACCAATAATGCTATTTACATGCTGCTCAAATGGTAATCCATGGAGAATGCCAACAACAAAAGATTTAACAGCTAATGGCGATAATCAACAATTATGTTCTTGTGTTTTTAGAGTAGAAAAATTAGATGGTAATTGTTGTACTTGTAGAGTATTAGCAGATAATCCTGATACTGCAAGTATTAATCCTTATATAGCTACAAACTCATTCTTTACAATAGATTTAAATTGTGTTTGCTCAATTAAATGTTTAACTGATACATTTGTTGAATGTGTTTGCTAGAATTGAAGGATAAAAAAACTCATAGAAATATGAGTTTTTTTAATAATTATATAATCTATATAAATTTATACTTGGTTTATTAAATAATCTAAAATTATAATTTGATGTACCAATACCACTATTAACATACATCTTTGTTTTATTAACTTTATAGTATCCTTTAATATAATTATCAGAACCTTTAAACTTAAATGTTCCACCTACAAAAGGAATATTTATTAATCCTCCTAAAGAGTTAGATGTGAATAAAATATTTGTTTTGTATGATTCGATTTCATTAATAATATTTGGCTCATGAGTAAGTAGAATAGTGAAGTATTGTTCTTCATCACCTAAGATATTATAAGCACTATTATAATCAATATCACTTTTAATTAAAGATGTTGTTCCAACTATTTTAATTGGAGTTGAATCTTTTAAATAAATTAATTCATTACTATTATCTAAAATAGTGAATTCTGCATATCTAATAACAGTTTCATAATCTGATTCATTTGAATAATCATTATCACCTTTAACTGCATATTTGTTTAAATTAGCATCTATTTTAGATAATTCTTCTTTTAATTTATTTATATCATCTTCAGTTACTTTAATATCATTATCAAATAAATCTCCAGTAAATATTACAATATCAGGTTTTAATTCATTAATCTTTGTAACCATTTTTTTTATATCATTTATAGAAGTAGTTTGACCATAATGAATATCGGCAAATTGAACAATTTTAAATCCATTAAAACTGCCAGGCAACTCACTATCAACAATACTGTTCTCTATTACTTCTAAACCTTTAGTTCCAATAAATCTTGAATAACAAATTATTCCACCAATTATAATTACAATTAATATTAATAGTGTTATTAATTTATTACTATGTTTTTCTTCTAAAGTATCATTTGTTTCTTCTATATCAATTTCTTTTAATTCTTTTTTCATTAAAAACCTCTTACATTATACAGAATATTAATAATACTGTAAAAGCATTATGTAACATGTGTATTGTCATTGATGTGCAAATATTATCTGTTTCAAAATAAGTTTTAGCAAATGCAAAACCAAGAGCACCATAAGGAATTATATATAATAATTGATGCCAATTACTTAAAATAGCATTTATTGTTAATGTTTCATAAGCTGTTAATACGTGTAATCCACCAAAAACAAAAGCACTGAATAAACAATATGGAAGCCATTTTTTAAATGCATCTCTAAATCCTAATCTAAATACTATTTCTTCTACTAGTGGTCCAACAAAAATCATTGCTACAATAGAATAAAGAGGGTATTTGGAAAGATATTCTCTATTAACGGCCTCATTAGTAGCCATATCTTTAAATATAAAAGATAATATTAAATTAGATGCTATCATAACTAATAATCCAAGAGCATAGTATTTAAATCCTGTATCTAAATTTTTCTTATAATTATCTTTATAGTTCTTTACATCTTTAATTATTTTCTTTCGATAAATATAAACTAAAATTATAAAGATAATAATTTCAGAAAGAATTAATGATAAATTACTAACAAACATATTTGAAGATTTATAAAGATTTCCAAATAAACCTGCAAGTATTATTGGTAAGCCCTTATAATATAATAAAAATACCAAAACCCAGATACCTAAACATTTTATTCTATTTAATATTTCTTTCATCTAATCACCATTATTCCTTTATATAACCTTGTTTAGTTAATTTTTCTACTAATTTAGCTTCACTAGTTTCTCCAACAATTCTATTTAAAGTAGTTTCTTCAACACCATCTTTTATAAATACTGTAGTAGGAGTACCACTTGTATTAGCAATTAACTTTAATTGGCCTTGTTCATCACTTGAAAGATTAGTAAGATTTATATCGTAAAATACAATGTCATAATCTTTTATAGTATTCTTAACAGTTTTTAAAAATGCTTCACAGTGAGAACAACCAGTTTGTGTTATCAAAAGAATAAAAGTGTCTTTGTCCTCAATTTTTTTATTTAAATCAGCCATTGATAACTCAACAATTTTATTATTTGAATTATCATTTTCTTTGTTTTTATTTTTTATAAAAACTCCAAAAATTAGTAAACCAATAACAAGTAATATTGGTATTATTATAAGTATTTTCTTCTTCATATCATCACCAACAAAAATATAACATAAATTCAAGTACTAATCAATTTATTTACACAAAATTTACTACTATTCTCACTTGAAAATGACATATGTGTGTGATACAATAAATTCATAGAAATTTGGGTTGGTGAGAGAATGCGTAAAAAACTAAAATATTTATTATTTGCATTTCTAGGATTAATGTTAATTAACAATGTAAATGCTGAATGTTCTTATGAAGAACAGGTTAAATTAAATGATTTGGCATCTACTGTAAAAGCAACATATGAAGAAACAGAAATAGATACTGGAGATTCTTTTGTGGCATTAGAAGATGCTGAAGGTATAAAAGCTGGAGATGTTGTAAAAGTTTTAAAACCAGGGTTTATCGTTAAAATATTTAATATTACTGACAAAATATATATTAATGTTAAGAATAGTTATAATAATGAATCAAAAGATTATTATTATAATGATACTGATAATGGTTCATTGACATTAAATGCATTACCTGCAGATGAAATGATTACATATACTATAACAATTAGATCTTATACAGAAACATGTGCTGGACAAGAATTAAGAGTAGCAAATTTAGTTACACCTTATTATAACGAGTATTCTCAATATACAATTTGTGAAACATATCCAGAATATGAGAATTGTCAAAAATTTTTAACAGGTAATACAGAGCTTACATTTGATTCGTTTATGAATGGCGCAAAAAGTTATTCAGAAAAACATCAAGAAAACGAAAAAGAAGAAATAAAAGAAAGCAAGAAAAATTTTTTTAACAATATAAAAGATTATTTTAAAAAACATAAAAAAATTATTATAATTATTATTTCATCAATAGTAGTAATTGGAATAGCTGGAATAATTATGAAATTAGTTAATAAGAAAAAAAGGCTAGTATGATAGAAATAAAAAAACAGGGGAATCATTGTGAAATGATTAAAAGGATTGGAGTTAGATTTAAATGATAAAAAAAATAATTACGTTAGGAATAGCAATATTTGGTGCAAGCTTATTTGTCACAAATGTTAATGCTGCACATGTTAATGATGGAACAGAAATTAATGGACATTATCAGCAAACTTTTATTGATGATGCAGGAAAATCATATGCCTATTATTGTATAGATAAAGCAAAAGGCTCACCTGATTTTTCGAGCCAGATAAAGGGTATATATAAAATAACTAGCACTGATATTGATAGAATTTATAATAATTATGGAAGAGATTATAATAGAACTGAATATGCATTACGACTTTGGGCTTCTCGTGTAGGACTTACAACAACAGCAGATAGTAAAAGAAATGAACCAAACTATGATCCAAATGGTGAAACAACAAGATTTATTAATTCTCTTTCAGGTTCTTTTCAAAAAATTGCTGTTAGTACAAGTGGAATTACAGCTACATTAGCAACAAAAACACAAAGTGGTACAAGTGTAACTGCTACATTTAATTTATCAGCTACAGATGAATCTATTTTTAATAGAATATCAAATTGGTCTTCTGCTACAAGTGGATGGACAATAGTATCACAATCTGTAGATCATAAGACAGTTACAGTTACTGGTAACATTGTAGAGTGTGAAGGGAAAAAAGTTACTTTAAGTGCCAAAACAAATGGAAGCAATAATCCTGGAACAACAACTGGACCTGATCAATGGATATATATTGAACCAGTTAATAAAGCTACACAACAAGGTGGATTAATACATGGACCTATTCCATATGTTGATTTTAATCCTGGTTCATCTAAACCTGGCACTTCAACTTCTGGAAAAGGTACAACAGTAGATTTAAGCATTCCTGATGATGAATGTAAGTGTGATGGTTCTAGTAATTTATGCGAGGAATGTCAAGAAAATGGTAAATCTGCTGATAATGAAACAAATATAAAATCTTGTGCAAATAGTGGTAAATTTCAGAAATATTGTGATTTGAGCTTGAAAAAAAGTGATGATATTAATAAAGACACTACACAAATTGCATCAAATGCCGGAAATGTAACACCAAGTACTAAATTAAGTACTAATCAATTTTGTAGTGTTTATTGCTTAGAAGAAATTGAGTATAATATGCCTGGAGCCTTGAAAACGAAAAATGGAAGATACTTCACTTTAACTAAAGGATTTGATTTAGGTAAATATGAAGATGGAGAAAATATTGGAATAACTGGTACTAGAAAATGTGTTACCAGTGAAATAAAAACTGAGTTATATAAAGAAAAAATAGAATCAGCTCAAAGAAAAGTTTTTTATGCATACAATAAGTATCAAGTAGATAAAAAATATAATGAAGCATTAGAAAGTGCACAATCACATACAGAAACAATTGATGGATGCAATTCATATAAAAACGGTAAATGTGTAAATTCATGTAATTATACGAAGCATACACAAAATGGAGATTTTATTTATACTCATCAAGTTCCAAATTTTGATGCAAATAAAAGTGTAACAATAAGTGATGGTACAAAATATGATCCGAATATTGAATATTATACAGATTCTGATTGTGATGAGATTACAAATACTGATCCTGCACCTGAAAAAAGAGTGCTTGATGAAGCATCAATTCAGGCAGCATTAGTTGAAATGTATGAACTTATTAATGAATACAAGTCATGTTTTGAATGGACAAATAATTATTGCTTTGAGCCAAAAGCAGAATTCTCATATGATGAGGCATATACTGAAATGAATGGAGAATTGGCTACTGAAAGTGATACAAAAGGAAGTCAACAAGCAACATACTATTCAAATGTTAATGAACAATATGAAGGATTAGGAACTGGATATAATACTTTAGATGTGAATTATGTCTATGCAAATACAACTCAAATTAATAATAGTAACAGGTCAAAAGTTGATATGACTAGCAAATATGTAAAAAAAGAAGTTACTAATTCTAGAAAATTTAAGAAAAGTACCAAAGTAATTTATTCATATCATCCTTATGGTACAATTGTGACAAATAGAGCTGATTGTACTGGAAAAGATGGAAATTGTGTAGAAATAGGTTATGCTATTCCAGTTGCTTTAGAACATGAGGATATTACTGGAAATTATCAATATAATATTAAATTTTCAAACGTTGGTGTTCGTGGTGATGATGCCACTTGCCATTCAGATGATAACAGAATAAATGGAAATGATGGCTGTTCATTAACCCCTTCAGAATCCAACTGTACAACAGATTATTCTTGTAAATATACAACAACTTGTGATAATTGTACAATTGAATGTAAGTGTCCTGATGATGACCCTAATTGTGAAGAAGAAAATAGAGGAGAACAGAAAATCTGTAAATGGGTATCTTGTCCTACTTGTACTGTAACATGTGTTGGATGCATTTGGAATGGTGGAGATACAACTTATTCATATAAAACAGTTGGTTTATCTGATGTTTTCCCAAATAAGGAAACTACAGATGTTGGATATAATTGGAATACTAATGGAGAAGTTAATCCAAATGCTGAAAAAGCAGAGGCTACTATTAAAGAAATTGAAACAAATAAAAATAAAGCTTATAACAAGCCAGATTATGAATATAAATTAACTCCATCAGTTATGGCAAAAATTAGACAATATAATGAAAAATCAAATAGCGGTGACCAAAGTTCTGACAACATTCCAAAAGGTGGATATAATAACAATACTTTGACATGTAATAATGGATCAGAATGTAAGAGTAGTTTCCTAGATTTGGATTGGATAAAACAGGATGCAGAAAAAGTTAGAAATGATAAGTGGTATTCATATAATGATGGAAAAGCTTGGAAATAGAAAGGATTGACAGATAGATGAAAGAAGTTTATTGGGGATATTGGTTAATTGCATTAGGAATCTTCATTGTAGTTATTATGATGATGGTATCAAATGTAACAACATCAAATACTCAAGATTATTATTTAATAAAAGAAGTCACAGAGGCAGCGATGCTTGATTCTGTCGATCTTGCATATTACCGTGAAAATGGTGAATTAAAAATTAACAGAGAAAAATTTGTAGAAAGTTTCTTAAGAAGATTTTCAGAAAATGTTAGTATTACTAATACATATACTGTTGGTTTTTATGATATATATGAAGCACCACCAAAAGTTAGTGTAAAAGTTTCTAGTTCATCTAGTACTTTTACAATTAATGGTGATTCAAAGAATTTTGATATAGTAAATAAAGTTGATGCTATATTAGAAATGTCTAGTGACAGTACAACAACTGGAAATTAAGAATAAAGAGGAGGATTAAAAATGGGAAATTTTTTAACAACTGTAAAAAGATTTTTAGGAAACAAAAATACAGTTACAATTTTAGGTGTAATTGCAGGTGTATTAGTAATTTATATAGGATATAATTGGCGTGTAAAACAAGCAATTAGCCCAATTACTGTTCCTTATGCAAAACAAGAAATAACATCTAGAACACAAATTACTGAAGATATGATTGGATATATGGAGGTTTCTAGTAGTGTAGTAAATAAGAGTGCTAATATGCTTACTAGCGCAGCACAAATTATTAATAATTATGCTGCTTATGGAGTTACAATTCCTGCAAATAGTTTCTTTTATTCAACAGCAGTAATGACTGAAGCAGAAATGCCTGATTCTGCATTTGCAGATATTCCAGATAATTATACTATTTATAGTTTATCTGTTGATCAACATGCTACATATGGTAATTCAATATTCCCTGGAAATTATATTGATTTATATTTAAAGGCTACTGATGATAGTGGAAAAATTATTTTTGGTAAATTAATAGAAAGTATTGAAGTATTAGCTGTAAAAGATAGTAATGGTAATCATGTTTTTGAGACAACTGTTGAATCAAGAACACCTGCTGAACTATTATTTGCAGTCCCTGATGATATGTATTTATTATTAATGAAGGCTGGATATGTAAATGGAGGAGTAGATATTTTACCTGTTCCAAGAAATGCATCTTATTCTGCAAATCCTGGTGATACATCAGTTGCATCAGATTATATTAAAAACTTTATTTTGTCTAAAACTGCAACAATCCCTGATAATATTGTTACAAACAGTACAAATGAAACTGATACAACAACAAATAATACAACAACAAATAATAATTAATTAGAAGAATAAAAGAATTTAAAAAGGAGGTGATTTTATGAATGATGCAATATTTTCACAACTAGATTTTGGACCATTAAATGAATTTTTAGTAGATGATAATGTTACTGATATTTCCTATAGTAATAATGGACAAACATTTTTAAAAACATTAACAAAAGGTGTATACAAAGTTGAAAGAGCAGACATTAATAATGCATTAATGGAAAAACTTGCCTTTCAATGTTCCAATGTAATGGGTAAAACATTTAATATGGCCCATCCATTTCTAGATGCTGAAAGTACTGAATTGCGTTTGAACTTTGTTCATGAGTCAATTGCAACAAATGGAATAGCTGTATTAATTCGTAAAACACCTGCTAAAATTCGTTTGAATAAAGAAAAATTAATTAAAGAAGAATATGTAACTGAAGATTTACTTAATTTCTTAATTGATTGTGTTCATGCAAGATGTAATATTATTGTAAGTGGAGAAACTGGTTCTGGTAAAACAGAGCTAGTAAAATACCTTGCAAGTAATACACTTGAAGATGAAAAAATTATTTCAATTGAAGATACATTGGAATTGCACTTGGATAGAATTTATCCAAATAGAGATATAGTTGCAATGAAAACTAATAATATTGCTTCATATACAGATGTATTAGTAACATGTATGAGACAGAATCCAATATGGATTCTACTTGCAGAGGTACGTAGTGCTGAAGCTGTTTTAGCCATTAGAAACTCAATTTCTTCTGGACATCACATCATGTCAACAATCCATGCTGATAAAGCTGCTAGTATTCCGATGCGTATGTATTCATTACTTGAATCAAGTCAAGATACAGAACAATTTTTATCATCTGTTCATAGATATGTTCAATTAGGAATATATGTAAAAGGTTACATGAGTAAAAAATATAATAGATTTCAACGTGAAATTCTTGAAGTATGTGAATTTTATGTTGATGATGATAATCAACCATGCACAAATACAATCTTTAAAAAAAGTTTAGATGGAACAATGAATTTTAATAATCCTACACAACATTTAAAAGATTATTGTAGTATTCAAGGTGTTGTTTTAGGTGAAGATCCTTTCCATATGGAAACAGAAAGAACTGGTTCTGTAACTAAAACTAATCCTTTGGTTGAAAATAATATTGAAAATACTAATAATACTCCTGTTGAAAACACACCAAGTGTTCAACAGGTAGATAATACTATTACTAATGAAACTGTTGATAATAATATGATTAATCAACAAGTTGGTCCTGAAAATGAAATCAAGCCTGTTGAAAACATAGTAAATAATCCACAGCCTAGTGAAATCATAAATACTCCTGTTGAAAACAATGCTACTTATCAACAGGTAGATAATACAAATTCACAGCATGAAACAATAATGAATAATATTTCTAATATACAAACTATTGATATATTAGAAGGATTATAATGAAGAGAAGAGGTATAGTATGGTACTAATAATTTTATTAATAATTGCTATATATGTCGTTTCTTATAGATTAAATAAGGGAGAAAATGTTTATAAGTTTTTTATAACAACAGTTGGTAACGCTTATGAGAAATATGCTCCATATTCATTTAAAGAGGTTAGACAAAAAACAAAGGAATTAGGTAGAGAATATACAGCAAGACAATATACAATGCAAATACTAATAATTGGTGGCTTTTCTGGAGTTATTTCTTATTTATATTTTTATAATATTTTAATAACAATTATTTATGTATGTATTGCAATAGGTTTTATTCCTTATTTAGCGTACTTAAGATGTCAAAAAGTATATAGTGAATATGTATTTGAACAAATTCAAATATATACAACAAACGTTATTATGGAATTTAATACAACACAATCTTTTGTTAAATCATTAGAAGGTGTTAGAGATTCTGGAATTCTTCTAGACCCTGTATTAGAAGATGTTAAAACAATGATAAATATGTCATATCAAAATGGAACAATTGATGAATCAGTTGATTACTTTAATGCTAAATATCCATTCTATATGGTTAAAAATATGAATCAGTTATTCTTACAAATTACTAAAGAAGGTGCTAAAGATTCTGGTGAAGCACTAGAAAATATGGCTATGGATATAGATGCTTTAGTTGAAGGAGTTTATCGTGATCAAATGGATAGAGTAGAATTTCATCGTAAGTTTTTAACATTTGGTGTTGCATTATTCTTTTTAGTATTAGCTATGCAATTTTTATTAGGTACAGATAGCTATATTGAATTACTTGATTTATTTTATGTTCAAATTATTTTACATTTAATAATAATAATAAATGCTTATTTCCTATTATCTGGAGAAAAATTCTATAATGAAGATGTGGGGGTAGAGTAGTATGCAAATAGAAATTGTTTTGTTAGCAGTAATAATTATTTTTGTTCTTAATTATACTGGAAGAATAAATACTAATAAGTTTATTACTGATAACACTGATTATTTTAAAAAACTTAAAGAAGATGATTGGGATTTCTTAGTTAAAGCAAGATATGGTGATGGTGTAAATCCTGATATATTATTTACTAAAAGAATCCAAAATGCTGGTATTGTATTAGTATTATGTTTATTCATTTTTATTTCTAATTTTAGTTATGTTACATTTTTGATTTCACTTATTGCAGCATATTTAATGTTTAAATCTGGTTACTCAATTATGAAAAAATATTATAAGTCACACTTGAATGAAATAGATTCAATGTTACCACATTATCTAAAGAGTTTAGAAATATTGATTCAACATTATACTGTTCCCGTTGCAATTGGTAAATCAATTAATGATGCTCCTCAAATATTTAAAGAGGGCTTACAAGAAATGATTAATGAAATCAATGCTGGTAATGATAAAATAGATCCTTATATGACTTTTGCAAAAGAATATCCGGTAAGGGATTCAATGAGAATGATGAGACTTCTTTATCGTTTAAGTTTAGGTAAACAAGAACATAAACAAGAACAATTATTAACATTCTCAAAAACAATATCTAATTTACAGCAAAAAGCACGTGAAACGCGATATAAAAATAGATTAGATAAAATGGAAGGCAAAACAATGAGCATGCTTATAACTACTGGTTTAGGAGTTATGATATTACTTATTTTTGCTGTTCTAAAAATGATGAATATGTAAATTTAAACAAAAAATGATCTTAATAGATTATTTTTTTTAGGAGATAAATATGAAAAAAAATATAATAAGATTTTTACCATTTACAATTTTTATATTACTTTTTTGTTTTTTAAAGTTTTCAAAATATGGTGCGGCAAACGATTTGTATTTTGATATAAAAACTGGAGAATCAATATTAAAATATGGTGTTGATTTTAGAGATCATTTTTCTTTTATTCCAAATCTTATTTATTTATATCATCATTGGTTGTATGATTTGGGAATTTATTTTTCTTATAAATTAGCTGGGTATGGGGGTCTCTTATTTCTTTATGTATTATGTTATCAACTAATTGGATTAACCGTATTCTATGTTAACTATAAAAAATCAAAAAAAATATTTAAATCTTTTTTAGTTGCGCTTTTAACTTTAATTTTAATTAACCCTTTTATACAAACTAGAGTTCAAACTTTCACATTTTTATTGTTTTATCTTTATGTATATTTTTTAGAAAAAATATACATAATTGGTGAAAAAAAATATTTGATTTTAAATTTGTTAATATCACTGATTATTGCAAATATTCACATGCCAATATGGATATTAACTATAGTTTTTTCATTACCATATATTTTTGAGCTATGTTTATCAAAAAAAAAAAATAAATTAAGTTGTTTGAATATTAAAATATCTGTGGCAAGTAATTCGAAAATTCTTATTATTTTCTGCATATTAAATGTTTTTATTGGATTAATGACACCATTTAAATTAAGTATTTATACTTTTTTTATTAAAGTCATAAATAATGGATATTATCAATTTATTGGTGAAATGAAATATACCAATATCTTTAATTCTTATTCTCTATTGGTATTAGTTGTCATTGATTTAATATTAAATTCCATATTAAAACAAAAATTAAATGTGCGAAAAGTTTTATTTAATTTCGGAATCATTGTACTATCACTAATGGCAAATAGAAATACCGCATTTGCATATTTATTTCTTCCTACAATTATTTTTGACATACTTTCATTAAATATTTTTCCAAATTATAAAGTTTGTTTTTCCACTATTTTGACTAAAAAAATTTATATAAAGACTAATGTTATTAGAGTATGCTTTTCTATTATTTTTTCATTTTTTTTATTAAGTGCTATATATAATATAGATTATAAGAATTTTGACTTCTATGAAAAGGATATATATCCTTATAAAACTGTTTTATATATTAATAAATTTATAGATAAAAATAGTTTAAGAATATATAATGATTTTAATTATGGGTCTTATCTCGAGTTTTATGATATTCCTGTATTTATAGATTCTAGGGCAGAAGTATTTATGAAAAGATTCAATGGTAATGATGATATAATTTCAGATTATGAAAATATGAGAGAGTATTCAAAAATGGAAGAAGTGTTAAAAAAATATGATTTTAACTATGCATTAGTATACGAAAATAGTGAGATAAATTATTTTTTAAAAAACAGTGAAAATTATAAAGAAATTTTTTATGAAAAAAATGAAAGTGCATCATATGTCTTATATGAGAGGACGAAACCGTTAAAATAATGTATATATGAAGCGTAAATAATATATTGATATTTTAGTTAATCAAGGTTATAATATATGTATACTAAGATATTGGAAAGAAGGTAATATTTTATGAAAGAAGCAACTGGTGAATTAAATATGACAGTAGTAACTGTTGTTGCAATAGCAGCAATAGCAGCGTTTTTTTACGCATTTGTATGGCCAGGTATTCAGGAAAGTATAAAGAAAAATACATGTGAGGCTCAATGCTCAACTGATAATTCTAATTGTGTAGAAACGTGTATGCAAAAAACAAATAATGTTAATCAATGATAATAATTAAAATAGTTGGTGAGGAAATAAATGAAAGAGGCAACTGGAGAACTAAATATGACAGTAGTTATTGTAATAGCAGTAGGAATCCTAGCTGCCTTTTTCTATACTATAATTTGGCCAATGATTAGTAATAATTTTACTGGTAATGCCAAATGTTCTGATGCGATATGCGAATGTGCCAATAATACTAATAAATGCAAAATGGCAAATTGTTATGTGGTTGATGAAAATGGAAATAAAAAAGGAAATGAATTTCAATGTCCATGGAAGGGTTAATTGATAAGGTGATGTAATGAGAGAAGCGATAGGTGGCACTTGGATGTTTAATCTTGTTATCTTTTTTGTATTGCTTTTTACTGGTTATATGTGTTTATCAATTAACTATAATAAAGCATTTAATGTAAAAGATAAAATTATAAATGAAGTTGAACGTAACGGTGGAGTAAAACATTTTAATAATAAGGATACTGCAATTAAAGCTATTGCTGAATATATGGAAGAAGTCGGGTATCGAACTTCTGGAAATTGTAATGGTTATGATTACGGTTGTAATAAAGATGGAAGTTGTGTACAAAACCCAAATTCTAATTATGCTTTTTGTTTAAAAGAAGTAAAAGCATCAGATTCTTATGCAAATTATCATTCTGGTGAATTTATATTTGTAAGTTATTATAAAGTAAAAGTTTTTTATCAATTAGATTTGCCTGTATTTAAACAACTATTTGGTTTTAGTATAAAAGGTGATACAAAATTACTTTATGATACAAGTAAAAGATAATAATAAGAGGTGATTAAATGAGAGAGGCTATTGGTGGAACTTGGATTACACAGTTGGTAATAGTTTTTATGTTTGTATTTGTTGCATTTTTAGCTTTATCAATTAATTATTCAAAAGCATTTAGGGTTAAAAATGAAGTTCTTTCTTTTATAGAAAAAAATGAAGGAATAACGCATGAACAGGGAGATACATTGGGTAGTATTGGATATATTAATCAGTATTTGTCTAATTCTGGATATTCTACATTAGGAAAATGTGATGTTGGATCATATGGTAGCAATAATCTTAATAATAATACTAGTAATTTGATTCCTATATCAGATTCTAATAAAAATGAAAAATTTTATTATTGTATAAAAAAAGTTAAAAGTCCTACAATTAATTTTCCTGACAGAGCTTATTATGAAGTTAAATTATTCTTTAAATTTAATTTACCTGTCATGGGGGATATAACAACGTTTAAAGTTGAAGGACAAACTAAAGATGTAGTTAATCCAGCAGATAAAACACAATATACTGCAGTATCTGCTATTAAAAAATAGAAAGTAAAAGAGGTTGAAAAAATGAATGTTATAATATCTAATAAATATCAAACATTGTTGGCTAATTTGGACATAGATGTTATTAAAAGTATAAATGGAGAGTTTGATGTTGAAGAAATAATTTCTAATTTTACTAATTTTTTCTTTAACAAAATGATTATTGATGTTACTTCAATAAGAAATTATCAAGATATCAACACTATTCAACAATTATCTGTTGGATTAGATATGAGTAAAATTATATTATTGTTGGACGATTCAGAGGTTGTTAATTCACCAATGTATTTATCTCAATTAGTTTCTATGGGAATTTATAATTTTACAAGAAATATTGATGCTGTTAAGTTTTTGATTGATAATCCAAATACATATAAAGATGTAGCTAGTTATCATCAATTAAGTGGTTTTCAACCACAACAAGCATCAACGGATACAAATCCAGCAAATTATAATCGTCTTGGATTAAGGGTAATAGGCATTAAAAATGTCACAAATCATGCTGGCTCAACAACACTTACTTATTTATTAAAAAAACACTTAGAAAAAGCATATACTGTAACTGCTGTAGAAGTTGATAATAATGACTTTATGTATTTTAATGATAAAACGTTAAAAACTACAACTTCAATTGATTTACCAGCATTTATAGCAACTAACTCAGGAAACGACGTTATTTTAGTTGACTTAAATGATAAAGGACCAATTAGTTCTTGTACAGAAGTAATATATCTTATTGAACCTGGATTAATTAAATTAAATAAATTAATTCGTAAAGATCATAAGGCTTTTGAAAAATTAAAAGACAAAAAAGTTGTTTTAAATAGAAGTATATTAAATGATAGAGATGTTGCAGATTTTGAATACGAATCAAAAAGTAGAGTATTTTACAATATGCCATTCTTAGATGATAAATTAGATAAAAGTGTAGCAGTAGACGAATTCTTAGTTAAATTAGGATTCACTCGCTTATCAGATGAAAGTGAAGAGTCAAAAAATAGTAAACTATTTGGTATATTTAAATCATAATGCTTGACATTAGCTTTATAAATATATTAAAATTGAATTATATAGAAAAGAGAGGTATTTTTTATGGATAAATTATTAATGTTAGCAGTTGAAGTTGGTGGAAAAGAAAATGGTTTCTGTGCAACATCAGCAAATATTTGGCAAGTTGTAGGGTATGTTTTATTAGTTTTTAAAATCGTAATTCCAATTATATTAATTGTTTTAGGAATGATTGATTTAGGTAAAGCAGTTGTTGCTAGTAAAGATGATGAAATAAAAAAATCTGTAAAATCATTAGGAATGAGAGCAGTATCTGCCGTTATTATTTTCTTTGTACCTACACTAGTTGGACTAGTTATGGGACTTGTAAGTAATTTTGGTGCAAGTGGTGCACAAAATGATTTTAATATTTGTAGATCTTGTTTAGTTAATCCAAATAAGGGTGCATGTCAAACTTATGCTGATTCAGCAAATAGTGGATTAGACGGAACTTCAGATTAGTAAGATGAGCAATATGTTTATTGCTTTTTTTTTTGCTCTTTGTTATACTTGATATAGTTAAAATGTAAAGAAGGTTTTATTTATGAAAAAAAATAATTTGTTAAGAATTTTAGTTATTATAACTGTGTGCCTGTTATTTTTTCCGAAAACTGCAAATGCTTTGACTACATCTGATCAAGAATATGTTGATTGTAAGGCTAATTGTGATAAAAATGCATCTTCCAATTCTAATGCATATAGTGCATGTATGAGTCCATGTAATGCACTTTTGGATTCCAGAAAGGATCAAGATAAAAATCACAGTGAAACGCTTAAAGAACAATTAACTGCATCAGATTTAGATTTTTGTGCTTCTACAGCTATTATATGGCAAATAGTTGGGTGGGTATTTTTAGCATTAAAAATTTTAATTCCACTTATTTTAATTATTTTTGGAGTTTTAGATATTTCAAAAGCCGTTATGGCAAGTAAAGATGATGAAATAACTAAATCGGCTAAAACATTCGGCGTTAGGATTATATCTGCAATTATAGTTTTTTTTATTCCAACAATTGTAGGACTAGTTATGGGATTGATTGTTGATTTTGCTAATAGTGGCGCAAAATCTGATTACCTTGTGTGCCAAACTTGTGTTTTAAATCCTAGTAAATGTGATACTTCTAAAGATGTTGGAAAGCAATAATATATTGCTTTTTTTTTACATTTTGATATACTTATTATAGATTAGAATAGGTGAGATATATGAATGATTTATTAGAAAAAATTAAAACTTTAGATGATCAAAGTAAGAAATTAATAAAAAAAGCGAGTATTATTTTATTTGGAATTATTATCTTTATTATAGTTATTTCAATTGTTATAAGTATTATTAATAGAAAAACATCTTATATTCAAATGGAAAGTATAATGGAGAAAGCCGCTTATAATTATTATCAAGATAATTTAAGTCAATTGCCATCTGCAGATGTAAAAACATCTATCGTAAGTGTGCAAACACTTATTGACAAAGAATATATGAAAAAATCTATAGAAAAATATACTAAAGATGCAAGTTGTACTGGAAATGTTATTGTTACATACATAAATGATGATTATGATTATCAAGCATATTTGACATGCAATAGCTTTAAAACTGAATTATTGGTTGATAAAATTAAATCTGATAATCCATTAGTAACTTCAGATGCCGGACTTTATGATGAAGAAGGATTATTAAGATTTAGAGGAGAAAAGGTAAATAATTATTTAAAAATAGAAGATGAATTATATAGAATAGTAAAAATAGATGCTGAAAATAAAATATATATAACTCCAGAAGATATGGATGATAATAGTGATTTATTAAATGTTATTTGGGATGATAGATATAATACAGAACAAGATAATGGTAGTGGTATTAATTCATATAATTTGAGTAGAATTAATGATAGTTTAAATAATATTTATAATAGTTTTTCAAATACTTTAAAATCTTATATAACAACATATTCAACATGTATTGCTAAAAGAGCAAATGATGATACAAATAACACTGGTTCTACAGAATGTTCTGAAAAAAATGATAATAGATATATTGGATTGTTTCCATTATATGAATATATAAAAGCAAGTATAGCTCCAGCTTGTAATTCCGCCTTAACTAAAGAATGTAAAAATTATAATTATTTGGTTATGAAAGATAATAGATGGTGGACATCTACTGGTAGAACAGATGATACAAAATCTGTATATTATATTAGTGGTTCTGGAGAAATTGATAAAGATAGTGCAAATAATAGAAGACTTGCAAGATATGTTTTAGCCCTTAAAGCAAATACCATTTTAAAAGATGGTACTGGAACAAATGACAAGCCATATCAAATTAGATAACTGTTAGTTAAAACTAACAGTTTTTTGCATTAATATTTATTTATTTCTTTAATAAAAAAAAATAGTATGATATAATTTTACTATATGAATAGAGGTTTTAGTATGGGAAAAAAATACTTTAAATATATTATTTCAATTATTGCAATGATTTTTATATTTAATACAAATGTATATGCAGCAACTGAACAAGCAAAAATCACTACTTCTTCTACCAAGATAAAATACTGTAAATATAAATATTCGAATTTTGAAATGGATTTTGTTTTTTTAGAAGATGGTACAGCAAAATTATTAACAAGTGGATCAATTCAAGGAAGTACTTATGAACCATATGTTGATGGTTCTGATATTTCTCAATGGAATTCAAATGGATCATGCCCAAGTTTTGATGTCTATAAACAAGAGTGGACTGGAGAAGGAACTCCGGGTGGTGATATTAAAACTAATTTAAAGTATTCTTTTTACATAAATGGAATGACTCCAGAAAATGTCAAAGAAGATTGGAATAACGAAGGCTATGAATATGAAAAAAAATTATCTGGAAGTATGAGTACTGCTATAAACAAATGTATTTATTCTGCATTTGGTGCAACTATGACAGCTGAGTATACACTCAATACAAAGAATGTTAGTGTTACACATAGTTATTCTGGAAACGATGGTCAAACGGTAAATATAAATTCTTCTGTAAAAAAGAATTGGAAATATAATGATAATGGATTAGTTTGCAGAAACGATATTGTAATTGATAAATGTGTAGATGAGTCTGGATACGATGCAACTGGAATTATAAGTAAAATTGATATAAGAACCAGTGCCAATAGAATTTGTTCTGGAGCTACTAAATCAACTGGACCAATAGGAATTAATGTTTCTATTTCTGATAAAGAAGCAACTGAAGCAGATTTAACTGGCTTTTCTAATATTTGCATTAATGATAATAATGTTAGAAAGGTAGTAAGATTTTTTGGATATGTTTTAATAATTGCAAAAATTCTTGTTCCTATTGCTTTAATAGGATTTGGTATTAAAGAATTTGCAGGAGTTATTGTTTCTGGAAATAATGATGGAATTGCAAAGGCAGCAAAAAATTTTGCTTTTAAAATTATATCAGCAATTATTGTATTTGTTTTACCAACAATTGTTTATTTTATCATAGGAATGATTGATGGAGCAACTGAGGGAACAGGCGATTATGAAGATTGTAATAATTGTTTATTTCATCCTGGAGATTGTTCCATAAAATAGGAGGCTTTATGAAAAATTGTTTTAAATTAATAATAATAATTGCATGTTTTTCTGCAGTAAATGTATATGCCTGTAAGGGATCTGATGGGTGTACAAATTGTCCTAGTGCAGCGCAATCATCATGTATGGCCAGTCAAGCATTTAAAGATTATAAAAATAATTCATGCGATAGTAGATGTGCCGGTGCATTAAAAGGAAGCGCTTCTGCGGGTGAAGAATGTTTAAGGGTATGTAACGGTGAAATTGATTCTAACAGTTCATCAAGTGTTAATACTGGGACAACAAATGGATCAATTCAAGGTGGAAGTGGCCAAAATGACACTGCACAAAATGGTACAAATACCCCTGGAACTACAGGAATCAGTGGTAGTATTACTCAACAAGATAATACTGATTTGACTTGTGATACAATATTTAGTGAAAATACTGCTTTTGGAAAAATTGTCCATGATTTATATAATATTTTAAAATTTGCAGTACCAATTATTTTATTGGCAATGAGTATTAAAGATTTCTTTTTAGCGATTACATCTCAAGAGGGCGATAAATTAAAAAAAGCTATCAATTCATTATTTATTAGAATTATTATTGCAATATTAATTCTTGTATTACCAACAATAATTAATTTTATTTTGAAATTAATGGGTATTGAGACATGTACTTTATAAAAATAATAAAATAGAAAGAAGGAGTTAAAAATGATGCAAATACCATTGTTTATATTAAAAAACTATATTTCTCCATCAAAAGTATTAGCAAATGGAATATATGGATTATTTATAACTATTGATGGTTTATTATATAGATTAATCAGTTACTTATTTTCATTATTTTTTTCATTAGCAGGTGCTGAATTATTTGATAATTCAGTTTATCAAGCTATAGCAGATAGAGTATATCTATTTGTAGGTGTTATTGCATTATTTACAATTTCTGCATCATTATTAAAATCTTTGGTTGATCCAGATAATTTAAGCAAAGGTGTTATAAAATCATTTAAATCTCTTGTTATTTCAATAGTATTAATTGTTTTAACGCCGTCGTTATTTACTTATGCATTTAAAATTCAAAATGCAATATTAACTGATAATATTATAGGAAAAATATTTCAAATCGATTTAAGTAAATATAGAGAAACTGGGAATTCAAGCACTGCAACTACTTCTGATATTGATTCATATTGTTCAACATCAGATACTATACATGTTGATGTTAATGATGATTCTGGAGAGACGATATCTAAAGATTTTGAAATTTCTAAAAACAAATGTGAGGGAAATTATATTGCTTACACCGTATTTAGTGCATTTTTTAAACCTGAAAGTGATTCTGTTACAAATGAATTTAAAACAACATGGGGAGAAGCAAAAAAATATATAATTTATACTGGTGATTTTACTTATGCAAAAACTTATGTTTCAAATTTAGTGGAACCAGAGGCTACCAATACCATTGAATATTCGATTGTTATTTGTACATTAGTATCATTACCACTTATATACATGATTTTTTCATTTTGTTTAGATTTAGGCGTGCGAGCCGCAAAATTAGCTTTTTATCAGCTTATTTCTCCGATACCAATATTGTTTAGAATTATTCCTGGAAAAGAAGGACAATTTGATAAATGGCTAAAACAAACAATGAGTTGCTTTTTTGAAGTATTTGTTAGAGTTACATTAATTGAGTTCGTTGTTTTCTTTGCAAGTAATTTGTTTGATTTAATAGATTCACTGAATTGGGGAGATACATCTCTTATTGGCAAAGTTATAATAGTTTTAGGATTATTTACTTTTGCAAAACAAGCACCAAAATTATTAAAAGATGCTTTAGGATTAGAAGGTGGAAACTTAAAACTTGGAATCAAAGGAAAACTTACAGATACACCAGTTTTGGGAAAGGGATTCTCAGCAGCTTATGGACTTGGCAACAAAGCAAAAGGTGCAGTAACTGGTGCCATTGGCGCAGGATATGCTAGTATGACTAATGGTGGTAAGTTTAGCACTGGTGCAAAATATGGAGCTGCTAATGGTTTTTCTAAGGGAGGCTCTCAATTTAATAATCAAAGAAAAGGATTATATTCTGAATTAGGATTCAAGGGCTCTCCTGGTATGTTTGGCGGTCAAAAATTAGCTGAGAGGTATTCTGAAGACGCGAAGAGTAGTGCTTCAAAAGCTATGGGTCAAGAAATTAATAAATGGATTGAAAATTATGAAAGAACAAATCCAAATTTCCTTAATGCTAAAAATGATAATATGACAAAAATTAAAGCAGAACAACAAGAAAAATATAATAAAGCTAAGTCTGAGTATGATAGAGAAGTATTACCTTATGTTCAAGAAGAGTCTAGAATTAGAGCTGAACAAGAAAAATCAAGAGTTGCATATGAAAATGCACAAAATGATATTGCAAGACTTAAGAATACTTTGAAAACTAATGGTTGGTATGAAGGCGAAGATTATATATCTTTAAGTAGTGAACAAAGAGAGCAAATTAATAAAAATATCAATAAATTAAGTCAAATTACTCATGATAATTCTAAATTTGAAGGTATGATTTCACAAAATAATATTAGAAAAGAAAATGATAGCCAACTTGATGGTTTAAAAAGTACCATGTCATCTGCACTTGATTATGTAAATAATGTTGATTCAGCACTTGATAAAGCTGCCGGAGCTGCTGCAAGAACACAAATGATGGTTGAAGATGCATCTTATGGTAGTAAGGTTGAAGCTTCTAATAAGATTGAAAAGAGAGATCAAGTTAAGAAACAAATGAATTCTGTTGAAAGTCAAGCTAATATGGAAGCTATGAAAAAAGTTATGGAAGCAATTAATAAGGATAAAAAATAGGAGGATAAAAAGGAATGAATAATGGATACTTAATACCAGCCAATTCTAAAAAATCAATGTTGATTTTGGGATTATTTACTGGAGTAGATTTGGCAATTTTTGCTACAGGTTGTACGATTACAATATTAACTTTAATTCTTATAAAAACAGCTAATATGGGAGAAATGATATTAATTGTTTCTCCAGCATTAATATCTGCATTTTTGGTAGCTCCTGTGCCAAACTATCATAATGTTTTACAGTTGTTAACTAATATTATTACTTTCTATTTAAATAGAAGAAAGTATTATTGGAGAGGTTGGTGTATTAACGATGTCAAAGAAAAATGATACTAGTCAAGTTGTTTCAAAATATGCAGAGGAATGGGTACCAGTTAAAAATATAATGAATGGTATGATTCAATTGGATAATGGACAATATGTAACAGGAGTAAAAATTGCTCCAAAGAATATATTTATTATGGATTCAGGAGTACAACAAAATACTATATACAATCTTCGTAATATGTACAATGCAATGGATTATGAATTTTGGCTTATTGTTGCTGATAGACCAGTAGATATTGGTGTATATCTTTCAACATTACAAATAGCATATAACAATGCTTCTAATGGTGTTACAAGAAAACTAATTATGGAAGATATAAATAAAGCAAATATGTTTATGAGTCAAGAATATAGTGTTGTTGATACTGAATATTATATTTTGTTTAAAGAAAAGAAAATGGAAATTATTCAAAAAAGAATACATAATTTAATTTCACAATTAGCTAATAGTGGATTACAATCTACTCAAACTTCTAATTCTGATTTAAGAATGATAATTGATAACTTCTTTAATGGAGGAAGTCAAACTGGATTTGGAACGGTGATGCCTCAATGAACTTAAAAAGTCAATTAGCCCCAAAGGGCATAGAATTTAAACCAACTGAATTTCAAATAAGTGGAAAATATTGTACTATTTTAACAATAATTTCATATCCAAAATCTATATATGAAGGCTATTTAGCTAACATAACAAATATATCTGGAGTTAAAATAGCTATTAAACATATTCCAATTGAATTTTCAACATTGCAAAAAATGTTGAATAAAGAAATAGCTGATTTAAAACAACGTTTTCAAACCGAAAATGATAAAACTATACAAGAACGTATAAGACAGGACTATGAATCATTAGAAGTATTCATTCAACAATTAGCTGCTACTCAAGCTAGAATTTTTGATTTCCAAATGCATTTGTTTATTTCTGCAGATTCTAAAGAAGAATTAGATATTAAAAAGATGCAAGTAAGAAACTACATTGATGGAATGGGAATGCGTGGAGTTCCAATGATGTTTGAACAAGAAAAAGTTCTTAAATCAATTCTTCCTATTTTTCCAAAACAAGATGTTGAAAATAGGGTAGGAACACCAATTCCATCTGTTACAGTTGCAGCAATGTATCCATTTATATTTGATAGTATTAAAGATCCAGGAAATAGTACTTTATTTGGTGTAGATTTTTCTGGTGGTGTAGTATTATTCAATCAATTTTTATATAAAATAAAAAAAGAAAATAACCGTAATACTGCCAATATTATTATTTTAGGTACTTCTGGTAGTGGTAAATCAACAGCTGCTAAACTTTTATTAAGAAGCCATTTAAGAAATCAATATAAAGTTGTTTGTATTGATCCTGAAGGTGAACTTGCTGAAATGGCGAAAAACATGGGTGGAGATTTCTTAGACTTAGGAAAAGGTGGAGTAATGGGAATGATTAATCCACTTGAAATAGTAGTTGATATAGATGAAGAAGATATGACTGAAGGTCTTGGCCATACAATTTTATCAAGTTCATTATTAACTTTAAAAGCCTTTATGAAATATTACACTCCATCAATTGAAGAGGATGTATTAAATATGTTTTCTGAAATAGTTCAGGATACATATAAGAGATATAAAATAGATGAAAATACTGATTTTAAACATTTGAAATCAGAAGATTTTCCAACATTTGATGATGTTTATGCTACGGTTAAGGGACGTTTATTATCAATGCCAGATAAAACACGTGAAAGAGATGTTATGGAACGTCTTGAACTAAAAATTAGACCATTAGTTAGAGAATTAAGACATTTCTTTACAGGAATAACAACACTTGACATTAATAGTGATTTTATCGTCTTTAATATTCGTGAATTAATGAATAGTGATGAAAATATTAAAAATGCATTATTCTTTAATATATTAAAATATGCATGGGGTCAATGTTTGGATAAATCAGTTGATACTGTAATGTGTATTGATGAAGCCCATGTATTATTATCAAGTCGTAATGAATTAGGTGCTGAATTCTTAGCTCAAATTCAAAGACGTGCTCGTAAATATAATACTGGAACAATTATTATTACACAACAACCAACAGACTTTGCTGCACCTAATGTTATTGTTCATGGTAAAGCAATATTTGATAATGCTTCATATTATTTAGTTATGGGATTGCGTAAGCAAGCTGCTGATGATTTAAGTAAATTAATTGATTTAAATGACAGCGAAAAAGAAGGCATAAAATATTATAACCAAGGTGAAGGATTATTCATTTGTGGAAATAAAAGAATGCGTATTAATGTAGTAGTTACTCAAGAAGAATTAGATTCATTTGGTTCTGGTGGTGGACTATAAAAGATTTCAAATATGAAGTCTTTTTTATTGTAAAGTGTAAATAAATATGTCTTGCAAATGTAAAGTGAAAATGATATTATATAATTAATAAATGGAGATGATTAGATGGATATTTCAGACTTGAAAAAAATATTGGGAAGTTCCTTTGTAAATGTAGAAGATTTAATAAAAATAAAATATAATGAAAACATTAATAATATTAAAAAATATAATGATGGATTAGATACATGTAATGAAAAATTAAAAGAAACTTTAATTTCATTTGGTTTAGAGAATTGTGTTAAATTAATAGACGAAATAAATGATTTGAATGAAAAAAAAGGTGATTTTATTGAAATCCAAAATGATATAAAAAGATTAAATATTCAAAAGAAAAATATGAATGGTGTATTAGAAGATGTAATAAATGATATAAATAAAAGCTCAATTGGTATAGGTTTGGCAGAAAAACAAAATAAAAAAGAATCTCTTATTGCACAAATAAAAAAAATTGATGAAAAAATAAATATTAAGAAAAAATATTTAGAAGAAGAAAGTGAAATTAATAAGCAAATAGAAGAAAATTACAATGATTTTGCTCAAAGCATGATTGTTTTAGACGAAGAACAAAAAGAAGAAATTCATAATATCTATGTTGAAGCAGCAAATTATCAAATGAATATATCAGAATTAGAATCTCAAAATAATCAAATGATTGTTGAATTTCCAAATTTAATTGATTTAAATATAGAAAAAGCAATGGATATTCTACAAGAAGAAATTAAAGAAACAGTAAATGAGAATGAAGCAGTTATTGCTCAAGATATAGAAGAAGAACTTCCAATTGAAGAAGAAGTCATTAAAAATACTGATTCTAATCTGAACAAACCAAAAGAAGAAATTAATCCAGTTGCCGAAGAAATTATAGAAGAAAATGTTCAACCAGAAAATATTATTCCTGACAATTTAGAAGAAAAAATAATTAATACTACAGTGCAACAAATGAATGGAAATGACGAGAGAATATTTACAGATGAATCCAGAATAGATAGAAATCATTCTTGGATGAATCCTGATAATGCAAAAAATACTGGATATCTTTCATCAAAAAATAATGAAACTATTGATATTGGGGCCACAGTAAATTATACTGATGGTTTAAAAGAAATTGTAAGTATTGGTAAGAATATAATAAATTCACAAAAAATTAAGGATATTGCCAAATTAGGAAATGAAATTTCTAAAAAAATTGTGAAAAAAATTAGCTCTTTAACGATAAAACCTGGATTAGAAGATTTGGAACCTGAATTTTTTAAGGAAGGAAATAAAGTATTATAATGAATGAATTAGATTTTGATGTTATTGAATTAGAAGATGGTTTAAAGCTTCCAGTAATAGACGCTTTAAGTTATGAAAATAGAGTTTTTATCCTTGTTGGATTATTAAACAAAGCTGGAGATGATGTTTCAGATGATTTATATGTATATGAAAAAATTGATGATCATATTGCCACAATAGAAGATAATGATTTATTAGAAAAATTAATTTGTACTTTTGAAAAAAGAGTTGGAATTAAATAGGCTTTTAACATATTAGTTAAAAGCTTTTTCTATGTTTAAAAATGATTTTATTCATGATATAATTAAAATAATTAGGTGGTGATTTAATGGACAATAATCAAAATAATAATGATATAAATAATCAAGGTTCATTATCTAATCAAACGCCACAAGATATAAAAAAACAAGAAACTAAAGAATCATATGACAAATTAACTCATGAAGCTGGAAAGGGTGCTGCAACATATTTTGGTGGTGCCATTGGGAATAAAGCTTACGATATTGCAAGTAAAACTAAAGCAGGACAAAAAATTGAACAAGGTGCAAGTAAAATTCTTCAAAAAAGTTCAAATCCGATTTTAAATCATGGAGTTAATACATTAAATAAAAGTGGAGCTTTAGATGCTGAAGATACGGCAATTGATGCTGTTGGTGGAAATGCAACAGGTGCTGCAAAAAAAATTGGTAATCAAAATGTTAATAAAAATATGTTAAAAGGAAATAGGGCTTCTTCAACTACATTAAATAATAATAATAGATTAAGAAATATGAACTCTATAAATAGAGGACATAATTTAGTTAACCCTAACAACATAAATAATGAAGTTCCAGAAGGATTATCACCTGAAGAAGAAGAATTATATAGGGAACAATTATTAGAAGAACAAAGGCAGCAAGAAATAACAAAAAAAGATCAAGAAAAAAAAGAAAAAAAGAAACAAACTATAAAGATGATTGGGGAGTTTTTTACAAAAAATCCGGCGGCATTATTAGTAGTATTAGCAGTGATTTTAGTAATATTGGTTTTAGGCTTTTTAATATATTTTTCAGTGTCAGATATTGATTTAGTTGGAACAGATGGTATGACAAAGTATAATGATGCAAAAACTGTTACTGGGTATTGTACGGATATTACTTTAATTAAAGAACATCCACAATTTAGTGGTAAAGATGTTGATTCAATTGATGATGTTGATTTGGAAGAAACATTTATGTTAAATAAAGTTAGTACTAAAAGATGGACTTATCAAACTTATTCATTAGAGGATTATATTGATGGAGTAGTTCTTGCTGAAGCAGCAGATGTTAATGATGAAAAAACTTTTGAGGTTGCAGCAATAGTTGCAAGAACTTATGCCCTTCAAATTACAAGTAAATTATGTAGAACATGGGATAATGATAATAAAAATTTTAAATATCATAATCCACAAAGATTTGATTCTTCAAAGTCAAATAAAGATGTTAGTACGGCAGTTTCTACAACTTATGGAATTGTAATGATGTACGAAAACAAATTATTAGATTTAAGTGAACATAGATATTATGATTATTTTTGTAATGTTGGTAAAATTCGAGATGATACTGAAAATAAGACATTTTATAAAACATTACAACAAAATAAAGAAGAAAGATTACAAGTCCCAGTTGATTGGATTAAACAAAATGGTGCTGAAAATAAAAATTATAGTGGAAAATTTAAGGGCGGTATTTATACAAATGATTGTCAGCAAAACGGATTGAATCTTTATGGTACCAAATATTTGTTAAATAAAACAGTTGATGCATATAATACATTAAGAATATTAAATTATTATTATGGATATGATATAGATATAAGAAAGGTCGAATCTTTACGGGTTAGTGGATGTAGTGATTTTAGTATGACTTCTACTAATTTATCAAGAAATGAATTTATTTCATTAGTAAATAGTTTTATTAGTTCAAATGCAAATTTCTATGTTCTACAAAAATATGCTGGTGAAATATACGATTTAAGTATTGCAAATTCATTTAATCCAGAACTTGTATTTGCAAGAGCAGAAGTAGAAGGTTATAGCCCAGGATTTAGTACTTATAATTATTATGGTATAAGATGTACTAATACAGGTGGAGCTAAAAATTGTAAAAATTATTCTGGGGTTATGGATGGAGTACTTGATTTTATAAATATAAACAAAGGATATAATGTACCAACACTTTTTGATGTTTATAATGTTAAGCATTATGCATATATTGGGGATTCATGGATAAAAGGGAATTCATCAGTTGGTGGCTGTTATTATTTGCCTTATATGGCTCAATATTATTCTAATCCATCGAGATATGCTATGATAAAAAATGCTTGTGATTCAGGAACTGGTGCATCAATTGCTACAAATTCAGAAGATCAGGCCGCATATTCATATTTTCAAATTGAGAAAATGACTCAAATGAGAAAAAAAATATTTAATATTGATTCAGATAATTGTGGTGCTGCTGGTGCTGCATCGCAACAGGAAATAAACAATATTGTAAATAGTAATGCTTCAACAGGTGTAAAAGCTGCACAACTTGCTGTAGCCATGTTTGATAGCTTTGGATATAGTCAGGGAGAACGATGGGGAGATAGTCATGTAGATTGTTCTTCATTAGTAGCAAGAACATATAGACAATTAGGAATCAATTTTGATGGTAATTCGACTGTTAAAACAGAATATTCATGGTGTCAAGCTAATAATAGAATGATAGCTGAAAGTCAATTACAACCCGGAGATTTACTGTTTAAAGGTGATTTGAGTCATGTTGAAATATACATAGGCAATGGTCAACGATTTGGTGCACATTCTGCAAAATACGCACCAGCTGACCAAGTAAGTATAAAAACGTATACAAGTGGAACATTCACAAAATTCTGTCGTCCATATTAAGGAGAAAATGATATGAAAAGTAATAAAAAAGTAATAATTGGTGTATTCATTTGTTTATTTGCATATCTATTAATAATTGTATTTACATATAAAAAAAATATTTTTGATAAAAGATATTTATATATTGTTTTAGATAATCAGGTTAATTACTTATATAATAATGATGGATTTAAAAAAATAAATAATTCTGATCTTGAAAAAATGAATTTGAAATTCAATTGTTATGAAGATAATATAAATATTGGAGAATACTATTTAAAAAGAGGAACTATTTGGAATTTGTTTGATGAAAATAATAATTACAAATATTATTCAAATTACATACTTGCAATTAATGGAACGTATCCGTTTGAATTGGATTCTATAAATTATAGAGAACTTTCATCTGAAGAAAAGAGATATATTAATGATAAATATAATATTTCTCAAGATATAATTAGTGGAAAAACAATTGATGTGGATTTGAATGGGGACAATGTACAAGAAAAAATAATTATTTCTTCCTATAATGGTGAAGACATAAACACTAATGATTATAATTTGGTCTTAATTATGAATAATAAAAAATATTCTGAAATAGTTTATAATACAAATTTGAATGCAAATAATTCATATGATATAAAGGCTATATTTAAACTAGGGGAAGACAAATATAAAACTATTATATTAGAAGAAATTGAAAACATTGATGGTGATATTGACACCTATAAAAAGGAAAATATTATATATCAATATGGAAAAAAGGGATATCAAAAAATATAATTATATAGTATAATTAAATAAGTATTGGAGGAAGAAATATGAAATTTAGAATAACAAAAAAAGACTTAACTATTTTTGCTGCTTTTTCTATATTCCTACTATATCTTTGTGCAATAGCAATCCTAAATTTTGATTCATTTGCAAATCGTGGAGTTTTTTATGGATTATTACCATTTAAGGCATTTTCATTACATTATCTTCCTTTAACTTTAGGAATGTTCTTTATTTCACTTATAATAATATTTTCAAGTGTTTCTTCTTATATTTTTAATAAAGAAAATGGTAAACCTGGAATAAAAATTGGTGAAAAAGAAAATAAGGGATATTCAAGATGGGCGAAAGATAAGGAAATTAAAGAGGACTCAGGTGTAGTGGCAATTGACCCAACACAGGATAATATAGCTGCTGGTGGAGTTCCGTTACTTTATGAAAAAGGTAAAATTTATGTTGACAATAGTCAATATCATAATTTGATTCTAGGTACTACAGGTAGTGGTAAATCAGAATCTATTGTAAAACCATTAGTTAATATTTTAGCTAAAAATGGTCAAAGTATGATTATTACTGATCCAAAAGGTGAGCTATATCAAACTTCTGCTGAAGAATTAAAAAGAAGAGGCTACAATATTATTGTTTTAAATTTCAGGGATCCTCAAAAAGGAAATGCTTGGAATCCATTAACATTACCTTATCGTTATTATAAAGCTGGAGATATTGATAAAGCCACTGAATTATTAGATGACGTTGCTTTAAATATTTTTCAAGATCCTAATAATAAAGATCCTTTCTGGGAAAAGAGTTCATCAGATTATTTTTCAGGTTTGGCATTAGGTTTATTTACTGATGCCCAGGAAGAAGAAGTTAATTTAAATTCGATAAATTACATGAGTACTGTTGGAGAAGAAAGATTTGGTGCTTCCCAATACATTAAAGAATATTTTAAAATAAAAGGTGAGGCATCTTCAGCAAGTATATTTGCATCTAATACTGTTAATGCACCAAGCGATACTAAGGGTGGAATATTATCAACTTTTAGACAAAAAATAAGAATATTTACATCTCGTGAAAAATTATCTGAAATGCTTGCTTATAGTGATTTTGATATGGCATCAATTGGAAAAGAAAAAACAGCTGTATTTATGATAATCCATGATGAAAAAACTACATATCACAGTTTATTAACAATATTTATCAAGCAATGCTATGAAACATTAGTATCAGTTGCAAATGAAAATGGTGGAAAATTACCATTTAGAACAAATTTTATTCTTGATGAATTTGCTAATATGCCACCACTTAAAGATGTTGGTTCTATGGTATCTGCTGCACGTAGTAGAGATATAAGAATGACTTTTATTATTCAAAACTTTGCTCAATTGAATGACGTTTATGGTCAAGAAGTTGCACAAGTAATTAAAGGAAATTGTAATAATTTAATATATTTATTATCAACAGAAATGGCAGCTTTAGAAGAGATTAGTAAAATGTGTGGAGAAGTTAAATCAAAAGAAAAAGACAAAACAGCATCAACACCACTTATTACAGTTACTGATTTACAAAAGTTTAAAATGGGAGAAGCTTTATTACTAAGAAGTAGAAAATATCCATATAGAACAAGATTAAAAGGTGATTTTGAAATCAATTGGGGAATAGAAAAAAAAGATGCAGTTTTACCTGATAGAAAAACAAAAGAGATAGAATTATTTGATATTAAAAAATATGTTTCAGAAGAAAAAAGAAAAGCTATGATGGAATCTGATTCTCCTATGGGAAATGATAATATGATGGGCTTAAATCCATTTGGTGGTATGATGCAACCAAATCCATTTATGGGAAATATGGGTGGTCAACCAGCTGCTAATCCATTTAAACCTAATCCATTAAATGATATTGATATTGATAAAGTAATGGCAGATATTGACAAAAGATTAAAAGAATTAGACGAAGAAGAGGCTAAAGAAAAAGAAGCTTCTAATAATAAAACTGGTGATAGTGATTTACCTAAAATGAAAGAAATGGATAATAATCTATTTGAGGATGATGACGAGGATGAAATTGATCCTACACCAGTTATTAAAGAAGATAAAATAACAAATTCAGAGGAATTCAAAAAATCTGATAAACCAAAAATTAATGTTGATGTTGATAGTGTTATTGTTAATGATAATATTATTACAGATGATGAATTCTTTGATGATTTCTTTCAAGATGACGAATAAGTCATCTTTTTTTGTATATTTAATAAAATTATTTTCATAATAATTGTAGGTGATTTTATGAATAAGGATGATTATAAAAAACTGGTTAAACAGCTTACTCCAAAAGAAGATAAATTTAAAAATGCTGTTTATGCATTCTTAGTAGGTGGTTTTTGTGGATTTTTAGGAGAAACATTTGTAACAATACTAATTAATTGTTATTCTTTTAAAAGAGAAGAAGCTTGTATTTGGCTAGCTATATTTGTGATCTTTATAGGAAGTTTGTTTACAGCATTAAATTTTTTTGATAAATGGGTTGAAAAAGCAAAAATGGGTTTGATATTACCAACTACAGGATTTGCTCATTCAATAACCAGTAGTGCTATGGATTATAAAAGAGATGGTGTAATAACCCTTGGTAGTAATTTTTTTAAACTTGCTGGAAGTGTTTTATTATATGGAATGACTAGTGCTTTTTTCTTAGCTTTACTTAAAGTCATATTAGGAGGATAGAATGAAATTTAATAATTGTTATATAAAAGATTTTTATTCGATAGCAGGTCCAATGGAAAAAATGGGACAAATCAAGTGTTATGATTGTACAATAGATGATTATTATTATGGAGAAAAAACATTTGAAAATGCTGAGATAAAAATGCAAAGAAAAGTAATCGATAGTATTCTTTCAAAAAACGAATTAAATGAATCTAATATTGATTGTATAGTAGGTGGCGATTTGTTTAATCAAATAGCAATTACATCATCGGCCATAGAAAAATATAATATTCCATTATTAGGTGTTTATAGTGCATGTGCAACATTTGTTGAAAGTTTAATTGTTGGGGCAAATCTATTAGCTAATAGGGGAATAAAAAATATAATAGCGTTATCTTCATCTCATAATTTAACGGCAGAAAAACAATTTCGATATCCAATTGAATATGGTGGCCCGAAGCATAAATGCAATACATTTACAGCTACAGGTAGTGTTGGATGTCTTCTTGAAAAAAAAGATGCAAAAATCAAATTAGAAAGTGGAACAATTGGAAACGTTATAAATATGGGAATTAAAGATGTTAATAATATGGGAGCAGTTATGGCTCCAGCTGCAGCAAGTACAATCATTAAACATTTAGAAGAAAACAAAAGAACCATTGATTATTATGATTTAATTTTAACGGGAGATTTGGGAGAAGTAGGCAAAGAAATATTAAAAGAATATATGAGTATTAATTATAATATTAATTTAAAAAATCATATTGATGCTGGTATGGAAATATATGCACATAATCAAGAAATAAACGCTGGAGCGAGTGGTCCAATATCTTTACCATTAGTATTATTTAATAAAATCCTAAAAAATAAAAAATATAAAAAAATATTGATAGTTGGAACGGGTTCATTGCATACTCCAACTTTAGTAAATCAAAAAAATACAATATCAGCTATTGCTCATGCTGTTAGTTTGGAGGTCTTGTAATGAAATTATTTTATGCATTTTTAGTTTCAGGATTATTTTGTTTAATTGCCCAGATAATGTTGGATAGTTTTAAGATAACTCCTGGGCATGTAACATCTATATTTACCATCATTGGTGCGGTATTAGCATTTTTAGGATTTTATGATAAAATTATTGATTTTGCCGGTTGTGGAGCAACTGTATTAATATCAAATTTTGGTAATTTATTATATAAAGGATGCATAGAAGGTTTTAAAAATGAAGGCGTAATTGGATTATTTACTGGTCTTTTAAGTAAGTCATCGGCAGCAATAAGCAGTGCAGTTATATTTTCGTTCATTTTCACTTTTATATTTAAACCTAAAAGTTAAAGTTATTCTTTAGCTTTTTTTAATTATTTGTTATAATAAATAAGAAGGATGAAGATATATGGGGAAAAAAGATAAAAATACAGAAATTTTTATAAATGATACTGAGCTAGAACCTACAACAATAGGTTATTTAGAAGATACTAATGAAAGTCCTGTGGGTTTAATTATTTTATTTACAGTGTTTATCATATTTGCTATTTTGTTGCCTTATATTACAGGATTTGTAAATGATTTGTTTGATAAAGAAGATAAAAAAGTTACGCCAATTGTCGAACCTACTGTGGATGACGACAATAAAGAAGAAACACCTGAAATAGTAATGTATGATTTTAATAGTGAACTATCTTTTAAAATTAATGATATTACCTTTAAATCATTTAATAAATATGGAACAGAAGAAGGATATTATTTATCATTTAATATGTCTAATTCTGGAAAAGAAAATATTGATTTTAGTAATACTAAATATTTTATAGAAAGTTATAATTCTGAAAAAATGTTAATTAGTAGGCATATTTTTTCCAATAATATTTTATCACCAGGTACTTCATTAAATGAAATTATCGAAATAAATCAGGATGAATATAATAGTTTAGAAAAAATAATAATTTCAGAAAAAAATACTAATGATTATAGTGATATTACTTTAAATGCAGATAATACCCTAACATGTAGTAATGATATTAATAGTATTTTATATACATTCAATAAAGATGGTAAGCTTGAATCTATAAATGATACAGTAAATTTTGCTAATAACAATGCTACTTTATATAATATTTATTTGAATCAATATAAAACTTTGGTTACAAATTACAATAATCAAAATGGAGTTAAATCTAATATTATAGAAGTATCTTCAGGATTTACTGTTACAACAAATATTAAAACAAGTGATGCTAATATTAAGAATTTAAAGAATGATAATTATTATAATAATGAAACAACTGCAAAAGTAGTTAAATTTGAAATGGAATCAAGGGGTTACAGCTGCTCATAAAGGAAGTGGTTTAATTGAATTATAAAATAACAATAAATGATTTTGAAGGCCCTCTAGACCTTCTTTTACATTTAGTTAAAGAAACTAAAATGGATATATATGAAATTGATACAAGTTTAATAATAGAACAATATTTAAAATATATAAGTGATATGCAAGATTTAAATATTGATGTTGCTAGTGAATTTCTAGTGATGGCTGCTGAATTAATTCATTTAAAAAGTAAAATGTTAATCAATATTAAAGATGAAACAGAAGAAACTGATGAATACTCTATTAATTCTGAAGAAGATTTAAAAAGAAAATTAATTGAATATGAAAAATTTAAAAATATGAGTGATATATTTAAGGACTTGGAAGCAACAAGAAATGAAGTGTATACAAAAACTCCTGAAAATTTAAAACAATTAACAGAAGAAAAAATAGTAAATGATGGTAGTGTTTCTATAGATGATTTAATAAATGCTTTTATGTCATTTAAACAAAGATTGGAATATGCTAAACCTGTTAATACAAGAATAACAAAAAAAGAAATTAGTGTATCAGATCGTACTAAAAGTATTAGAAATATATTAAAAGATAATAAAAAGGTAGAATTTACTGAATTATTTGAAGAAGTAACAAAAGAATATGTTGTAGTTACTTTTTTAGCAATTTTAAGTATGAGTAAAAATGATGAAATCATATTAACTCAGGAAAATAATTTTAATAAAATTATGATTGAGAAAAGAGGATAACAATGAATTTAGTTGGTGTTTTGGAAGGTATTTTGTTTGTAGTAGGTGATGAAGGTGTTTCATTAAAATCAATATGTGAAATAATGAATATTGATATGGAAAAAGCCAAAGAATTACTAAAAGAATTAAAACAAAGTTATGAAAATGATAATCGAGGAATTCGAATTAGTTATTTAGGAGATTGTTTTAAATTAACAACAAAAAAAGAACATAAAGAATATTATCAAAAATTAGTTAATAATGGCGAAACAAATTTATTAAGCACAGCTGCTCTAGAAACGTTAGCAATCATTGCTTATAATCAACCTATTACTAGAGTAGAAGTAGATGAATTAAGAGGAATAGCTTCAGCTCATATTATTAGAAAACTAGTTGCTAAAGGATTATTAAAGGAAGCAGGTAAAAGTACATTACCTGGAAGACCTAATTTATATAAAACAACCTCTGATTTTCTAGATTATTTTGGTTTAGCAACAATAGACGATCTACCAGAAGTTAAAGATTTAACAGATAATCAAAGTGAAAAAGAATTATTTACATCTATATATAAGGAAGAAGAAATAAATGAATAATATACTTGAAGCAATTGAAAATGAAGTAGACGTTTTAGAATCTAGTATAAAAAGTGAAACTCTTGATAATCAAAATCTTCAATACAAATTTTTTAAGAATAGTAACTTTGATAAATGTAATTATGAAAAAATAACATTTACTGATTGCTATTTTGATAGCATTACTATTTCAAATTCCATGTTATTAAATATTACATTTATCAATTGTAGATTTAATAATTGTGAAATTAGAAATTGTAAATTAACTGGGGATTCATTTTATGAAAGTGAAATAAAAAAATGTTCATTAGAAGATTCAGTAATTCAAATGGGTAGCTCAGAAAAAAACGATATAAAATATAATAATTATACTGAAATATCATTTATAGATAATAAGTTTGAAAATTCAAATTATAGTGAATGTATATTTGATTATTGTAAAATAAAAAATACAGTATTTTATAAATCTGTATTTAAAAAATGTGATTTTATGACAACTGATTTTAAAAATAATTCAATTGATTTAAATGCATTAAAATCATCAATTGTTTCTGTTCCATCAGTATTACAAATTGCTAGTGATATGGGAATAGAATTAAAATAATTGCTTTTACAATATAAATAGTTATGTTATAATAATATTGTTGTTTAAGCAACATGCCCGCGTGGTGAAATGGTAGACGCGTTGGACTCAAAATCCAATGATAGCAATATCGTGTCGGTTCAAGTCCGACCGCGGGCACCAAAATTAAAAGAAACTCGAACTTTTATAGTTTGAGTTTTTTAATATATTATTTTTTCTTTCTAGATTTAGTAGAATTAATATTTTCAATTTTTGCATAGTTTAGATCATTTAGTGTCCAGATTAAACTTAGTTTTGGAACTACCAAGCCAGTAGCTTCGGGAAAATAGTCTGTAAATTTTTGAGGCTCGTATACATAAGGTATGTCAAAATATTTAAAGTTAACCCCATTTTTATGAGTTTCATCTACACAGTCAGTAATAAAACCGGTAAAGATTTCCCTATATTTTACGGTATTATTAAGATTTAATTTTTCGAAAATAAATTTTTGGGTTGTTGTTTCAATCACGGGACCATAATTTGTGAGTGCACTAGATATGCGTTTAAAATTCGCAACAAATAATTCATCTGCATAGTATTTTTCTTTCATTGAATAATTTTTATCTCCAAAAGGATTATTATTTTTCTTTTTTCCAAACATATTTTATGTCTCCTCTAATTAGTGTTTATATTATACATCAAATAATTTTTAAATCAATATTATTTAGAAATTTGATTTTGAAAGATTAAAGAAATAATAAAAACCAGTATGTATGGAAAAATAAATAAGTCTAAAGAAGAAAATGGAACAACTAAAAATTGTTAACATTTTAGGATATAATCTAAATTATGTTATAATAGTATTTGTAAGCATAAAATGTAAAATTAATTAAAATGAAAAAATAAATAGTATAATTAACTTTATTTGAAGAAGTAGGTGATAAATTGTGAAAATATATTTAGTTAGGCATGGCCAAGTACCACATAATGCTTTAAAAAAATATTGTGGTTGTGATGAAGATTTAAATGAAAAAGGCATAAAACAAGCGCAAGAACTTGCAGATAAAATTAAGAATATTCAATATGATATTATAATTTCTTCTCCCTTATTAAGAGCAAAACATACTGCAAAAATAATTAACAATAATAATAGGAATATAATTATTGATGAAAGATTACATGAGAGAAAATGTGGAGATTTATCTGATAAACCACTTACTTGTACGGATCGAAATGAATATTGGAATTATAATACAGCTATTCAATATGGAACTTCTGAAAATATAAAAGACTTTATAAATAAAGTATTTGATTTTTTAGATGAATTAAAGACAAAAAACTATGAGAGTGTCTTAATAGTTGCCCATAGTGGAATATCCAAGGCATTTAGTTGTTATTTTGATGGAATTCAGGATGGATTTCTTTTAAATAGAGGCTTAAAAAACTGTGATTTAAAGGAGTACAATTTGTAATGATTTATAAATGTATTTATAATACTCCAAAAAATTTTGATAATATATTAATGAGTAGTGATGGAGAATATTTAACAGGATTAAGATTTAGTAATTCACATACAATTGTAAATTATGAAGCTAAATCATTGGCTGTATTTAAAGAGACAATTAGATGGTTGGATATGTATTTTAGTGGTATTGAGCCAGATTTTACACCTTTATATAAAATAAATGATTTGACTCCATTTCGAAGCGAAGTTTTTGAAATAATAAATTCTATTTCTTTTGGAAATACATTATCGTATGATGATATATCAAAAATAATTGCCAAAAAAAGAGGCATAAAAAAAATGTCTAGTCAGGCAGTTGGCAGAGCAGTAGGTTGGAATTCTATTTGCATTATTATTCCCTGTCATAGAGTTGTTGGAAAAAATGGAGATTTGGTTGGATATAATGGTGGATTAAATAATAAGAAAGCATTACTTAATAACGAGGGGATTGATTTAATTTAGCTGTAGTATTTTTAATGTATAATTAATATGATATTGAATATAATAATAATGTAAGCAAGGTATATTGCTTACATATAAAAAGTAAAAGAATCTCTGAATACTATCTGAGATTCTTTTATTTAGTATAAAATTAATTATTTTGATAATAATAAAATTAGGTGATAAGAATGGATGAAAATAATGAATTAATTACTTATATTTATCAAAATGTAAGTATGGGAGTTTCTTCAACAACTGAACTTCTTAGAGTATTAAATGGAAAAGATAATAAGATAAAAAAAATAGTTGAAGCACAATTAAAAGGTTATGAAAATTATTTGCAAAAAGCAGAAAAAATAATGGAAGAAAATAATTTCAAAAAACAAGATATTGGTGCCATCACAAAATTATCTTCTAAAATGGGAATATCAATGGAAATGATGAAAGATAATAGTGATGCTAAAGTTGCCGATTTATTAACTAAAGGATTTACTATGGGAAATATTGATATTTCAAAAAAAATTGATTTATATGAAAAAGATGCCAATAAAGATATAATTAAGTTGGCTAAAGAATTATTAAAATTTGGTAAAGAAAATATAGAATTTTTAAAACCATATCTATAAATAAAATGAACATTCATTTTATTTTTTTATGTTATAATATTTTTAGAATTTTGGTGATGTTATGATACTAAATGTGAGTGGAAGAACTGATATAGTTGCTTTTTATTCAAAGTGGTTTATGAAAAGATATAATGAAGGTTTTGTAGATGTAAGAAATCCATTTAATCCTAAATTAATAAGTAGAATTAATTTTTCAAATGTAGATGCAATTTTATTTTGTACAAAAAATCCATTACCAATAATTAATGATTTAGAAAAAATTAAAAAACCTATATTATTTCATATTACTTTAACTCCTTATAAGAAAGATATTGAGCCAAATGTTCCTGATAAAAATAAAATTATTGATGGAATAAAAAAGATATCTAATATAATTGGCGTTGAAAATACGTATGTAAGATATGATCCTATCTTCATAGATGATAAATATACAATTGATTATCATATAAAAGCATTTGATAAAATGTGTTCATTACTTGATGGTTATGTAGAACATATAATAATATCTTTTATCGACGATTATAAGAATGTTAGAAAAAATATTAACTATCGAAATTTAACAGAAGAAGATTATAAAAAAATAGGGATAAATTTTAGTACTATAGCAAACCAACATAATATGACTGTTCAAACTTGTTTTGAAGAGAAAAATTTAATTGAATATGGATTTAAAAAAGATGAATGTATATCCTTTAATAAGGCATTTTTACTTACCGGAAAAACTGATTTTAAAAAATGGACAGCTAGAAAAGAAAATAAATGTAATTGTGTAAGCATGGTAGATATTGGTTCATATAATTCGTGTAAACATTTTTGTAAGTATTGTTATGCTAATTTTGATGAAAAAGCAGTTAATAAAAACTATTTAGAACACGATGATAATTCATCATTATTAATTGGTAGAATAACTGAATATGATGTAATTAAAGAAAGATTAAAATAATTTTAAATTTGTTGACATTAACCGTAGGGAATAGTTTATATTGTGAGTATGAAAGGAATAAATATGTTAATTAATGAAATATGTTCAATTGTTGGATTATCAAGAAAAAGCATCAGATATTATGAAGATGAAGGTTTGTTGAATCCAACAAGAAATCAAAATAATGATTATCGCATGTATACAGAAGAAGATATTAAGACTTTAAAAATCATAAAATTTTTAAGGGAATTAAATGTTTCTATTAATGATATAAAAAAATTAAAAGATAATAGTTTATCATTAAATGAATGTATGATGGATAGAATTAATAAAATAGAAGAAGAAGAAAAAAATTATAAAAAGATTAAAAATTTATGTTTAGAAATAATTGATTCTCAAGATAATTATTCAGAAATTGATATTACAAAGTATTTAAGAGAAGTTAATATTTTAAATAAGAAAGGATTTACTATGAGAGATGTTAAAACAAATAAGAAAAAGAAAATATTTGGTGCAGTTATATCTAGTTTAATATTTTCGTTATTTTTCATATTTATGATTGGATTATTTACATATATTCAATTTTTTGAAAAAGACAGTATGCCATGGGTATTATATGGAATAATGGTTTTACTTTTTGGAACACCATTAATTGGAATAATTGGAAATCTAGTTCAAAGAATCAAGGAAATCAAAGGAGGAGAAGAAGATGAAGCTAGTAAATATTGATTATGTACCAGGAGAAGAAGTAATTGAAGCATTAGGGTTGGTAAAAGGTACAGTTGTACAATCTAAAAATATAGGAAGAGATTTTATGGCAGGTATGAAAACTATTGTTGGTGGCGAAATAACTGGATATACAGAAATGTTAATAACAGCAAGACAAATTGCTACAAAAAGAATGGTTGATGATGCAACAAATCTTGGAGCAGATGCTATTATAAATGTTCGTTATGGTTCATCATCAGTAATGAATGGTGCTGCTGAAGTAATTGCATATGGAACTGCAGTTAAATTAAAAAAGAATAGTTAATATTCTTTTTTTATGTTACAATAGGTGCCAGAGGGTGGAAGTATGATTTATTTTAAAGAATTAGAAAATGTAATTAATAAGTATGAAGTTTCAGTAGATCAAGATGAACTTAAAATTTTAAAAGAAGAAATAATTGAAAAATGTTCTTATATAAGACATAAAACTGTTGTAGGATGTGTTGACCCAAATTATTTTAGAATTAAAAATGGAAAAGTTAAAAATGTTGAAACTAAAACAAAATATAGAATTGAATCTCGTGATTCTTTGCAATATGAGGATTATGATGAATATGAGTTTGAATATGATGAATATGAGTATCCATATTTAGTTTCAATCATTGATGGATTATTGGCTGATGATGGTGATGAAATAGATAATTTGTATTTTCCAAAGGATGATATAAGAGAAAAAATATTAGATGCCTATAGAAAAAAGGATTATTTAACTAATACTACAAATATTTTAAAGCATTTAACAAAAATAGAAAAAAATGATTTTATTAGTAATAAAATATTACTTGAAAAACATAAACTAGAAACTTTAGAAAATTATTATGAAAAAGAAATAAAATTAAATTTAGCTCAACATGATTCAGTGGTTTATTATGACAAAGTAATAGCATGTCTTAAGTTTGAATTATTGGCTTCTATAACAAAAGAAGAAATAAATACTTTGAGTGAATTTAAAGAATATGCAAGAAAATTAAAATAAAGAAAAATAGTATTATTTTTCTTTTTTTGTCACTTTATAGTCACTTTGGTTTCATATACTTAATTTGTAAAGGAGAATTTTATGGAAATTTTAAGAGTTGAAAATTTAACAAAAATATATGGAAAGAATACAACAAAAGTTACTGCACTAGATAATGTTTCATTTAGTGTTGAAAAAGGTGAATTTGTTGCAATAGTTGGTGCTAGTGGTAGTGGAAAATCAACATTATTACATCTTTTAGGAGGTGTTGATCGCCCTACAAGTGGAAAAGTATTTATAGAGGATAAAGATATTTATAAAATGTCTGATGATGAACTTGCAATCTTTAGAAGAAGACAAGTTGGGCTTATTTATCAGTTCTATAATTTAATACCAATATTGAATGTAGAAGAGAATATTACTTTACCAATGGATTTAGATAATAAAAAAGTTGATAAGAAAAAATTAAATGAATTAGTAAGAGTATTAGGATTAGAAGATCGTAAAAATCATTTGCCTAATCAATTATCTGGTGGGCAACAACAAAGAACTTCAATAGGAAGAGCTATGATTACTAATCCAGCTATTATTCTTGCAGATGAACCAACAGGTAATCTAGATTCTAAATCAAGTGATGAAATAGTTGATTTATTAAAAAAATCTAATAAAGATTATAAACAAACAATAATTATGATTACTCATAATTTAGAAATAGCTAAAATAGCAGATCGTATTATTAAAATTGAAGACGGCAAAATAGTAAAAGAGGTGTAATAAATGGATACACTTAAAAATATAGTCTTAAGGAATTTAAAATTAAATAAAAAAAGAACAATTGGAACAGTTATTGGTATAATTTTATCTGTTGCATTAATATGTGCAGTAGGTGGAATGACTTCATCTTTTAGACAAACTTTAATTGATGGAGAAAAAATGTATGATGGAAATTATCATTTAAAAATAGAAAATGTTAATAAAAGTGATATTAAAACTGTAGCTGCTAATCGTAATATTTCTGATATTAATGCGGTTAATGAAGTTGGAGCATCTTCTTTTAATGAAGGAGAGGTAGATAAATTATTAAAAGTATTTTCTATAAATGAAACAACTGCAAATAATTTATCAATTTCTTTAGGAAAGGGAAGATATCCAAGAAATAAAAATGAAATAGTTGTAAGTGAATATTTACTTAAAGATTTAAATAATAAATATAAAATTGGCGACGAAATAAAATTAAATATTGGGAAATCTTTTATTAATTCTTCAGATGAAGAAGAAATATCAGATTGTAATGAATATACTTTTAAAATAGTTGGAACAATCAATAAATCAAATAATGAATTTGATTTTTATGGAAGCTATTACACACTTATTACTACTGGAATTGATGCAAGTGAAAGTGATTTATTCTTAACATTTAAAAATCCTCGTAAATATGATGAAACAATAAATCAAATTCTAGAAACAAAAGATTATGAAAAAGAAGAAAAAGTAAAATATGATTATACCGTTAATAATGAATTATTAAGATGGCAAGCTTTTAAATTTAGTGATGAAACTATTAGAACACTTTTATATATTATTGGAATTGTTGTATTAATTATAATGATATCAAGTATCTTCTGCATTAGAAATGCATTTGCTATATCAGTAACAGAAAAAACAAAAATGTATGGAATGTTATCAAGTGTTGGTGCTACAAAAAGACAAATAAGACATATGGTATTAAAAGAAGCATTTGCTTTAGGAATAATAGGTATAACTTTGGGAATATTATCTGGTATATTTGCAGATTTTGTGCTTGTTAAGATAGTTAACTTCTTATTAGGGGACTTCTTAATGAATATTGAATTTGTATTTAGTATATCAATTGAAGTTGTTTTAATAGCTGTTCTACTTGGAATGATTACAATTTTCTTTTCTGCAATATCCTCTTCAAGAAAAGCAAGTAAAATATCACCAATTGAATTAGTTAGAAGTTCTTCAGATGTAAAAATAAAAAACAGAAAACTTAGAACACCTAAAATTATTTCAAAATTATTTAAAACTGGTGGTGTGATTGCATATAAAAATTTAAAGAGAAGTAAGAAAAAATATCGTACAACAGTAGTATCACTTGTTGTAAGTATATTTATATTTGTATCAATGAGTTCATTTATTGATTATGGGTTTAAATTCAGTAATACTTATTATCAATCATATGATTATAATGTATTTGTAGGAAATATTAATAACGATAGTGATAAATTGGTTAGTAAAATATTAAAAGTATCTAATATCAAAAGTGCAACAATATTATATGAACCAAATTATATAGCTGATGATATTGGTAGTTTTAAAATTGATGATAAAAAATATATTAATCAATTAGATTATTGTGAAATAGAAAAAGAAGATGGTGTAAGCTGTGATGAAAAAGCATTATATGTTTATGCCTTAGATAATGCTTCATTTAAGAAATATACTAAAAAAATAGGGGCAAATTATGATGATGTAAAGGATAAAGGTATTCTTATTGATAATTATCAGTACTATGCTAATAAGCAAACTAAAAATGAAAGAATTTATAGTTATAAGAAAAATGATACAATTAATGGTACATTTAGAAATAAAGATTTTAAAATAGAAGTTGGTAAAGTTACTGATGAAAGACCAAATGGTTTAGAACAAAATTATTATAATGGTGGCTATATCATAGTGAATTATGATAGTTATAAAGAATATGATTTTATACCTAGAGCTATAATGATTGATTCAGATAAACCTGATGAAGTTAAAAAAGCAATTGATAAACTAGATGATGAATTATCAGTTTCCAATTATGATGAATTAGTAAAAATGGAAAACAGTTTAATATTGGTTATATCTATTTTCCTATATGGATTTATTGGAGTTATAACATTAATTGGGGTAACAAATATCTTTAATACAATTACATCTAATATGGAATTAAGACAAAAAGAATTTGCAATGCTAAAGAGTGTAGGAATGACAAAAAAAGAATTTAACAGAATGGTTAATTTAGAAACATTGTTCTATTCTATAAAGGCATTATTCTTTGGAATAATCCTTGGATTACTTGGATCATTTGGTATATATAAGGCATTTGCAACTGATATAGATTTTGGATTCTTTATTCCATATAAATCTATTGCATTTGCAATAATATTTGTTCTATTATTAGTATTTGTAATAATGAGATTTTCAATTAAAAAAATTAATAAACAAAATACTATAGAAACAATTAGAAATGAAAATATTTAAAAGAGAAAGAAAATTTTCTCTTTTAATTTTATGTTATAATTAAAAAGGAAGTGATTACGCATGAAAATACTTTTGGTGGAAGATAATGAAACTATTGCTAAAGGTTTAATATATTCATTAAATCAAAATGGTTATGAAATTGATTATTCAAGTAATATTACAGATGCAAATAATTATTTGAATGAAAATAATTATAATCTTATGATTTTAGATGTCTCTTTGCCTGATGGTAATGGTTTTGATTTTTTTGAAGAAATAAAAACTAGTATAAATATTCCTACTATTTTTTTGACAGCTAAAGACGATGAAGATGATATAGTTAAAGGTTTATCATTAGGTGCTGAAGATTACATTTCAAAACCATTTTCAACTAGAGAATTAATTGCAAGAATTAATAGAATAGTAAGTAAATCTACCAATTATATAATTAAAGTTAAGGATATAAGTTTTAATACTGATAAAATGGAAGTAACAAAAAATGGAAATATAATTAATTTATCAGCACTTGAATTGAAAATATTAGCATTATTTTTTAATAATCTTAACAAAGTAATTAGCAGAAATTTTATAATAGAAAAAATATGGGATTGGACAGGTAATGATGTTAATGATAATACAGTTACAGTTTATTTAAAAAGAATTCGTGAAAAATTACAAACTGATATATTTATAACTATAAAAGGAATCGGCTACAGGGTGGATAAAGATGAAAAATAAAATAGAATTAAAAAAATATTTAGGCATTAGTATTATATTTTTAATAATAGCAATAAGTATATTTTTTGCAATAAATATTAAACAATATCACAAGTATAATGAAAATTATAATAATGCAATAAATAATATTTTTAGTAGTGTTAAAGAAAAATATCCAGAAATTAATGAAGATGAATTTATAGATATAATAAATGATACAAGTAATGATGATAATTTATATAAATATGGAATATCTTTAGAAAATGATTCAGCTATTATTAAAAATAATTTTGATTTTAAAAATAATATTATTTTAAATTTAATAATTTTAATTATTAGTTATTGTGTATTTATGAGTTCATTTTTAATATATAATAATAAAAAAGATAAAAAAATAAAGGAAATAACAAAATATTTAGAAGAATTAAATAAGAAAAATTATAAGCTAGATATTTCAGATAATTCAGAAGATGAATTATCAATATTAAAAAATGAATTATATAAAACAACAGTTATGTTAAAAGAAACAGCAGAAAATTCTTTGAAAGATAAAGAAAATTTAAAAGAATCATTATCTAATATTTCTCATCAATTAAAAACACCAATAACATCAATTTTAATAATGTTAGATAATATTATAGATAATGAAAATATGGATGAAGAAACTAAAAAAGAATTTATCAAAGATATTTATCGAGAGATAAATAATATTAATTTTTTGGTTCAAGCAATTTTAAAATTATCTAAATTTGATGCTAATACAATTCAATTTATTAATAAAGAAGAAAATTTAAAACAAGTAATTATAGAAGCAATAAAGAAGATTGAATTAATAAGTGATTTAAAAAATATTAAAATTAATATAATAGGATTGGATGATATAAATATTAATTGTGATTTTAAATGGCAAGTTGAAGCAATCACCAATATTTTGAAAAATTGTGTTGAACATTCCTATGATAATGGAGAGATAAATATTTTTTTAGAAGAAACAAAATTGTATGCCAAAGTGATTATTAAAGACAATGGTTGTGGAATTAATCAGAATGATTTAAAAAATATATTTAAGAGATTCTATAAAACAAAAAATTCTAAAAAAGATAGTGTAGGAATTGGATTGTCTTTAAGTAAAACAATTATTGAAAAGAGTAATGGGTTTATAACAGTAGATTCAAAAGAAAATAGTGGTTCAAGCTTTACAATTAAATATTTTAAAAATTGATTTTAAATAGATAATTAGTTATACTTAATTTAAGGATGATAGATATGGATAGAGTAATTGGTAAAGTATGTTTCTATAAAGATGAAAAATTTTATATAAAAGATTTGAAAATGAGTGATGACGAAATTAAATCACTTTTTCGTGAAAATAAAAGTAATCATACTGTTAGTCCATATACTAAAGAAGAAACTAATAGAATACTAGAAAATAAAGATTTAGAAAAAGTATATAAAAGAAGTATAGAACAAGGATTTTCAGTAATTCGTTATATAAAAAATATTGAGTTTTCTGATGGTAAGATTTTATTAAATAATCAATATAGTCTACAAGGAGTTATTTCCGATAAAATAGATAAAAAGACTGCAAAAATGTTTAAAAGAGATTTAGCAACAATTACTTCAAAATTTGATATTACTGATGGTTACTTTAAAATCAAACAAGTAGATTATTATGATTATATTGATAATGATATTTTAAATAAGTTAGATTATTTTTTGAAAGAAAAAACCGATAGTTTAAGTAATAAAGAAAAAGTAATGTTTGATAAATACAGAAATTTTGATTTAGAAACTTTATTAACAGATGATAGTTTACAAAAAAATCCTATTAATAATTCTAATGGTGGAGTAATGGTAATATCTCAAAACGATAGTTTTAATAGCACTTGCAAAGGATTTCAACATGGATATGATATAAAAAATTATTATGAAAGAAAATTTAAAACTAATGTCGATGAAAAAAGTATTTATGACTTAGTTAAAGATTTTAATGATATTATTATTCAAGTTGCTTTAAATGAATTGATTATTTGGTTGCCAGAAAAGATAAATGAATATCAAATGGCTGGTTTAAAAAATTTATTAGAACAAGTATTTGAATATAGAGAAAAATTTCAAATAGTAGGTGCCATAGAAAATGATTTAAATAACGAACTAACTTCTATAGAAGATTTTTATGAGTATATAGATAATCAAAAAAACTTACAATTATAATGTATATCAATTATTTTTTTACATATAATACTAATGGAAGCAAGAAGTAATTGCTTCCATTCATAAAGAACTTCTCGTTATAGAAGCTCTTTTTCATTTACGAAAATTTACATGTAATGTGCTGTAAATTGTATATTTTGAAATAATTGTGATATAATTTAGTAGTTCGAGGTGAATAATTTGAAAAAATCGAATCAACAAGAATTTGAAAAAATAACACAAGATATTTTAATTAATAATAAATTTAAAGAATTAGATAATGAATTACATCATGGTATTTCTAGAGCTGGCCATTCTTTAAGGGTAGCTAAGGGAACTTATAAAATTACTAAGAAATTGCATTTGAATTATAAAAGTGCAACTAGGGCAGCATTATTACATGATTTTTATACAAATGAAGATTTAAATGCTAAAAACTGTGTAAATGCTTTAAATGTTCATCCATCTAAAGCTTTAGAAAATGCGTCTAAATATTATAATATTTCTTCTTTAGAAGCTAATATAATTGAATCTCACATGTTTCCATGTGGTCATAAAGTTCCAAAATACACAGAAAGCTGGGTTGTATCATTGGTTGATAAAACAGTGGCAGCTTATGAAATGTATAGATTTAAAATAAGTTTAATGTTCGGAATATATCTTATATTTGCATTTAACATGTTAACAATTCAAAAATAAAAAACTTAAATAATTTACTTATTTAAGTTTTTTTAATGTATTATTATTTTCTTCGTTTTTAACTTCATATAGACCATTTCGTAATTCCATTTTGAAGTTTTCTCCATAAAAATTTATTCCTATTTGAATTAATTTTTCATCATCATTTGGATACAAGACAGGGTCAATCATATTTTCAACGCTTCTAACATTATAAAGTATTTTTATAAATGTATTAGGTGAAATAAATCTATCTAAATATTCTCTTTTATTATATAAAAGAAATGATTTTATATTTATGATTCTTTGATGATTATTAAATTTTTGAACTTGCTCCATAAAGTTTTCATCGCCTTTATTTTTATGAAATAAACATTCTTTAGCAAGTTTAGTATCTCCAATTCTTTCACATAAATTTATAAGTTCTTTATAAATTAAATCTATTGTTTGTCCATATATTGCTTTTGGAGCTTTGTTTTCAATAAAAGAATTGTAATTTTTAATTCTATTATTTAATACACGATCCCAATGATCTTGAAGTATAAATCCTTTTTTCTTTTTTACTTCCTCAGCCTTAAATACGGGAATCGCAAAAGTGCTATAATAATTCAAATAATTATTATCTCTTGAATTTGAACACCAAGTTGCATCCATTTCAAATATTTCATGAATGTCATATTTATCATCATTTACAAAAACAGTATTTGCAGCGTGTCCACGATCTTTATTCTCCATTTTGTAGGATGTATATTTAGAATCTAAGCCAAGATTTTCACACATTGCATCAAATAAATTTGCATAACCGGCGCAGACGATATTATTTCCTGAATAAACTTTTGTTAAATCCCTTGATTCTTCACAATCTCCAGTATTATCTTTATAAACATTTTTTCTAACTAAATCATAAACAAACATTAATTGTTCAATCGGAGATAGATCAAAACTAGCAATGGCATTTGTTAATTCAGTTGTTTTATTAATAGTGCGATTTAAATCTTCAAAATTACATCCACCAATTTTATTATATTTATATAGAAAAATAGCCTTATCTTTAAATTTATTATTATTTAAAAAATGATAAACTTCAATATCTTTTAATTGTCTAATATTATAAATAATTTCTTCAAACATATCACTTAATGGAGAATATTCCTTATTTAAATTTTCTGGGTGTAATATTATATTTGGAGATATAATATCACTTATATTGATTTCATTATTCTCTAAGTATTTTAAAGTATTTTTAATAAATAAAATATCACTTTCATCATTAGAATAACTTAATTCTTCAATTAGAGCATTTTTTAATTTGTTTTTCAAAAGATATTCAATATCTTCGATTTTAGTAATTTGAATAGTAATTTCTCCATTGCTATATGAAATATATGGAGAATCACTATAAAAAATAATTACGTTATTTAATTCCATTTCAAAACCACCTTTTTTTATTGCAAGTTATAATAACATATTGAACAAATATAGTCAAATGAATTAACAAGTAATTATTTTTATGATAAAATACTTGTATGTCCTCGTAACATAATGGATAGTGTAGGTCCCTCCTAAGGATCAAATGTAGGTTCGATTCCTACCGGGGACACCATATTATAATAGTATTGTTACTTTTTTTTAATAAAAAGATTATATAAAATGTATAATCTTTTTTTGATTTTATTATAGTTTATACCTAAAAAGGTTAGTATCTTACAAAAAAGTGCTTTCTTTTAAATAGAAAAAATTTATCATATAATTTAATTGTCGAAGAAAAGTGCACAAATCTTTGCATAATAAATTGGAGGAAAATAAAATGAAAAATAAAAAAATAAAATTAGATAAAGGGTATGTTTTGGTATATGATTTTGGAGGTGTAAAAGTTCATAATTATAACACTGCTTATTACATTGATGACCAAGTTATACTAATTAAAGATGATTGTGCATTAGCAATTCATAATCTTTTGAAATAATGTTTTATCTAATACATAGAATTTTCTTGTATATGTTATAATAAAAATGAATAGTATTTTGAAAGAAATAGGAGAAAAATATATGAATAAACAAGAAATATATGAATTTTTAAAATCAAAAAATATATGGTATGAAATTACAGAACACAAAGCAGTTTATAATATGAAAGAATTAGAAGATATTGATTTACCTTATAAAGAAGCCGATGGTAAAAATATTTTTGTTAGAGATGATAAAAAAAGAAATTACTATCTCATAACTATTAAAGGTGATAAAAAAATAAATCTTAAAAAATTTAGAGAAAAGAATAATACACGAGCCTTAAGTTTTGCATCCGATACTGATTTAATGTCTATTATGAACTTAGTTCCAGGATCTGTTACACCATTTGGTTTATTAAATGATAAAGAATTAAAAGTTCAATTTTTTATCGATAAAGAGTTTATGAATGATTCTCATATTGTAGGAGTTCATCCAAATGAAAATACAGCCACAGTATGGTTAAAAGTTGAAGATTTGTTGAATATCATAATAGAACATGGAAATCAAGTAAATATTATAGATTTATAAATTTATTTATCATTAAATAACTTTATTTAATATTCATTATATATTTTTTTCCTCTTAAATGAGAGTATATATAAGTCAAAAATACTTATCTGTTAATAAGTAATAGTTTTTTTTGACTTTTTTAGTTATAATAATAAAGATAGTGAGATGTGATAAAGATGGATAAAGATAAAATATATATTTTTGGACATAAAAATCCTGATACAGATTCTGTTACAAGTGCAATTGCTCTTGCAAATTTAAAACGATTACTTGGAGATAATGCAGAACCATATGTATTAGGAGAAATTAATTTAGAAACAAAATATGTTTTGAATTATTTTAATATTAAAGTTCCAAAGTATTTAAATGATGTAAAATTACAAATGAAAGATTTAAATTATCATAAAAATTATTTTATTAATAAACATGCTTCAATTCTTGAAGCATATACATATATGACTGAACATAATATTACTGGTATCCCAGTTGTTTCTGATAATAATGAATTCATAAGTTTAATTACTGCTAAAGTAATTGCAAAATATTTAATTAATGGTGATTATAATCAATTAAAAACAAGTTATGATAATATTTTAAAAACATTGAATGGTGAAAAAGTTTTAAAATATGATGAAGAAATTGATGGTAATATTTTAGCAGCAGCATATAGAAGTACAACTTTTATGGAATTAGTTAATCTTACAAAAAATGATATATTAATTGTTGGTGACAGACACAGTATTATTGAAAATGCTGTTAATAGTGGAGTTAAATTAATTATTGTTGTTGGAGAATTAAATATTAAAGAAAATCATTTAGAAATTGCTAAACAAAATAAAGTGAATATTATTAGAACAAAATATGATACTTTTACAACAGCAAAAATGATTGGTCTTTCTTCATACATAGAAAACTTAGTTACACAAGATAGAATGGTAACATTTGAACAAAATGATTATTTTGATGACTTTATGATAAAAAGTGCCAAGTTAAAATTCAATAACTATCCAATTATAGATAAGAATAATATTTGTAAAGGTTTAATAAGAATAACAGATATTGCTGAAAAAAATAGAAAAAAAGTTATTCTAGTTGATCATAATGAAACGGATCAAAGTGTAATAGGATTAGATGAAGCAGAGATATTAGAAGTTGTTGATCATCATAAAATAGGTGATATTTCAACAAAGAATCCAATTAATTTTAGAAATATGTCAGTTGGAAGTACTAATACAATTATTTATACATTATATAAAGAAAATGGCATCACAATTTCTAAAGAAATTGCAGGATTAATGTTATCAGGAATATTATCTGATACATTGGTTTTAACAAGTCCAACTACAACTCAAAAAGATATAGAAGTTGTAAAATCTTTATCAATAATTGCTGAAGTTGATTATGAAAAATATGCAATGGAAATGTTTAAAGCAGGAACTAGTTTGAAAAATTTATCAAAAGAAGAAATAGTTAACACTGATATAAAAACATTCCATACTGATGATTATACATTTGCTGTTGGGCAAATATTAACTTTAGATTATCAGGGAATATTAGATGATAAAGAAAGTTATGTTTCAATAATAGAAGAAATAACTAAAAACAAAGAATTTAATTTTACTATTTTAGCTATAACAGACATTATTAGAAATGGATCTTATATTTTATATACAGAAGATGCTAAAAAATATATAGAAGCAGCATTTAATATTGAAGAATTGCATCAAGGTTATTATATGGAAGGCTGTGTATCTCGTAAAAAACAAATTGTTCCATACTTAATGGATATATTAAAATAATAAAATGCCAAATACTGGTTATCATATTAATGGTGATAAATATGTCTTTGGTTTTTTTGTGTATAAAAATATTTTTGGCTAGAATTTTAGATGTATCTATAGGAACAATAAGGACAGTTATAATGGTTAAAGGGAAAATATATATAACAACAATATTAGCATTTTTTGAAGTTTTGATTTGGTTTATAGTTGCAAGAGAAGCATTAGTTACAGAAATGAATTGTATATTTATTCCATTAGCTTATTCTTTAGGATATGCAACAGGAACCTTTATTGGTACATATATATCTAATAATTATATAAGAGGAGTAATAAGTGTTGAAATAATTGCTAATAAAAATCAGAATAACTTAATAAAAAAGATAAAAGAAAATAAGTTTGCTGTTTCTGTGATTGATTTAAAAGATAATAAAAATGGTTTGATTCTATGTAAAATTAATAATAAAAGACAACAAGAGTTATTGGATATTGTTAATAAATTTGATTCAAGTGCATTTATTGTAGTTAATGAAACAAAATTTGTACATAATGGTTTTATAAAATAAAAGTAACTTTTGTTTAAATGATTTTTATAGTATAATACCTTTAAGGAAGTGTTTATATGAAAAGAAAACAAAAGGTGGATTTAGGTACAGCTATTATTTTAATAATAATTGGAATAATTTTAATAGTATTACCTAATTTTAAAATTAATAGTATTGATAAAATTTTATTTGTAACAATGATTGCTTATGCAACAATAAATTTAATTCAATTTATATTAACAAAAGAAAGCAAAGATTATGAAGGATTATTTACTAGTATTTTAAGTTATATTGTAGGAATAATTGGAATAGCTTTTAATTTATTTTCAACTTCATTAAATATAGTATTAATGTTATTAGTTTGGATAATTTTAATGTCTATAATTAAATTCAAAAAATGTGATTATTATAGTGATAGAAAAAATAAAATGTGGATTATAAGAGTAATAACATTAGGATTATTTATTATTACTGGATTATTAACTTGTTTGAATTTATATTATTCAAAGAATATACAAATAATTTTTATTGGATTTTTCTTCTATATTCATGGAATATTAGAATTAATTGATCCACTTTCAAATTATTTAATGGAGACTAAATAATGAAGACAGTTAATGATTTTAATGAATATCAAATTATTGATATGGCTAAAGGAATGAAATTAGAAATCTGGAATAGTGTTAAATTATTAAGACCAGATCCTCAAATCATTTGGAATGAAAAAAAGAGTGAAAATAATTGGAATAAAATAGATGCAATTTATAATCGAAGCAATACTGGTGGCGGAGCTTGGGATATTAAGAATTCAAAAATGAAATCTAATTGGCAAGTTCATTATCAAGATATGACTTTTAATTTAAAATTAATGGGATTTAAACATACTGGATTATTTCCAGAACAAGCATACAACTGGAATTTAATTAGAGAAAAAATAAGAAATGCAAATAGGAAAGTTAAAGTATTAAATTTATTTGCATATACTGGTGCTGCAAGTATAGCTGCATTAATGGAAAATGCTTCAGTTGTTCATGTGGATGCATCTAGAGGAATGATTGATTGGGCTAAAGAAAATGTTAAATCAAATCATTTAGAAGAAAGAGATATTAGGTTTCTTGTTGATGATGTTGTAAAATTTGTTAAAAGAGAAATTAGACGTGGAAATAAATATGATATGATCCTAATGGATCCTCCTTCTTTTGGAAGAGGAGCTAATAAAGAAGTTTGGAATATAGAAAATGATTTATTTGAATTAGTTGATTTATGTAAAGAATTACTAAGTGATGATCCTTTATTATTCCTAATTAATACATATTCAACAGGACTTTCAAAAACTATTTTAGAAGATGTTTTAAATTTAACAATTAATAAAAAATATAAAGGAATTATTTCAAGTGATGAATTAGGAATAAATATGAGTGATTCAAATCTAGTTTTACCATGTGGAATATTTGCTAGATGGGAAAATAAATAAAAGAAGAATTTTTCTTCTTTTTTTTGATTTAAAACATATATTTATTTTAGAAAGGAATTAGATAAAAATATGGAAATTTTAAAAGTATCCAGTAAATCAAATCCAAGCAAAGTTGCGGGAGCTGTAGCTAATTTATTTCGAGAGAATAAAATAGTTGAAATTCAAACTATCGGAGCAGGTTCCTTAAACCAAGCTATAAAAGCTATAGCAATAGCAAGGGGATTTGTTGCACCATCAGGAGATAATTTAGTAGTAATACCAGCATTTAATGATATTCTAATAAATGGTGAACAAAAAACAGCGATGAAACTAATTGTAGAGGCTAAATAGTCTCTTTTTTTTGATTTTTATTAAAACATTTGTCACATTTTGTCGAATCTATTGAAAAGAAAAAAATAATTATTATAATAGTCAACCATGTAGTAAAAAAGGAGAGAAAATTGAAGAAAAAGATTTTACTATTAGTAATAATTTTATCACTATTTTATTTGAAAAATGTGAGTGCTTTAGAATATAGCGACACTTTTAATGAACATGGGATGTGGATTAGCAATGAATATGTTAACAAAAGTAAAAACGGTAAAACAAAATATCAGCAAATGACTATGATTGTAAGAAATAGAGATAATCGTTTTGTATATTGTATTGAACCAGGAACATCAATGGATTCAACATCAATAATTAAAGGATATGATACTAATCAAGCAAACTATGCTAATTTAACAAGCAGTGAATATGAAAGAATTAAGCTATTAGCTTATTATGGTTATGGCTACAAAGAACATACAGATATTAAATGGTATGTAATTACTCAATTTATGATTTGGCAATCACATAATTTAGGTTACGATATTTATTTTACTGATAAACTTAATGGAAATAGAATAAATAAATATGAACAAGAAATGGAAGAATTAAATAAACTCGTATTAAATCATTATAAAACTCCTGATTTTGGTAGTAATAAATTATCAACTTTTTTGGGAGAGAAAAACTATTTTTATGATAAAAATAATGTATTAGATAAATATTCTATTAATAATGGGCCAAATATTTCTGGGGTTAAAAATAATAATTCAATAGAGTTATCAACAACTGATCCTAATAATTCATTTTTGATTTTAACAAAAGAAGAAAAAAGATTTGGTAATAAACCAACAGTATATATTGATGCAACAAATCAGAATTTAATACTTCCCGGGGATTATGAGAAATTTGATATAAGATATGTGGTAGAAAAAGTATATGGAAATATTTCTATACAAAAATTAGATAGTACTTCTAAAACAAATATTCCTAGTGGTAATGCCACACTAGAAAATGCTAAATATGGTTTATATAATTTAAATGACGAATTATTAGAAGATAAATATACTAATAAGAATGGCTTGATTAACTTTGATACAAAATTAATTGCAGGAACATATTATGTAAAAGAACTAGAAGCTAGCAAAGGTTATTTATTGGATGATGTAAAATATTATTTTGATATTAATAGTAATAGCTATAATGTTAAATTAGATATTTATGAAAAAGTAATAAGTGAAAATTTTGAAATAATAAAAGTAATAAATGATGATGAAAAAAGCATTATGGAATATGAAAAAAATATTGAGTTTGAGATTTTTTCTAGCGATAATATTCTTATTGGAAGTTATTTTACTGATAACTATGGAACAATAAAATTCACTTTACCATATGGTAAATATTTATTACATCAAAAAACAACATATTTTGGATATGATAAAATAGATGACTATGAATTAAATGTAGTAGAAAACAATAAAAATAATAAACTAGTTTTTAAAAATAATCGTATTAAATATAAAGTGATATTAAACGTATTTGATAAAAAAACTACTGAGTTTGTTAAGAATATAAAATTTGAACTTAACTATAAAGATAAGATAATTAAATATAGTACATTGGATACTGGAAAAATAATCTTTGCAGAAGATTTTTGTTATGGAAAATATCTAATTAATTTAATTCATGATAATTCTTTTGAATACAATTATGAAAGCGATGTAATAAAGTTAGATATTAATGATGAAACGTCTTATATATTAGACAATAATAATCGTGTAATAGAATTAAATATGTTTTTAGAAAAAAAAGTTTCAGAAGATTTAATAGATGAAAAAGAAATATTTGGAAAAGATGATTTGGAAGACAAAATGTTAGAAGAAACTGGTGTTTTTGAAGAATTGGACGATGAGATAAATTTAAATGATAATTCTGTTAAAAATATTAGTAATGATAAAATCCAAGTTAAATTACCTAATACATTTAAAAATGATTATTATATTTATATAATGGTATTATTAGTAATAATAAAAAAATTACTAAAAAATTAGTAATTAAGTAAATAATATTAAAAAAGCAATAGCAAAGCCAGCAATAAAGATAACTGATAATAATAGTGCTAAAGAAGAATAACCAACTGAAGAACGATTGTAAACTTGTTCTTCTTTTTCAGTTTCTTTATTTTTAGAATCAATATATGAATTTATTATGTCATAATATGTATTAACAGCTTTTTTTTGATTGGAGTTTAAATTTTCTAATAATGATAGAGAAAACAAATTTCTTTTATACATATCTAACAAGTCTTTTGCAGAGCCTATAATTTTATCTTCATTTTTTAATAAAATACCCATGAATTTTTCAAATGATCTTAAATAATTTAATTGTTCAATATTAATATCTTTAGAACTGTTTATTAATTCAAAATATTTTATTTTATCTGAATCTATAATTTTACTAAGAAAATATTTTACTGGAACATAATAATTGCACTTTTCAACTTCATCTGAATAGACTGAAACAACCTTAGAATATGGAACATTATTTATTACTAAATTATTTCCGGAAGAGGTAATAATTAATGCTTTACTATTATCGTTTATTGAAATTTTTCGTATATAATCTGAATTATTAATATTTAAATTCTCACTAAGATTATTTTCAGAAGAATTAAGCAAAGATTGGGATTGAACATGAATCTTAATAATATTTATAAATTCTTCTTTTGACATAGAGTAGATATTGTTTTTAAAATATTCATTATTTAATAACTCTTCAACTAGAAAATCCTTCAAAAATATATTTACTTTTCCAGAAATTAAATAATTGTTAGTTGAATACTCTAAACCAACGAAATTTGGATTTAAAGAAATCCATTCTTTTAGAAAGTGATAGTTAGAAATGTTAATGTTATCCATATGAATTCCTCCTATCTTACTATAGGAATTGTATCAAAAAAAAGATAATAATTCAATTGTTTAAATAGTACTTTGTGTTATAATATTTAAAGTGATTATTATGAAAGAAAAATTAACGGAAGATTTTATTATAAATTTAAGTAAAAAGAAAAATGAACCCCAATGGATGACAGATTTTCGTTTGGAAAGTTTTCATATTTTTGAAAAAATGGAAGAACCAACTTTTGGCCCTGAATTGAATATTGATTATGATAATATAGTTTATTATAAATCAACTCAAAATACATCAAAAGATAATTGGGAAGAGATAGATACAAAGACAAAAGAAACTTTTTGCACTTTAGGTGTTGTTGAAGCAGAGAAGAAATATTTAGATGGTGTAACAAATCAATTAGAAAGTGAAGTCGTTTATCATCATCAAAAAACTGATAAAGATATTATTTTTATGAGTACTGATGATGCTTTAAAAAAATATCCTGATTTATTTAAACAATATTTTAATACTCTTGTTAAAAATAATGAAAATAAATATACGGCTTTAAACGGTGCAGTATGGAGTGGCGGAAGTTTTATTTATATTCCTCCTTATACAAAATTAGATAGACCTCTTCAAAGTTATTTTAGAATTGAAACAGAAGGATTAGGACAATTTGAAAGAACAATTATTATTGTTGATGAAGGCGCTGAACTTTCTTACATAGAAGGATGTACTGCAAGGAGTTATGCATCTAATTCATTACATGCTGGTGTGGTTGAGATATTTGTTAAGGAAAATGCTACTTGTAAATATAATACTATTCAAAATTGGTCAAATGATGTATATAATCTTGTTACTAAACGTGCTATTGTTGAAAAAAAAGGATTAATGCAATGGGTTGATGGTAATTTAGGTAGTGGAGTTACTATGAAATATCCATCTTGTATTTTAAAAGGTGATTATTCTGTAGGTAATTCAATTAGTATTGCATATGCCAAAAAAAATCAAGTTTTAGATGCTGGTGCAAAAATGATCCACATTGGAAAACATACTAAATCAAATATTGTAGCAAAATCTTTGGCATCTGATGGTGGAATAAGTAATTATAGAGGAACTACTAGAATTACAAAGAATGCTTTAAATAGCGTTGCAACAATTAAATGTGATACCATATTGTTGGATGAATTTTCTAAAAGTGATACTATTCCTAAAAACATATTGGAAAATAATTCTTCTACAATTGAACATGAAGCAACAATTTCAAAAGTAAGTGCTGAAAAAATGTTTTATTTAAAGAGTAAAGGATTAAGTGAAAGCCAAGCTAAAGAAATATTAGTTATGGGATTTGTTGATGATTTTAAAAAAGAATTGCCAATGGAATATGCTGTTGAATTAAATAGATTGTTAAAAAATTAATAATTTTAATAATTATTGTTTTTAAATAAAATTGATAAAATAATATCCAAAATTTGTTAAACAAAAATTCAAAATTTGCTTAATAAATCATTAAAGAAAATGAAAAAGACTGTTTTGACAGTCTTTTTTTTATATGATAAAACTCATGTTAAGAAAGGAGGAATCATGTTAAATCAAGTGGTTTTGGTTGGTCGACTTACTAAAGATCCTGAAGTAAAAGAAACTAGCAATGGTAAAAAACATACATCTATAACTATAGCTGTTCAAAGAACTTTTAAAAATACTGAAGGTTTATATGATAGCGATTTTATAAATTGCAGTCTTTGGAACGGAATAGCTGCAAATACATGTGAATATTGCCGTTCTGGTGATGTTGTAGGAATAAAAGGAAGATTACAAGTTTCTTCATATGAGGATAATAATAAAGAAACCAAATATTTTACTGAAGTTGTTGCAGAAAAAGTTACTTTTTTAGCATCTTCATCAAAAAATAAAAAAGAAGAAAAGAAATAATTATATTTGCACTAGGTAAACTATTAACATATTGAAAACTTTGAAAACTATAATCAAGGTACATAGAGGTGTAAATATGATTAATGGAAAAAGATTGAAAAATTTAAGAATAAAGAAAGGTTTAACTCAAGGTGAGTTAGGTGAAATGTTAGGTTTAGGAAAATCTGCAATTTGTTGTTATGAAAAAGAAATGAGAAGTCCCTCATTAGAAACAATAATAGATTTAGTAAATGTTTTTGCAGTAAGCTCAGACTATTTACTAGGAATAGATAATTTAATTGAAATAAAAGATGAAAATAATAATACAACATACACTCCAATAACAAAAGAAGAAATAAAATTTATAAACGAATTAAAGAAAGATAAAATGATCTATGACATATTGTTTGATGATCCTAAACGTGGTGCAGATTTAATTAAAAATAGAATTGGATAAATAGCTTAATTGCTATTTATTTTTTGTTATAAATATTTGATAACAATCATATTGTTTTTTAGGAGGAAAAACAAGCAATGATTTTATCTGGTCTTAGTAATGAACAAGTAATTGAAAGTAAAAAAAAGTTTGGCAGTAATGAAATAATTAGTACAAAGAAACATACATTTTTACAATTGTTAATTGAATCTTTTGCTGATCCAATAATTAAAATATTATTAATAGCATTAATGATAAAAATTGTGTTTTTATTCAAAGATTTTGATTGGTTTGAAACAATTGGGATTCTTATTGCTGTTTTTTTAGCAACTTTTATATCAACAATTTCAGAATATGGGAGTGAAGCAGCTTTTAGAAAACTTCAAGAAGAAAGTTCTGATATAAAAATTAAAATATTAAGAAATAATAAAATTGTAATAAAATCTATTAATGATGTTGTAGTTGGAGATATTATCATTTTAAATGAAGGTGATAAAATTCCAGCAGATGGATATTTAGTTGAAGGCAGTATTTTTGTTGATGAGTCTGCAATAAATGGTGAATCAAAAGAAGTTTTAAAACAAGCGTGTGTTAATACTCAAAAAATATATGATTATAATAAAGTATATCGTGGAACTGTCGTTTATAGTAAAAGTGGAAAAATGATTGTAAAAGAAGTTGGAGATAATACTATTTATGGTAAAATATCAAAAGAATTACAAGAAGATGTTCCAACTTCACCATTGAAAATAAGATTAAGTAGCTTAGCAAAGATAATTAGCATAATGGGGTATATTGGAGCAGGATTAGTTACTTTATCTTACTTATTTTCAGTTATTGTAATAAAAAATAATTTTGAATTAAGTAGAATTATACTAACTTTAAAAGATTTTCATTTGATGGCAGATTATTTAATATACGCTTTAACTTTGAGTGTCACAATAATTGTAGTGGCTGTTCCTGAGGGATTACCTATGATGATTACATTGGTTTTGTCTTCAAATATGAAAAAGATGTTAAAAAATAATGTTTTAGTAAGACGTCTGGTTGGAATAGAAACTGCAGGTAATTTAAATATATTATTAACAGATAAAACTGGAACTTTAACTAAGGGAAAATTAGAAGTGTCTCAAATTATAGATTCAAATAGTAATATTATAAAATCAAGTAATAGAATAAATAATGAATTAATTTTCAATTCGCTATTATATAATAACGAAAGTAATTTTGACGAAGAAAAACATGCTGTTGGTGGTAATTCTACAGATAAATCATTATTAGAATTTATTGGATATACTGATTTGAAATATAAGTTATTAGATAAAATAGAATTTAATAGTCAAATTAAATATTCTGCAGTTAAAATTAATGATGATGATAAAACCTGCTTTTTTAAGGGAGCTAGTGAAAAAATTTTACCACATTGTACTAAGTATTTAGACAACAATGGTAAGGAAAAAATTCTTTTAAATAAAATAGATATTGAAAAGAAAATAGAAGAATATACGATAGAAGGAAATAGAGTAGTTGTTTTAGCAACAAGTAAGAATAATTTAAAATTATCTTCACTTACTTATTTAGGATTTATTTGTATTAAAGATGATTTAAGAAGTGAAACTAAAGATGGTATAGATTTAATTAAAAATGCTGGAATAGATATTATTATGATAACAGGAGACGCAAAAGAAACTGCAAGAACAATAGCAAAAGATTGTGGAATTATTTCTAACAGTACTGATTTAGTTTTATCGAGTGAAGAATTAAATAAATATACAGATGATAAAATAAAAAGCATGATTCCTAACATAAAAGTAATTGCTCGAGCTATGCCACAAGATAAAAGTAAACTTGTAAGATTAATTGAAGAAATGGATTTAGTAGTTGGTATGACTGGCGATGGTGTAAATGATGCTCCAGCACTAAAAAAAGCCAATGTTGGATTTGCCATGGGTAGTGGAACTGAGGTAAGTAAAGAAGCTTCGGATATTATTATTTTAGATGATAATATTTTATCTATTAGTAAGGCAATTTTATTTGGAAGAACTATTTTTAAAAGTATAAGAAAATTTATTATTTATCAATTAACAGTAAATTTCTGTGCATTATTTTTATCAATAATAGGGCCTTTTGTTGGAGTAACTACACCAATAACAATAATTCAAATGCTTTGGATAAATATGATAATGGATACATTTTCTGGCCTGGCTTTTTCTTTTGAACCTCCTTTATTAGAAACTATGAAAGAAAAACCTAAAACTTTAAAGGAACCTATAATAAATAAATATATGTATTCTGAGATTATTTTTATTGGATTATATTCGGCTTTAATTTGCTTATTATTTTTAAAAAGTGATTTAATTAGAAATTATATTAGAGTAGGAGATAATAATAAATATTTAATGACTGCGTATTTTGCACTATTTATTTTTATAGGAATATTTAATGCATTTAATGCCAGAACAACAAGAAGAAATTTATTTGCAAATATTACGAAAAATAAAGTGTTTCTATTTATGTTTTCTTTTATCGCATTAGTTCAAATTTATTTGATATATTATGGTGGTAATTTATTTAGAACTTATGGATTAACCTTAAAAGAATTATTAATAGTAGTTTTATTAGCTGTTACAGTTATTCCTGTTGATATTTTAAGAAAGTCGATATTAGAAAATAAAAAAAATAAAGTTTAATACTTTATTTTTTTAGTCTTCACCCTCAAAAGTTTCTAAGAAATCTATTCCTTTATGAGGTTCATTAAATAGCAAATCACGATAATTTTGTTGTCTTAAAGCTTCATATAACATTATTGCAACAGTATTTGAAAGATTTAATGCTCGCACATTATCAGTCATTGGCATCCTCATACAATGGTCTAAATTATTTTTTAATAAATGTTTTGGAATTCCTGTACTTTCTTTTCCAAATATAAAATATATATTTTCATTTATATCAGAGTAATCAAAATCAGAATGAGGTTTATGGCCGTATCTAGTTAAATAATAGAAAGTTCCTTTATTTTTTTCAAAAAAATCTTCGATATTTTCATAAACAAAATATTTACATTTATCAATATAATTGACGCCACTTCTTTTTATATATTTTTCATCAAGAGAAAATCCAAGAGGTTTTATCAAATGAAGAACCGTATTGGTTGCGACACATGTTCTCATGATATTTCCTGTATTTCCTGGAATTTCAGGTTCAAATAAAACTACGTTTAACATAATAATCATTTCCTTCAAAATATATTTTAACACAAAAATAAAAAAAGTCATTACTGACTTAATTTTTCTGATTCATTTTTAGAAATTAAATTTTTCAATGTATCAATATTGAACATCTTATCATTACTGCTATTAATTATCTTGTTAACGTTACCATCTTTATAGTAAATAATTGCAGGAAGATTTTTTAATGAATTATCATCTATTTTTAAAGCAGTATTTAATTCATTTAAATAATCACTGTGAGTTTTTATACTAGTAGCATCTAAATAATAAAAACTATCGTTTAATCCGTAGTTATCAATAACACTTTTTAATTTCTTTTCTAATTTTAATTCATCATTTGAATTTCTAAATCCAATAAATATATAATAACTACTTGGAGCTTCACTCAAAATAGTATCAATATCTTTTATGTTTGTAATTTGCATACTTACTGTGTTTGTTTTAATTAAATAAGATTCTCTTGTTTGTTCTTTTAAGTAAATGTTATACCAACTTAATGAATAAATTGCTAAACAAATTACTATTACAACAATCATTAAAGCAATAGCATAATTTTTTAATGGAATATATCTATTTTTCATAAGTATCAATCCTTCTAAATTAATTCTATCATATAATTATATTCATTGTAAATTCAATTTATATGTATCATCTGTAAAGTAATTTACAAAATAATAATAGGTGATTTAATGTATTATATTAATCTATTTTTTATATATTCGATTTTTGGATATATATTAGAAAGTTTGTTAGCTTTCTCGTTTAGAAAAAATTATAATAGTGGAATTTTATATGGACCTTGGACACCAATTTATGGTTTTGCAGTTTTAATAATGATCATTGTTTTTTTATTTATTAAAAAATTTAATTATAAGAATTTTAAAGAAAAAGTTGTTTATTTTATTTTTATAACTATTTTTTTAACTTTTTTGGAGGGAGTAGGTGGATATTTAATTCAATTAATATTTAAAAAAACTTATTGGAACTATGATAAATTATTATTTAATATAGGACATTTTATGTCTTTAGAAATATCTCTTATATGGGGAATTTTAGCAATTATTTCAATGTATTATATTGTTCCAAAAATTAGTAATTTGATTAAAAAAATTCCTAAAACTTTAACTTTTATTATTTTAAGTCTTTTTGTAATTGATGTAATTATTTCTAATTTCAAATAATTTGGGCTAAAACATATACTGCTCTAAACAAATAACATAATATAATTTAGGAGGTAAAGATATGTTTTTTGACGGAAATGATATTAATATAGATTTTGGTTTTTTAGAAGATCAAATGCCAATTGAAAATTATAAATTAGAGATAATGAATCATGATAAATATTTCACATCTAAAGAAGGCTTTTTAAAGGGGAATATGTTTAGAGATGAATATATACCATATAAAAATTATAAAATAGAAGAATTAAAACCTGCTAATGCAAAAGAAAAAATGTTATTTGAAATTATGGAAAAAGAATTTGCATTTAACGATTTGGATTTATATTTAGATGTATATCCTGAAGATATGAATGCGTTAAATTTATTTAAAAAATATGTTGAAGAATATAAAAAATTAAAAGAAGATTATGCTTCAATGTATGGGCCACTTTCACTAGATCAAGCGAAATATTCTAATTTTGAATGGGTAAAAGAACCATGGCCTTGGGAAAGATATGGAGGTAATTTTTATGTATAGTTACGTTAAACACACAAATTTTCCAGTTAATATCACTAAAAAAGATTTAAGAATGGCAAAATATATTATTACAGCATTAGGTGGATCAGCAGGAGAACTAGCAGCAGCTATAAGATATTTTTCACATAAATTCACAATGCCTGATGATAGAGGAAAAGCATTGCTAAATGATATTGCAACGGAGGAATTAGGACATTGCGAAATGATTGGAACAATTGTTAGTCAGTTAACTAAAAATGCAACAGTTGAAGAATTAGAGGCGGCTGGACTTGGAACAACATATGTTGAACACGGTAAAGGAATTTTCCCAAGTAATTCGGACGGAGTGCCTTTTACAACTGCATATATTTCTTCTTCAGGAGATTATTTAGTAGATTTATATGAAGATATGGCAGCAGAAGAAAAAGCGCGTGCAAGCTATGAACATTTAATAGATTTAGCTAAAGATCCAGCAGTTATTGAACCATTACTATTTTTAAGACAACGTGAAGTAATTCATTTTAATAGATTTAAACAATTATATGATTACTATAAAAAGATGAAAAATAAAAGCAACTATTAAAACAGTTGTCTTTTTGATATAATGAATATGGTGATAATAATGATTTGTAAAAACTGTGGAAAAAATATTCCTTCTGGCAAAGTTATTTGCCCATATTGTGGCAAAAGTCTTCAATCTATAACATTTACAACAAACAGAATGGGTGAAGATGGACATAGAGGAGAGTATGTTACAGAAAAATATAATATGACAAAAGGCGTATTTAACGGCAAAAATAATGAAACTAAAAATAATACAGTTTTAGGGATATTGATAATTTGTATAATTGTTTTAATAATTGTCGTGATTGCAGCTATAAATTATTTAATGTAAAATGTGTTTTTTACGAAGAGCTATGATATAATTTGAAAACAAAGGATGATGAAAGATGTATCGAAAAACGTATGCTTTAATAGATGAAGATGTTTTAGAAAACAATATTAAAGAAATAAAAAGTAAGTATAGCAATTATAAATATTACATTGGAGTAGTTAAAAATAATGCTTATAATCATGGGATTAAAATAGTTAATTCTTTAATAGAAGGTGGAATTAATTATTTAGCGGTTTCTTCTTTGGAAGAAGCAATATCAATTAGAAAATATAACAATGAAATTCCTATTTTATGTTTAGAGGTAATTGATCAAGAGTATATTTATGACTGCATTAATTATAATGTTACAATTACTGTTGAAAGTCTTGATTATTTGAAAAAACTAAATGAAATGAAACTGGAATATAATATTAATGTTCATTTAAAATTAAATACTGGTATGAATAGATTAGGAATAAATAGAAAAAAAGAAGTTGAAGAATGTGTTGAAATTATAAATAATAATAAAAAAATAATTTTAGAGGGAATATATACACATTTAGCTACTTCTGGAATATCTGATAAATATTATGATGAACAAATTGAAAATTTCAAGAAAATGACTAAAAATGTAGATTTGACTAAAATTCCAATTGTTCATGTTGGACGTAGTTTAACTTTAGTTAATCATGAAAAACTAGATTTTGTAAATGGAATAAGATTAGGAATTATCATGTATGGTTTTTCTCAAAATATTGTAGATGATACTAGTTTACGTGGAAAAATAAGAAAAATAAAAAGACAAAGATTGATTAAAAAATATAATATTTCAAAAACTTATCTTAAAAATGATTTGAATTTAAATCCTGCATTCAAATTATATAGCACTATAATGAGTATAAAGAAAGTTAATGCAAATGATTTTGTTGGATATGGAGCAAAATATTTTGCGGATAAGGATGCCAAAATAGCTATAATTCCAATTGGCTATGCTGATGGAGTTACTAAAAATAATAAATATGTTTTTATAAATAATAAAAAATATGAAATTGTTGCGGATAGTATGGATATGCTAATGGTAAAAGTTGATGGTGCAGTTCACAACAATGATAAAGTAGAGATAATTGGAGATAATATTACAATAAAAGAAGTATGTAAAAATTTGAATTGTAATAGTTATAGAGTATTTAATATGATTTCTACTAGAGTACCTAGAGTGCATAAAAAGGACAATGAATTAATTGAAATAAAATATTAATAAATGGAGGTTTATATGGATTTTAAAATACTAATACTTGGAAGCGATGCTAATTCTTATTATATGGCTAGATGTTGTTATGAAGCATACAATATAAAACCACATTTAATCGGAAAAACGAGACTTGCTTTTACGAAATATTCAAATATTTTAACGATTGAATATAATGAAAATATTTGGGTAGAAAAAGAATTTATAAAAATAGTTAATAATTATGCAGCAATTAATAAATCAAAAAAAGTGTTATTAATTAGTACTAATGAAACTTATACAGAATTTATTTCAAAAAATAAAGAAAAACTTGCTGATAATTTAATTTATAATTTACCTTCAATTGAAATAATTGAAACGTTGACAAATAAAGAAAAATTTTATAAAAGTTATGAAAATTCATGTTTGAAATTTCCGAAAACAATATATTTTGATTGTAAAAAAGATGATATTAATGAAATAGATGTAATGTTTCCAATGGTTTTAAAACCTGCAAATGTGGTTAAATATAATCATATTACTTTTAACGGTAAAAATAAAATTTATAAAATATTAGATCAAGAAATGTTGGAAAATGTAATTGAATGTATAAAAAATAGTTCTTATGATGATAGGATGATAATTCAAGAGTTTATTCCTGGTGATGATAGTTATCTTTTTGATAGTGTTGTTTATTTAGATAAAAATGCTAAATGTAAAATGATTTCTTTTGCCCAAATAGGTTTGCAGGAACAAACTAAATCAATGGTGGGAAATGCTGCAGTTTTAATAAATGGTTTTAATACTTTTAATGGTAATACTTCAAAGCAAATTAAAGATATTATTAATTTTATGGAAAATATAGGATATAAAGGTTTTGCTGAAATTGATATGAAGTATGATGAGAGAGATAATACTTTTAAAGTTTTAGAAATAAATGCACGCCAAGGAAGATGTAGTTACTATGTAACTCCATTAGGATGTAATTTAATAGAAATAATGGCAAATGATATTATTTTTGATAAAGAATTAAAATTATCTATTTTAAAAGATAAGGTATTATTAACTTTTGTCCCTAAAGGAATATTGAAAAAATATTGTAAAAATGATAAATTTAAAAAAGAGGCTTTGACTTTATGGAAAAAGCATATAATGGTTAAACCGATGGATTGTAAACAGGATAAAAATTTCAAACGTTTTTTGTTATTGAGAAAAAGGTGGCTACATTATTATAAAGAATATAAAAATAGTTATTGGAAGTGATTTTTTATGTGTGGAATAGTTGGATTTGTTGATAATAAAACTAAAAGCAAAAAAGAAATAATAATAAAAGAAATGGCAAATAGAATTGCTCATAGAGGCCCTGACGCTGAAGGATTTTATAACGATTCTATTGTATCTTTAGGACATAGAAGGCTATCTATTATTGATTTAAGTGAAAAGGGTACGCAACCTATTTATAACGAAGATAAGTCTATGGTTATTGTTTTTAATGGTGAAATATATAATTATATGGAAATCAAAGAAGAACTGTTAAAGAAGGGACATAAGTTTAAAACTGAAACAGATACTGAAGTAATTCTTCATGGATATGAAGAATATGGTACAAAATTATTTCCGAAATTAAGAGGAATGTTTGCATTTGTAATTTATGATAAAGAAAAAAATGAAGTGGTTGGGGCAAGAGATCATTTTGGAATTAAACCTTTTTATTATTATAAAACTAAAGATGAATTTATGTTTGCGTCTGAAATTAAAGCATTTTTAGGTCATCCAGATTTTAAAAAAGAAGTGAATAAAAAATGCTTGAAAATGTATTTGATTTTTCAATACTCAGTTTTTGAAGAGACTTTTTTTAAGAATGTATTTAAACTAAAACCTGGACACTTTTTTGTTCTTAAAGATGGAAAATTGAATATAAAAAAATACTTCGATATTAACTTTGAAAAAAAATCTAATAGTTTTAATGAAATGCAAAATGATTTAACGAGTATCCTTGAAGATTCAATTAAATATCATCAAATGACTTCTGATGTTGAAGTTGGATCCTATTTATCAGGCGGAGTTGACTCTTCCTACGTTGTCAGTGTGGCTAAACCGGATAAGACTTTTTCAGTTGGATTTAGTGAAAATGGTTTTGATGAAACCACGTATGCTAAAGAATTATCAGAAATGTTAAATATAAAGAACTATCAAAAGCATATAAGCAGTAATGATTTTTTCAAAGCACTTCCCGATATTCAATACCATACGGATGAACCACATGCAAATCTTTCAACTGTTCCGTTGTATTTTTTATCAGAATTGGCAAGAAAACATGTTAAAGTTGTTTTATCAGGAGAAGGTTCTGATGAAATGTTTGCAGGGTATAATGAATATTATGAACCAACTATATTAAAAATATATAAATTATTACCGTTATTTTTAAGAAGATTTAATGGGTTTATTGCTTCAAAATTTCCACATTTTCCAGGGCAAAATACTTTGATTATGTATGGAAAGCCAATAGAAGAACGTTATATAGGGCATGGAAGCAATTTTAAAGAAAGTGATATAAATTCTATTTTATCTAAAGATTTGAGAGATAATATGATGGTTTCTGATGTTTTAAAACCATATTATGATAAAGTAAAAGGTGAAAATGAAATAACTAAAAAAATGTATATTGATATGTATTTCTGGTTGCCACAAGATATTTTGCTTAAAGCTGATAAAATGACTATGGCTAATTCTATAGAATTACGAGTTCCATTATTAGATAAAGAAGTTTTTGAATATGCAAAAACAATTCCAACGAAATATCAAATAAAAAATAAGCAAACAAAATATTTATTTAGAAAGATTGCAAATGAAAAAATGCCCGAAGATTGGGCTAAGAGAAGAAAACTTGGTTTCCCAGTTCCTTTTTCAAAATGGATTAGAGAAGAAAAATATTATAAAAAAATTAAAGAAATGTTTAATAAAGAATATGTAAATGAATTTTTTGAGAAAAATGCAATAAATAAACTTTTGGATGATCATTTTAATAATATTAAAAACAATGGAAGATTAATATATAATATTTATATTTTCTTGATTTGGTATGATAAATTTTTTATAGAAATGAAATAAATTTCAAAAAAAATAAAAAAAGTTCAAAAGAAGTATTGACATAATTAATTGTCTTTGGTATAGTTAATCATGTCCAGTGCATGGGCGCTTAGCTCAGTTGGTTAGAGCACCTGCCTTACAAGCAGGGGGTCATAGGTTCGAGTCCTATAGCGCCCACCATGTGCCGACTTAGCGTAATTGGTAGCGCAACTGACTTGTAATCAGTAGGTTGGGGGTTCGATTCCCTCAGTCGGCACCATTTATTGGAGGAATAGCGAAGTGGTCAAACGCGGCAGACTGTAAATCTGTTCCTTAGGGTTCCATAGTTCAAATCTATGTTCCTCCACCATTTCTTATTGCCTCGTAGCCAAGTGGTAAGGCATCAGACTTTGACTCTGACATTCCGATGGTTCGAGTCCATCCGAGGCAGCCATCATAATTGTCCCGTTAGCTCAGCTGGTAGAGCATTTGACTTTTAATCAAAGGGTCCCGAGTTCGAATCTCGGGCGGGACACCATCGTAATAACAAAACTCAGTATTTAACTGAGTTTTTTTCGTGTCAAAGTCTTACATAAAAAAAATCTTGCAATTTATCACTTGGCATTATATAATAAATATGCATTTTAAATAAATGCGCTCATAGCGCAATTGGATAGAGCGTTAGACTACGGATCTAAAGGTTAGGGGTTCGACTCCCTTTGGGCGCACCATTTAATTTTTTATAGCAAAAAATATAAAATGTGATATAATAAATTAGTATTCTGCATTTCGAGAAGTAGCACAGCTTGGTAGTGCACTTGGTTTGGGACCAAGGGGTCGCAGGTTCGAATCCTGTCTTCTCGACCATTGAAAAAATAAGCAAACAAGAAATTGTTTGCTTTTTCAATGACTGTGCACTACCAATACAAATAAATTTAATTATCATATAATTTATTAAACAATTTATTTAAATTATTTTTTGCTATTCTAAATGATGTTCCATGATCTTGAAATTTTCCTATATATTTTCCTGATTTAGCAACACCAGTTTTAAATTGTATAGTTATTAATCCGATATCAATTAAACTAAGGAAAACGTCAAAAGATTTTAATTCAAATATTTTTAAATCATTAAATAAAAAATATAAATAATCATTTGAAAAACATTTTTGAACTGTAAAAACTGCTAGATATTGTAACTTTATATTGAGCTTTTCTTTAATGCTATCAAAGTCCCAATAGATTTTATCATTGATTAAATTATATTTATAATCATATATTTGAAGTATTATTCTTTTATTAAAATAATCAACAAATAATTTGTAACTATAAAATAATCCGATTTTCTTTTTATGGATAGAATCAACTTCACCTTTAAATACTTTGATATTTCTATAATCTTTATCAGGATATCCAAAATTTTCAGCTAAATACTGTGTTGGGTATACGAAACTTCCGTCCGGTCCTGCATTAAATAAATCAATAAAAACATCATCATAGTCTCTAATTGCTTTAATTTCTATTCCATTAAAATCTGGAATAGGAAAATCTCCACCAGAAGAACCTAAAAGTGATTCTAATGTTGCTCCAACACTATTTTTTGCTTTAGAAATTGATTTAACATATCCCATGGATTTTATTCTTAAATATTTTTCTATTAGATTATTAATGTTATGATTCATAAAATCCTCCTTTCATTATACATATACAAGAAAAATTTGTGATTTCCTTTTTTTATCTAAAAAAATACTAAAATTAATAAAAAAGCCTTCTTTTTCAATAAATATTTGGCTTTTTTTAATATATTGTGATATAATCATGAGTAACAGATTTAAGTGGGACATAAAATTCCCACTTTTATTATTGAAAGGAGCAATATGGAAAATATTTTAGAACAAATAAAACAAAGTATATTGGAACCAATGAATGAATTAAATATAATAATTGATTCAGTTACCTGGGAGAGAGAAAATAATTATAATTTTTTGAGAATTGTATTAGATAAAGTTAATGGAATTGATTTGGATGCAATAGTTGAAGCAACAAATATTATTAACCCAATTATTGATGAATTAGATTTAATTGATGATGAATATATTTTGGATATTTTAAGTAAAGAAAGAGGTAATGAAAATGAATAGTAAAGAATTTATTAAAGCATTAAATCATATTGTAGAAGAAAAAAATATAAGTGAAGATGTTGTTTATGAAGCAATGGAACTTGCAATGGCAACTGCATATAAGAAAAATTTTGATTCAAAAACAAATGTAAGAGTAGACATAAATAGAGAAACTGGGGAAATAAGAGTATTTTCATATTTAGTTGTTGTAGATGAAATAGATGAAGGATCAGAAGAAATTGATGAAGAAGGTAATATCATTGATATTGAACCAGAAATTAATTTAGATGCTCAAATTTTATTAGAAGATGCACAAAAAATAGTTCCTGATATTAAAATTGGAGAAACAATAGAAAAAGAAGTAACTCCAAAAGATTTTGGAAGAGTTGCAGCAAGTACTGCAAAACAAGTAGTGACTCAAAAGATAAGAGAAGCTGAAAGAAATAGTATTATTGATGAATTTGCTGATAAAGAAGGCGAAATGATGGTTGGATTATTAGCAATGGAAGATTCTAGAAATTATTATGTTGACTTAGGACGTACTAGAGGAATTTTGCCAAAAACAGAAATGATTCCAAATGAAACTGTAAAAATGGGAACTTCTATAAAAGTTTATATAACTAAAGTTGAATCAAATACAAAAGGACCATTAATTCTATTATCAAGAAAACATTTTGGTTTTGTTAAAAGATTATTTGAAAGCGAAATTCCAGAATTAGCAGATGGTACTATAGAATTATTTGCTGTTATAAGAGAAGCAGGTATTAGAAGTAAAGTTGCAGTATTCTCAACTAACGAAAAAGTTGATGCAATAGGTGCTTGTATTGGTGAAAAAGGATCAAGAATTGGAAATATTTTAAAAGAACTAAACGGTGAAAAAATAGATTTAGTAAAATACAGTGAAGATCCTCAAGAATTCATTCAAAATGCATTATCTCCTGCAAAAAATGTTATTGTTAATATTTTAGATGCAGAAAATAAAGAAGCTTTAGCAATTGTTCCAGAAAATCAATTATCTTTAGCAATTGGTAAAAAAGGTACTAATGTTAAATTAGCAAGCCGTCTTACAAAATACAAAATTGAAGTAAAAACATTGGCTCAAATTAATGAGGATGGAAATAAATAATAGAGTGGAGGATTTTTAATGAAAAAAATACCACAAAGAACCTGTGTAATAACAAAAGAAAAATTAGATAAAAAAGATTTGATAAGAATTGTTAGAACACCAGAAAAACAAATTGTAATTGATGAAAGTGGAAAACAAAATGGCAGAGGTGCATATTTAAAAAAAGATGTAACTGTTATTGAAAAAGCAAGAAAAACTAAAGCTTTAGAGAGAATTCTTGAAATTGAAATTCCACAAGAAATTTTTGAAAAATTAATTGATATAACAAAATAACGAAAGAAGGTGCATCATTATGATGAGCGTAAAAGATTATGCAAATGATTTAAATCTAACTGTTGCTGAAATATTAAAGAGATGTTCTGAATTGGGAATAGAAGTAAAAAGCGGTGAAGATGAATTAACTGAAGATGATATTATCATATTAGATAATGCAATTAATTTAATTTCTACTGAAGAAGATGTTTCATTGGACGAAGAAGAAGTAATAGATGAAGTAGTAGATGATATTATGGAAATATCTAATATAAAAACTATTAATGATACTACTAAAAAGCAAAAATTAAAAAAACGTTCAGCAGTTCAAGTTTCTAAAGAAGAATATTTGAATAAAAGAAAACAAATGTATAAGAATAAAGATAAATTATCAACAAATGCTGTAGATGATTCAATAATACTTTATAAAACAGGAATGACTGTTGGTGATTTAGCAAAAGAACTTGATATTAATAGCAGTGAAATAATTAAAAAATTAATGGGTTTAGGTTTAATGGTAGCTGTTAACCAAGCAATTGATTTTGAAAATGCAGAAATAATTGCTTTAGAATACAAAAAAACATTAAAAAAAGAAGAAACTCAAAATGTTGCAAATTTTGAAGAATATGAAATAGTTGATAAAGAAGAAGATTTAGTTAAAAGACCTCCAGTAGTTACAATAATGGGTCATGTTGATCATGGAAAAACTACTTTATTAGATTATATTCGTAATTCAAAAGTAACTGAAACTGAATTCGGTGGAATTACGCAACATATTGGTGCATATCAAGTTGATCATAATGGTGACAAAATAACATTTATTGATACTCCAGGACATGCTGCATTTACTGAAATGAGAGCCCGTGGAGCAAGTGTTACTGATATTGTTATTATTATTGTAGCTGCAGATGATGGTGTAATGCCACAAACAAAAGAAGCAGTTGATCATGCACTATCTGCAAACGTTCCAATTGTTGTTGCAGTTAATAAAATTGATAAACCTGAAGCAAATGTTGATAAAATTATGACAGGAATGTCAGAAATTGGAATTACTCCAGAAGAATGGGGTGGAAATTATCCTTTTGTTAAAGTATCTGCTCATACAGGTGAAGGAATTGAATTATTATTAGAAACAATTTTAACTATTAGTGAAATGAATAATTTAAAAGCAAATCCAAATAGATATGCGATTGGTTCTGTTATTGAATCAAAAGTAGATAAAAATATTGGTGGAATTGCATCTATTCTTATTCAAAATGGTACTTTAAGATTAGGAGATCCATTAGTAGTAGGTACAACTTTTGGTAAAGTTAGAACTATGAAAAATGATCGTGGTGATTCTATTGTAGAAGCTGGTCCATCTATGCCTGTAGAAATTACAGGACTTTCTGATAATCCAGTTGCTGGTGATAAATTCATGGCCTTTGAAACTGAATCTGAAGCAAAAGACATTGCTGGAAAAAGATATGCTATTGCAAAAGAATCTAAAAATAAAAAAGAAACATTATCATTAGATGATTTATTCGCAAAAATAAATGCTGGTCAAAAAGAAATCAATGTTGTTTTAAAAACTGACGTTAGAGGTAGTGAAGAAGCAGTAAAAAATGCTTTAGAAAAAATTGACGTTGAAGGTGTTAAAGTTAAGGTAATTAGATCAGGAATAGGTACTATAACTGAAAGTGATGTAGTTCTTGCCAATGCTTCAGATGCAATTGTTATTGGATTTAATGTAATCCCAGCAAATTCTACAAAAGAAATTGCTAAAGAATATAATGTTGATATAAGATTATATACTATAATTTATAAAGCAGTTGAAGAAATGGAATTAGCAATGAAAGGTATGCTTGATCCTGAATTTGAAGAAAAAATTCTTGGTAGTGCAGAAATTAGAAAAATATTTAAATTTTCTAAAGTTGGAAACATTGCTGGTGTAACAGTTACAGATGGAATTATGAAAAATGGTGCTAGTGTAAGAGTTATACGTGATGGCATAGTTATATATGATGGTAAAATTGCATCTATTCAAAGAGAAAAAGATACAGTTAAAGAAGTTAAAAAAGGATATGAATGCGGTATTACTTTAGAAAATTATAGTGATATCAAAGAAGGAGATATTCTTGAAAACTATGAAATGGTAGAGGTTAAAAGATAATATGGCAAGTTTAAAATCAAAAAAAGTTGCATCGGAAATGATTAAAGTCATTAGTGAAATAATTGCAAATGATTCAAGAGATAATATTTTGAAAACAACAACAATAACAGCATGTGATGTTGCCAATGATTTAAGTTTTGCAAAAGTATATTTTACAAGTATTAGTGATTTATCAAATATTCAAATGGAAAAAGAAATGAATGAAGCTGCTTCATTTATTAGAACTGAATTAGCATCTAAAATAGATATAAGAATAGTTCCTAAATTAAAATTTGTTTATGATGAATCAATTGAATATGGAAATAGAATTGAAAGTATTTTGAAAGAAATAAATGAAGAAAAATAATTATGAATGGAATATTAGTTGTTAATAAACCAAAAGGTATTACTAGTAGAGATGTTGTAAATAGATTAAATAAAATTCTAGGAACTAAAAAAATAGGTCATACTGGAACACTTGATCCAATTGCAACCGGGGTACTAGTAATATGTGTTGGAAGATATACCAAATTAGTTGATGAAATAACTTCATACAATAAAGAATATGAAGCCACTATTAAATTAGGAATTAAAACAGATACTGGCGATGTAACAGGCAATATTATAGAAAAGAAAGAGTTTACTCTTTCTTCTTCTATAATTAAAGATGTTTTAAATACTTTTTTAGGTGAAAGCATTCAAACTGTTCCAATATATTCTGCTGTTAAAATAAATGGAAAAAAACTATATGAATATGCTAGAAATAACGAAGAAGTTGAACTTCCTAAAAGAAATATATTTATTTCAAATATAGAATTAATTGATTTTCATGATGACATTATAAAATTTAAAGTTAATGTATCAAAAGGAACTTATATTAGAAGTTTGATTGAAGATATATGTACTAAATTAAATACAGTTGGTACTATGGAAGAATTAAAAAGAACTAAACAAGGTTTATTTGATATTAAAGATTCTTATTTATTAGAAGAAGTAGATGAAAGCAATTTTATTGATATCGAAAAAATATTAAATTATAGGATTCTTGATATTGATGAAGAATTATATAATAAGATAATAAATGGTGCTAAAGTCATTTTGTCTATTAAAGAAGATAAAGTTATTTTAAAATATAATGATGAAATAATAGCTATATATCAAAAAGATAATGACTCTTACAAACCAATTGTGATGTTAAAAACAAAATAATTTATATTTTGTTTTTTAAATAAATTTTTAATCAAAAGTATAAAAGTATTCTTTCTTTAAATAAACATATATTTTAGTAGGTGGTATATATGCGTTTAGCAGATTTACAAGTTAAAGATATTGTAAATATTAAAGATGGAAAAAGATTAGGGAGAATTGTTGATGCCGAAATTGATAGTCAAGGTCAAATTCAATTTTTCATTGTTGAACAAAAAAGAATATTTAGATTTTTTTCTTCGAAGTTAGAATCCAATATTACTTTTAAACAAATAGTTAAAATTGGGGAAGATGTTATATTAGTTGAATTATAATTCTGGGTATAATATAATTAGGTTGGTGAAAAAAATGAATAAAAAAATACTTATATATTCAGCAATAGTATTATTTTTAGATCAATTAAGTAAAGGCTTTATTTCAGCATTTATGAAAGTTGGAGATAATATAAAAGTAATTAGTAACTTCTTTTATATTAGATATTTAAATAATTATGGTGCTGCATGGAGTTTATTTAATAATAGAAATACATTTCTAATTATAGTTTCAATAATTTCATTGATAATTATATATAGATTTATGTTTTTGTTTAAAAAAAATAAAAGAAATGATTTAGCATTTGGTTTGATTATAGGTGGAATAGTAGGTAATTTAATTGATAGATGGTTATTTGGATATGTAAGAGATTTTCTTGATTTCTATATATTTAATTATGATTATCCAATATTTAATATTGCTGATATGGCTGTAGTAATTGGTGTTATTTTACTTATTATAGCAATAATTAAAGGAGAAGATAGAAGTGGAAAAATTAGTAGTAAATGAAGCTGGTAACAGATTAGACAAATATTTAAGCGAAAATACAGAATATTCAAGATCATTAATATCTAAGTTTTTGGAAAATAACTTAATTTTAGTTAATAATGAATTAGTAAAAAATAGTTATAAAGTAAAAATAGGAGATATTATTGAAATAACTGGTGAATATCATGAAGAAATCAATATAGAACCAGTGAAAATGGATTTAGATATTGTTTATGAAGATGAAGATATTATGGTTATTAATAAGCCAAGTGGTTTAGTAGTGCATCCTGGAAGTGGTAATAAAAGTAATACACTTGTGAATGGGCTTTTAGATTATACAAATAATTTAAGTGATTTAAATGGTGAAGAAAGACCTGGAATAGTTCATAGATTAGATAAAGATACTAGCGGATTAATGCTTGTTGCTAAATCTAATAGAGCACATCAAGTATTATCAGAAGATTTTGCTAAACATGATATAAAAAGAGAGTATTATGCCTTAATAAAAGGAGTATTTCCACATAATACAGCAATTATTGATGCTCCAATAGGTAGAGATGAAATAAATAGAAAAAAAATGTGTATATCTGCTAAAAATTCTAAAAAAGCTATAACACACTTAACAGTGTTGAAAAGATATAAAGATTATACTTTAGTTAAATTACAATTAGAAACTGGAAGAACTCATCAAATTAGAGTACATATGGCATATATTGGGTATCCAGTAGTTAATGATCCATTATACAATAATAAGAATGCTACTGTGTTTGGACAGTTATTACATTCCAAAACAATAACATTTACGCATCCAATTACTAAAAAAGAGATGCATTTTGAATGCGATTTACCAGAATTCTTTCAAGAATTTATTGATGATTTAGAAAAATAAACGCGATTTTAATAAAAAAATCGTGTTTTTTTACGTAAAGAAATATAATATTACTTGACTTTTTGTAAAAAAGTGTTAATACATATGTCAATAAAAATGTTTTAGAGGATTGAGGCCAATAAAACATTGGGGTTTTGGGGGTGTTGATATGCATACAGATGCATTAGTAGCTGTTGAAAGTATAGAAAGTGTAAATAAAAAAGTTTTTTATCACTTTATAAAAAGACTTGGAGATATTATTTTATCAAGTTTAGCAATTATTTTATTAAGCCCAGTTTTCTTATTAATAGCTGTTGCTATTAAAATTGATTCAAAAGGTAAAGTTATATATAAACATAAAAGAATTGGTAAAAATGGCGAATATATTTATTTATATAAATTTAGAAGTATGTATACTGATTCAAAAGAACGTTTAGAAGAATTATTAAAAGATCCTAAAATAAAAGAAGAATGGGAAAATAATTTTAAACTAGAAAATGACCCAAGAATAACTAAAATAGGAAATATATTAAGAAAAACATCTTTAGATGAATTACCACAATTAATAAATATTTTTAATGGAGACATGAGTATTGTAGGTCCAAGACCAATAATTGATGGTGAAATTGAAAAATATGGAAGACAAAAAGCAAAATTTTTAAGTGTTACACCTGGTTTAACTGGATGGTGGGCATGTAATGGACGTAGTCAAACAAATTATACTGAAAGAAAAAAATTAGAATTATATTATGTAGATAATCAAAGTATTAAACTTGATATTAAAGTAATAGTTAAAACATTTATTTCAGTACTTAAAAGAGATGGAGCAAAATAAGATTTATTTTAAATAAATCTTTTTTTATTTAATTACAGGTATTTATTTGATATAATTATATAGTAACGAGGTGAATTTATGAAAGTAGATATTATATGTCCTTTATATAATGCAGAAAAATATATTTATGGATTAAATAGTTCACTTATTAATCAAAAAAATGTAAATCTAAATGAGATTAAATACATATTAACAAAAAGTTCTGATAATTCAGAAAACATATTAAAAAAAATAAATGCATCATATGAGGTTATTGAACAAAAAGATTATTCACATAGTTTAGTAAGAGAAAAGGCAGCAATGGAAAGTGATGCTGATATTATTTGTTTTGTGACGCAAGATATTATAATTGAATCAAATAGCTGGCTTGAAGAATTAGTGAAACCTATTGTTAATAATGAAGTGAGTGCTACTTATAGTAGACAAATATCAAAATATAATAATATTGAAAAATATACTAGAGAAGCTAACTATCCTGATAAATCATTTATTAAAAGTAAAAAAGATATAGCCACTATGGGATTAAAAACTTTCTTTTCTTCAGATGCTTCTGCAGCTATTTTATTAAAAGATTTTAAAGTATTAAATGGTTATGATAATAAAAATTTACCTATAAATGAAGATATGTATTTTGCATATAAGTTGATAATGAACGATAAAAAAATTAAATATTGTGCAGAATCTGTAGTTTATCATTCTCATAATTTTTCTTTAAAAGATCTTTATTTAAGATACAAATTGACTGGACAATTTATGAAGCAAAATAATTATTTAGATCAATATGGTACAAATTCAAGTGGTTCTAAATTAGCTAAATACGTTTTAAAAAGAATAATAGAAGATAAAAAAATAGGTTTACTATTTAGATATCCATTTGATATGGCAGCTAGATTAATTGGTATGAAAGTAGGGAAAAGATAATGGAAAAAATAGATTTTGTTGTCACTTGGGTTGATGGTAATGATAAAAATTGGCTAAGAGAAAAAAATAAATATGATGTTAATGAAAATTCAGATGGTACAATTTATAGATATAGAGATTGGGATTTATTAAGATATTGGTTTAGAGGCGTAGAAAAATTTGCACCATGGGTCAATAAAATTTATTTTATAACATGGGGGCATATTCCGGAATGGTTAGATGTTACTAATCCAAAAATTGTTATAGTGAAACATGAAGACTTTATTCCACAAAAATATTTACCAACTTTCAATTCAAATGTAATAGAATTGAATATAAATAGAATATCGGACTTAAGTGAAAATTTTGTTCTTTTCAATGATGATTTTTATCTTATTAACGAAACAAAAGAAAAGGATTTTTTTATTAATAATATTCCTGTTGATAGTTGTGCTTTAAATGTACATTGCCCTAAGAAGAGTTTAATAAGTCAATTTTTTTGTATAAATGATGTTGCTATTATAAATGAATATTTTGATTTTCATAAATCAATCAGTTCAAATTGGCATAAATGGATTAATATTAAAAATGGAAAACAAATGCTAAGAACAATTACACTTTTACCATGTCCTAGATTTCCAGGATTTTATCAACATCATTTAAGCATTTCATATAATAAAAAAACATTTGATAAAATATGGGAATTAGAACAAAAATCTTTAGAAAATACTTGCAGTCATAAATTTAGAGAAGCTACTGATTTAAGTCATTGGCTATGTAGAGAGTGGCAACTTGCAGAAGGAAATTTTGTTAATCGTAAAAGCAATTTTGGTAAATCATTTTTTATAGATAGAGATGGAATTAAAAGCATAAAATACGATATTTCAAATTATATTGAAAAGCAAAAAGGAAAAATTATTGCAATAAATGATGGACCAATGACAGATGAAGAATTTGATGATACATTAAAAACATTGAAAAGTGCATTTTTAAAGATTTTACCGGAAAAATCAAGTTTTGAAAAATAAGGAGATGTTTGATTTTGAAAAAACAAAAAAATGATTTATTATATATTGTTTTATTATTTTTCTGCTTCTTTCCATATCTACAACCTGCTTCTTATTGTTTAAATCCTTTTTTTCAAAGTGTGTTTAATTATTGGCTAAAAGGTTCTTGGCTAATAGCTATAATAATATTGATTTTGAAAAAAAACATAAATAAAACGAGTTTAATATTAATAGTGTTTCAAGCAGTTTTTGTTCTATCAACATTTTTGAATAAAGAATATGGAAGTTTCCAGGATTCAATCTATTTGTTTTTAAATAATTTTTCTATTATTGTTCTTTCAAATTATTTTTTTCAAAAAAATAAAGACGCATTTTTAAAATATTTATCTATTTTGTTTGGAATATTAATACTTTTAAATATAATATCATTTTTTATATATTATCCAAACGGTATGTTTATTGATGCGATAGGAGATAGAAATTATTATTTTCTAGAGCATGATAATGGTTCATTTTTTTATGCATTTACAGTAATTTTTTTATTGATTGCAAATTCATTAAATAAAAATAATAAAATATCGATAGGATGTTATATTTTTATTATTATAAATTTTATTGCTTATTTTTATATTAAATCAACGGTAGCTTATGTCAGTTTGTTTTTGCTATTAATTGCTTTACTTTTTTCAAATAATAAAATATTAAATAGGGTTGTTAATTCTAAAATACCATTTATTTGCTTAGCAATATTGACATCTTCATTACTAATTTTTAATTTTTATGGAAATATAACTTCTTCAATATTAGGATTTTTTCAAAAAGATATTACGATGTCAGGTCGTACCATTATTTGGAAAAAATCTATAGAATTCATTGAAAAAAAACCTATACTAGGTTATGGGCAGGAATTATTTAAAGTGAGATTAGCTAAATTTGGAATTAGTCATGTTCATAATATTTTCTTGCAAATTTTATATAATGGTGGGTTAATAGCACTTATTTTGTTTTTAATTTTTTATATTTCATTAATTAAAAAGATAAATTTAAATGAAAATAAAAAAATAAAATACATTTTTAAAATGTATCTATATTTATATCTTTTTGCAAGTATTTTTGATTTTTATAATACAAAATATATAATTAATATCATGTATGTTTGTTGTTTTTATAACCAATTTTTAATAAAGGAGAAAGAAGAAAAAAATGAATGATTTAATAAGTGTTATCATACCTGTATATAATTCTGATAAATATTTAAAAACATGTGTAAATTCAATAATTAAACAATCATATCAAAATCTTGAAATTATCATTATTAATGATGGATCAACAGATAATTCTTTGGAAATATGCAATTTTTTTAAAGAACGTGATGATAGAATTGTTGTGATTAATCAAACAAATAAAGGAGTTTCTTATTCAAGAAATTTCGGAGTTTCTATAGCAAAAGGTGAATATATAATTTTTATTGATAGTGATGATTATATTGATCAAAATATGATAGAAATTATGCACGATATGTTAAAAAAAGAAAATGCTGATATAGTAAGATGTGCAAATGATATTGTAAATGATACTAAAATAATTAAGCATGAAAGAATTCCTGAATCTTTTAGCAATAGAAAAATAGGAAAAAAAGAATATGATTTGGTATATAATTTAATATTTGATATTTCAGGTAAAAAAATTAATTGTTATACGCCACTATTACTTTTTAAGAAAAAAATATGCCCATTATTTGATGAAAATATTAAATATATGGAAGACACACTTTTTTATATTAAGCTATTACAAAAAAGTGAAAATATTTTTTTTCTTAATAAAGAATTTTATCATTATAGAGATAATAGTGAAAGTTCATCAAAGAATGTAAAAAATGTTTATAATAATTTAAAAGATATGATTTTAGTTTTTAATAAATTGAAAAATGAATTGCTTCCAAAAAATCATGAAATAAATGCATTGCTAGATATTAATCAATTTTATATTTTTATTAGTAAAATAGATATTTATATAGCTAATAATATCAAGATAAATTCTAATATATATACGTTATTAAATAATCAAATAATAATGAATGTTAATTACAATATGTTAAATAAAATAAAAAAAATAGAATATAAATTATTACTGAAAAAACATTATATATTATTTGTATTATTTGAAAAAATTAAAATACATATAAAGAATTAGGTGATAACAATGCGAACTAAAAATTCAATGAAAAATACTATTGCTTCAATGCTATCTAATTTTATTATTATTGTAATAGGGTTAGTTGCTCAAGCAATATTTATAAAAATATTAAATACAGAATATTTGGGATTAAATGGTTTATTTACTAATATTATATCTATGCTTGGTATTGTAGAATTAGGAGTAGGTAGTGCTATTATCTATAATCTTTATAAACCAATCGCAAATAATAATAAAGAAGAAATTAAATCTTTAATGAAATTCTATAAAAAGAGTTATAGTATTATAGGTATTATTGTCTTAATTCTTGGCTTAATCGTTATACCTTTTTTACCATTAATAGTAAAAGATATAACGATTAATATAAACATAGTTTTAGTATATTTATTATTTTTAATAGATATAGTTCTTTCATATTTTTTATCTTATAAAAGAAGTATTTTATATGCTGATCAAAAAAATTATATTATTAATATAATCCATATTGGATATACAATATTTTTAAATGTATTTCAATTAATAGTATTGTTTATTACTAAAAATTATTATTTATATTTAGTAGTAAAAATAATAATGAGAGTATTAGAAAATATTATGATTACTATTGAAGCTAATAAAAATTATAAATATTTATTAGAAAATGATGTTAAACCTTTAGACAAAAAAGTGGAACAAGATATTTTTAAGAAAGTTAAAGCTTTATTTTTTCATAAAATTGGTGCATTTGTAGTTATGGGAACAGATAACATAATTATTTCTAAGTTTTTAGGACTGGTAACTGTTGGTTTATATTCTAATTATTATTTAATCATAAATGCAGTTAATGTTTTGTTTGGACAAGCTCTAACTGCTTTGACTCCAAGTGTTGGCAATATGTTAGTTAATGAAACAAAAGAAAAAGCATATGATGTTTTTAAAAAAGTTAGATTTTTGAACTTTTGGATAGCAACTTTTTCAGGAGTCTCATTGCTAGTAATAATGCAATCTTTTATTTCAATATGGATAGGTGAAAAATATTTATTAAGTTTGATAGTATTAACTGTTCTAGTTTTTAATTTTTATCAAAAGATGATGAGAAATTCATATAGTACTTTTAAAGAAGCAGCAGGCATATATTTTGAGGATAGATTTGTCCCACTAGTTGAATCAACTATTAATATTGTAGCTAGTGTTATATTAGTTAAATTATACGGCCTTGCTGGAGTATTTATGGGAACTATTATAAGTGGATTATCATTATGGTGTTTTTCTTATCCTAAATATGTTTATAAAAAATTATTTGATAGAAATTATTTATCATATACAAAAGAGACATTAGGGTATATAATACTTTTTGTTTTAATTGCAAGTGGAACATATTATATATCTACATTAATTAATTTTAATAATTTATATTTAGAATTTATTGGCAATGTTTTGATTTGTTTAATAATTCCAAATATTATATTGTTATTATTATTTTACAAAACAGATAATTTTAAATATTATTTAAAATTTTTAACTAAAAGTAAGTAGGGAGGTGAGCACATGAAACGAACAGTAAAATTTGTATTAATTATTGTTGGAATGTTAGTTATATTTAATTTTTCTAATCAAGTAAAAAACGATTCAGATAATTTAACAACAAATTTAATAACTAAAGTGGTTAAAGCAACAAATAAGATTACTCATAAAAATATTACAAATGATCAAATGAAAAAATTTATAAAAAAAGTATTTGTTCCTGTTCGTAAGTGTGCTCATTTTACTGTGTATTTCATATTAGCTTTATTAATTATTTCTTTTTTAAAAGAATTTGATTATTCATTAAGAAAAAAAATATTAATTACTTTATTAATATGTTTTACATATGCATGTACTGATGAATTTCATCAGTTATTTGTACCAGGTAGAAGTGCAGCAATTAGGGATGTATTTATTGATACGCTTGGTGCAGAAATCGGCATGTTTATATATTTACTTAAAAATAAAATAAAGAAGTGATTCTTTATTTTTTTAACTTAATATGTGGGTAAACATATAATATTTTTAGGAGGTATAAACATGGATTTTGATTATAAATTTGGAAATGATTATTATAAGTATTATTCTAATTTTGGATTAAAATGTACAAAATATAATATTATTGCACCAGAACAATCTCAAAATGAACAACCTGGAATGGAATATAAAATGAACCCAAAACCAATATTCGACAATCCTAAGTATAAAGGGAGTAATAAATTATTAGATAAAGTTGCAATAATTACAGGTGGAGATAGTGGACTTGGAAAGTCCGCAGCTATTTTCTTTGTGAAAGAAGGATGCAAGGTAGTTATACCATATTTAAATGAAGATAAAGATGCTTATGAAACAAAAGAATATATAGAATCACTAGGTGGAAAGTGTCTTTTATTAAAAGGAGATATTACTAATAAAGACTTCTGCCAATTTATAGTAGATAAAACGATAGAATATTTTGGCAAAATAGATATTTTAATTAATAATGCAGGAGTTCAATATCAAGCAGATTCTTTAGAGGACATTAGTGATGAACAATTTGATTACACAATGAAAGTAAATTTATATGGAATGTTTTATTTAACCAAAAAAGCTCTACCTTATTTGAAAGAAGGAGCATCAATTATAAATCTTTCTTCAGTCACAACCTTTTATGGAGAACCACAATTAATTGATTATGTAACTACTAAGGGTGGAATAGTTGGATTTACAAGATCATTAGCTAGAAATTTGGCTACAAAAAAAATAAGAGTTAATGCAATAGCCCCTGGATATTTTTGGACACCATTGCAACCTGCTTGTTGGGTAAAAGAAAAAATTCCTTCTCTTGGTGCTGATGCAGCGATGAAAAGGGCAGCAATGCCATATAAACTAGCACCAACATTTGTATTTTTAGCATCCGATGATTCAAGTTATGTTACAGGGCAAGTAATTCATAATAATGGTGGCCAAGTAATGGAATAAAAGCATCTTAGATGCTTTTTTTAATAAAGTAAAGTTATTCTTTTTCCTTTTACTTCAATAAAACCTTCTTCTTTTAAATGACTCATTTCGCGAGTCATTGCACATCTATCAATTGCTAAGAAGTTAGCTAGATCACTAAAATTATATGGTAAGTAAATATGCTTTGAACCATTTTTTTTAGATATGATATTAAAATATTCAAGTAATTTATTTCTAATTGTTTTTTTGGTTAGTATTTCTATTCGTTCATTACGATCACTTATTTTATTAGTGGTAATTGATAAAAGGTTTTTTAAAAACTGATTGTAATAAGAAGCATTATTATTGTTATTTAAAATATGATTATATTCAATGACTAATATTGTAGAATCTTCTTTAGAAATAATGTCATAGTCATTACCTTTAATAGAAGAGATTGTTGATCCAAATACAGAGTTTTCTTCTAACTCTTCAATAATAGTAGTATTTCCATTATAATCAGTCCTAATAAGTTGTAAATAGCCATTTTCAACGACACAAATTATATTTTCATCCATAAGAGCTGAAAGTACGGAATTATTCTTTTTAAATGTAAAGTAATGTGTCTCAAGTTGACGTAATATTTCGTCCTTTTCATTGGCATTTATTTTGTCAAATAAGTTATTCATTTTACACCTTCTTTCATTAATATTATCATTTTTTCTTTATTGTTGCAATTGCAACATTGCTTTTTTTGAACCTATGTTACAATTTTTTTGTAAGGTAGAGAAGAGGTAAAAAATGAAAATAATTAAACGTGATGGACACATGGTAGATTACTGTCCAGAAAAGATTGAAAAAGCTATTTCAAAGGCTAATTTAGAAGTTGAAGAAGAAGAGAGAGCTTCTGAAACTCAAATAAAAAATATAATTAAATATATTGAAAGACTTGGCAAGAAAAGAATTCTTGTTGAAGATATTCAAGACATTATTGAAATGAAGTTAATGACTATTGGGAAATATGCATTAGCAAAAGAATATATTACATATAGATATACAAGGGAACTTGTAAGACAAAGCAATACTACAGATCAATCAATCAAAGAATTGATTAATGGCGAAAATGAATATTGGAATACAGAAAATTCTAATAAAAATGCAACTATAGTAACTACTCAAAGAGATTATTTAGCTGGTATAACTAGTACAGATATTACAAGACGTTTTTTATTACCAGAAGATATTGTTCAAGCACATGATGATGGAATAATCCATTTCCATGATGCAGACTATTTTGCACAAAACGCACTTCATAATTGTGACTTGATAAATCTAGAAGATATGTTAGAAAATGGAACAACTATTAATGGTGTTTTAATTAATAAACCTCACAGATTCTTAACAGCAATGACTATTGCTACACAATTAATTACAGCTGTATCTTCAAGTCAATATGGTGGAGCAACAATTACAATGACTCATCTTGCACCATTTGTTAGAGATAGTTATAATTCTTATTTAAAAAGATATAAAAATAGAAAGTTTACAAAGGAACAATGTGAAAAATATGCTAAAGAGGATTTAGCAAAGGAAATAACAGATGGTGTTCAAACTTTCCAATATCAAATTAATTCAATGACTACTACTAATGGACAATCACCATTTTTAAGTGTATGCATGTATTTAGGAGAAACAGAAGAATATAAAGAAGAACTTGCTATGATTATTGAAGAAATGTTAAAACAACGTATTCAAGGTATGCAAAATGAAAAAGGAGTATGGATTACTCCAGCATTTCCAAAACTTTTATATGTTCTTGAAGAAGATAATATTAATGAAAAAGGTAAATACTATTATTTAACAAAATTAGCTGCTGAATGTACTGCAAAACGTATGGTTCCAGATTATATTTCAGAAAAAATAATGAAAGAACTTAAAGTAGATAAAAATGGTAATGGAAATTGCTATCCATGTATGGGATGTAGATCTTTCTTAACTACTTATGTTGATGAAAATGGAAAACCAAAATATTATGGTAGATTCAATCAAGGAGTTGTAACACTAAATTTAGTAGATGCAGCTTTAACTAGTGATAAAGATATTGATGAGTTTTGGAAAATTATGGATGAAAGATTAGATTTATGCCATAGAGCTCTTCAAATAAGACATAAAAGATTAAGTAATGTAACAAGTGATGTTGCTCCAATATTATGGCAACATGGTGCTTTAGCAAGACTTAAGAAAGGTGAAAGTATTCATGAATTATTACATCATGGATATTCAACAATTTCTTTAGGATATGCAGGTTTATATGAATGTGTTAAATATATGACTGGACATTCTCACACAGATAATGGTAAAGGTTTTGAATTTGCAATGCAAGTTATGCAAAAATTAAATGATAAATGTAATGAATGGAAAGAACAAGAAGATATTGATTATAGTGTTTATGGTACACCAATTGAATCAACAACTTATAAATTTTCAAAATGTTTAAGAGAACGTTTTGGTAAAATTAAAGGAATTACGGATAGAGATTATATAACTAATTCTTATCATGTACCTGTATTTGAAGAAATAGATGCATTCACTAAATTAAAACTTGAAAGTCAATTTCAAAAATTAAGTCCAGGAGGTGCAATATCTTATGTTGAAACTCCAAACTTAACTCATAATTTAGATGCAGTAATGGAAATTATTAAATACATTTATAACAATATTATGTATGCCGAATTAAATACTAAATCAGATTATTGCCAAGAATGTGGTTACACTGGTGAAATATTAATTGACGATGATTTAAATTGGTATTGCCCTAATTGTGGTAATAAAGATCACGATAAATTAAACGTTGCAAGAAGAACTTGTGGCTATATTGGTACAAATTTTTGGAATAAAGGAAGAACTCAAGAAATAAAAGAAAGAGTCTTACATATTGATAACAAAGATGCTGAGGAAGAAGTTGCTTAAAAATGAAATATAATAAAATTCGTAAAATGGATATCTCTAACGGTGAAGGTGTTAGAGTATCTATATTTATGCAAGGTTGTGTATTTAACTGTAAAAATTGTTTTAATCCTGAAACACATGATTTTAATGGTGGAAAAGAATTTACTGATGAAACTATTAATAAAGTATTAGAACTTTGCGATAAAGATTACATTGTTGGTTTATCTATATTAGGTGGTGAACCAATGCATCCAAAAAATATTGAAGGAACTACAAAATTAGCTAAAGCTTTTAAAGAAAGATTTCCAAATAAAACTATTTGGGCATGGAGTGGTTTCTTATTTGATAAAGATTTAAAAGATAAAGAAGTATTAAATTATTTAGATGTTTTAGTTGATGGAACTTATAAAGATGAACTTCATGATCCAACTTTAAAATGGAAGGGTTCTTCTAATCAAAGAGTTATTGATGTGAAGAAAAGTTTAAAAAAGAAAGAGGCAGTATTATATGCTTAAAGAGAATATTAATATAAAAAAATTTAGTGAAAAAGCAATTATTCCAACATATGGTAGTGAATATGCTGCTGGTGCTGATTTATATGCTTGTATAGATGATACTATTACTATAAATCCAGGAGAAACTAAATTAATAAAAACTGGTATTGGATTAGAAATACCAGTTGGTTATGCAGGGTTAATCTATGCAAGAAGTGGACTAGCTTCTAAAAAAGGATTAGCACCAGCTAATAAAGTTGGTGTAGTTGATGCAGATTATCGTGGAGAAGTGATGGTTGCATTACATAATCATTCAAATGAAGAAAAAACTATTGAACCAAATGAAAGAATAGCACAATTAGTTATTACTCCTTATTTAACAGCTATATTTAACGAAGTTGAAGACTTAGAAGATACAGATAGAGGAGAAGGTGGATTTGGTTCTACTGGAACTAAATAATAAACAAAAGATAATATGGAATACATATTATCTTTTTTGTTAATAAAATGTAAAACAATGTAAAATAAATTTACATGATATTAAAAAGTGTTATAATAACTGGAGAAATGAGGAGTGTTTCCGTGAAAGAAAAAATGCAGAAAATATTTACTTTAAAACATATAAGTTTATTTATTAAATTTATTTTAATAATGAGTGCAATATTTTTATTTTATCTTGTATTTAAAATAAATGTTTTGCCAATTAAATATGTTATTGAATTTGCAATTATAATTGCTTTAATAATAGCAATATTTATTTTAGTTGATTTAAAATTTTCAAAAAAGAAGATTTTAATAATATTTTTAAATGTTATAAGCATTTTGGCAATTGGAATGATGGTATTTGCTTCAATAAAGCTTGCTGAAACTATGAATTTTGTTACAAAAATCAGTACTAATAAAACAGAGATAGCAAATTATTATGTACTTGTTAATAAAAGTAGTAAATATAATAAAATTGTTGATATAAAGAACAAAGATGTTTTTATATTGAAAAATGAATCAAATTATAATGAAGTAAAAAGTAAATTAAATAGTAAGGTTAGAGCTAATTTCAATGATGAAGAAGATATACTAACATTAGGAAATAATTTGATTGAAAATAATAATAATATTTTAATAAGTGATGCAAATTATAATTTACTTTGTGATAATATAGAAAATTTTTCTGAAGAAACAAAAATAATTTATACAATTTCAATCGAATCTGTATTAGAAGACATTACTAAAGATGCCAAAGTTACGAAAGAAGCATTTAATGTTTATATTAGTGGTATTGATACATATGGTAAAATTACTACTAAATCTAGAAGTGATGTAAATATTGTAATGACTATTAATCCTCAGACTAAAAAAATTCTATTAACTTCTATTCCAAGAGATTATTATGTACAATTACATGGAACTACTGGTTATAAAGATAAATTAACTCATGCTGGTGTTTATGGAATAAATATGTCAGTTAAAACTATTGAAGATTTACTTGATACAGATATTAATTACTATTTAAGAGTTAATTTTAATACATTAATTGATGTTGTAGATGAATTGGGTGGCATAGAAATTTATTCAGATAAAAGTTTTACTCCATATACTTCAAAAGAATGTAAATATAAAACTGGTTATCAAACTGTAGATGGAAAATGTGCTTTAGCATTTGCACGAGAAAGACATGCATATGAAAGTGGCGATAGACATCGTGGCGAGAACCAACAAGAAGTAATTAAAGCAATAATTAATAAAGCTACTACTAGTTCAAAAATAATAACTAATTATAGTGATATTTTAAATGCTTTAGATGGGAGCTTTCAAACAAGTTTAAATCAAGAAGAAATATATTCTTTGATTAAAATGCAAATTGATGATCCAAGTAAATGGACAGTTGAAACATATTCTTTAAATGGAAGTGATTCTTCACAATATACGTATAGTTATGGAAGTCAAAAATTATATGTAATGATTCCAGATGAAAATACTGTTGAAGAAGCTAAAACAAATATTGATTCAGTATTTGCTGAATAATATAAGAGGCTTATATGAATAAAATATTTAATAAAAAAAATAGTTTTATTGCTTTATTTATATCTTTAATTATAACTAATATAATGGTAATAATTAATATTTTAAAGCTAAATATAATTCCAATTAAATATATTATTTTAATGATAATTATTATTATATTAGTAAATTTGATAATATATACAGTTTATAGATTGCCAAAAAAAGTATTTAAAATTATTAGTATTATTTTAATAACAATATTTTTGATTTTAAATATTGTTATTACTTATTATATGAATACCACAAATACTTTTTTGAATAAATCATTTAATAATAGTGAAAATGAATATACTAATATTTTTCACATTGTAACTTTAAGTGATTCAAATAAAACTATGGATGAACTTGATTATTTGGGTTATTATAAGGATAATGTTAATATAGAAAAAGCACTTTCTAAAATCAATTTTAATAATAATATTTCATATGATGATATATTTAATATGTTTGATTCCTTAGGAGAAAGCATTAATTGTATTTTAATTGAAGATAGTTTATATAATTTAATTTTTGAAATGAACAGTGAATATAATAAAGAAAATTATAAAATCATTTATACTTTTGATATAACTATAACAGAAGAAAATATTGATAATCAATCGAACAATAATGATATAGTAAATATTTATATTGGTGGAACAGATTTTACTAATGTTTATTATGATTTTAATATGGTTGTATCCATAAATCAAAAAACACATAAAATTTTATTGACTTCGATACCCAGAGATTATTATATAAATGTTTCAGGAAAGAATAAAAAAGATATCCTTGGATATCATGGTGTTTGGGGAATTAATACTAGTAAAAAATCAGTTGAAGAACTATTAGATATAGATATAAATTACTATATTAAGATTAATACCAATAGTTTAGTTGGACTTGTTGATACTATTGATGGAATTGAGTATTGTTCTAATAAAAGCTTTACAACAACTCATGCACTAGTTTTAAATACTTATAATGATAGTGGTAAACACCTTTATGTTCCTGCTAAATGTAAAAAATATACAGGCATTGAAATTTTAACAATTGCACGAGAAAGACTTGCATTTGCAGGTGGAGATAGACAAAGACAAAAAAATTGTCAACAAATTATGATTTCATTATTTAAAAAAATAGCATCTTTAAATAGTTTAAAAGATTATAATAAAATATTAGATAGTATTTCTTCATTATATAATACAAATATTGATAGAAATCTTATTACTGATTTTATAAAAAATATTATAAATAATGGGAATATTTATTCTTTTGAAACACAAAGTTTAAATGGAAGTGATTCTATTAATTATGTTCATTTATCTAATATTAAAGATTATATTATGATTCCAAATAATAGTAGTATAGAAAATGCTAAAAAAAAATTAAAAGAATTCATATAAAATGACTTAAAAAAGTCATTTTTTTTAATAGATATGAATAAAAATATAAAAATTAGCACTTAATAGTTGACAAGTGCTAACAAAATGCATATAATTAATTTAGCACTTAAGGATGTATAGTGCTAAGAAGGTGAAAATATGGAAGAGCGACAAAAAGAACTTCTAAAAAGTATTGTTGAATCTTACATAAAAACTTGTAAACCGGTTGGTAGTAAATCACTTTGTGAAGATTTAGGATTTTCTAGTGCAACTATTCGTAATGAAATGGCTGTTCTTGAAACGCTAGGTTACATTGAAAAATGTCATGTTTCATCTGGAAGAATTCCTAGTGAAATAGGTTATAAATATTATGTTGATAATCTAATGAAACCGAAGGAATTAACTGGAGAAGACGTTTTGAAATTGCAAACTATTTTTAGAAATAATGAATTAGAATTAAGTGATGCTATTAATAGATGCGTTGAAATAATTAGTGAAATAACCAATTATACAAGTGTTGTTTTAGGTAAAAGTTCAACAGACAATTTTCTACAACAAGTAAGTATAGTTCCACTTCCAGAAAATAGAGTTGTTGCTCTAGTTTGTACTAATAAAGGAATAGTTGAAAATAGACAATTTAGTATTCCAACATCAATATCTATTGATGAATTAGTTAAAACAAGTGAAATAATAAATAAAATGTTAGTGGGAACACCAATAAATGAAGTTTCAGAAAGATTGGAGTTTGATATTAAACCAATAATAAGTAAAACAATTAAGCAATATGAAACTGTTTATAATATTTTTCATGAAGCATTTGATGATTTTGTTGAGCAAAGTGCTAATGTTCATTTTAGCGGTAAAACAAAGATTTTTGAACAACCAGAATATAATAATATAAATGAAATTAAAAGATTAGCTAACAAATTTGAAGATGATAAAATGATTAAAAATATTGAAGAAAATGAAGAAAAGAATGGTGTTAACATCTACATTGGAGATGAAAATGATTTTGATCCTAATGTTACAGTAGTAAAAAGTACTTATGATGTTAATGGTCAAAAAGGAACAATTGCCATTATAGGTCCAAAGAGAATGGAATATGATCGTGTAGTTGGACTGCTTTCTTATATAACAGAAAATTTAGAAAGTCATGGTGATAAATAAAATGGAAGAAAAAGATATTAAAATAGAGGAACAAACTGTTAAACAAGAAGTTCCTAAAGAAGAAAAACACAAAAAGAATAAAGTAGATAAAGAAAAAGAAGAATTAAAAATCAAAAATAATGAATTGAATGATAAAGTACTTAGATTATCTGCAGAGATGCAAAATATGAAAAGAAGATATGATGAAGAAATTTCTAGAATTTATAAATATGATGGTGAAGATGTTATTAAACAATTACTTACTATTGTAGATAATTTCGAAAGAGCTATTCTTATGGATGATGAAGATCTAACTGATGAATTATCAAAATTCTTAAGTGGATTTAAAATGATTTATACAAACTTAGTAAATATATTAACTACTAAGGGTGTACAAGAAATAGAATGTTCTAATAAACCTTTTGATCCAAATGAAATGCAAGCAGTTTTAACAGATAAAATTGAAGGTATTGAAAGCGGACATGTAATAGAAGTATTACAAAAAGGTTATAAATATAATGAAAAAGTTATAAGACCAGCCATGGTTAAGGTAAATGAATAAGGAGATGATTTAAATGGCAAAAATTATAGGTATAGATTTAGGTACAACAAATAGTTGTGTTGCAGTATTAGAAGGTGGAGATCCTAAGGTTATTCCAAATGCTGAAGGTAATCGTACAACTCCTAGTGTTGTTGCATTTAAAGGGGAAGATGAATTAGTTGGTGAAACTGCTAAAAGACAAGCAGTAACTAATGTAAAAAATACAATAGCATCAATTAAAAGAAAAATGGGTACTAAAACAACAGTTGAAGCAAATGGTAAAAAATATACACCAGAAGAAATTAGTGCAAAAGTATTATCAAAATTAAAAGCAGATGCTGAAGCATATTTAGGTGAAAAAGTAACTAAAGCAGTTATCACAGTTCCTGCATATTTTAATGATGCTGAACGTCAAGCAACTAAAAATGCTGGTAAAATTGCTGGTTTAGAAGTTGAAAGAATTATTAATGAACCAACTGCAGCAGCTTTAGCTTATGGACTTGATAAACAAGATAAATTACAAACTATTTTAGTATATGATTTAGGTGGTGGTACATTCGATGTATCTATCCTTGAACTAGGTGATGGTGTATTTGAAGTTAAATCAACTAGTGGTAATAATCGTTTAGGTGGAGATGACTTTGATGAAAGAGTTATCAATTATTTAGTTGATGAATTTAAAAAAGAAAATGGTATTGATTTATCTAAAGATAAAATGGCTATGCAACGTTTAAAAGATGCTGCTGAAAAAGCTAAAAAAGATTTATCTGGTATGACTAATGCTCAAATTAGTTTACCGTTTATAGCTCAAAATGATGATGGACCAATTCATATGGAAATGACATTATCAAAAGCTAAATTTGAAGACTTATGTCGTGACTTATTCGATTCAACTCTTGAACCAGTAAGAAAAGCATTAAAAGATGCTAAATTAACAACAAAAGATATTAATGAAGTAATATTAGTTGGTGGATCAACTCGTATTCCATATATTCAAGATTTAGTTAAAAAAGAATTAGGACAAGAACCTCATAAAGGAGTAAACCCTGATGAAGTTGTAGCTATGGGTGCTGCTATTCAAGGTGGAGTTTTAACTGGAGAAGTTGAAGACTTAGTATTATTAGATGTTACTCCATTATCACTTGGTATTGAAACTCTTGGTGGTGTTAGTACTGTATTAATCCCAAGAAATACTACAATTCCAACAAGTAAATCACAAGTATTCTCAACAGCTGCAGATAATCAACCTGCTGTAGATATTCATATTTTACAAGGTGAAAGACCAATGGCTGCGGATAATAAAACTCTTGGAAACTTTCAACTTGCAAACATTCCACCAGCAAGACGTGGTGTTCCTCAAATTGAAGTTAAATTTGACATAGATGCTAATGGTATTGTTAATGTTACTGCTAAAGACTTAGGAACTAATAAAGAACAATCTATTACAATTACATCATCTGCTGCTTTAAGTGATGAAGAAATTGATAAAATGATGAAAGAAGCAGAAGCAAATAAAGAAGCTGATGAAAAAAGAAAAGAAGATGCTGGAATAAGAAATGATGCTGATTCATTAGTATTTGCTACTGAACAAGCTTTAAAAGATTTAGGAGAAAAAGCTGATAAAAAAGATAAAGAAGAAGCTGAATCTAAATTAGAAGAACTTAAAAAGGCTTTAGAAGGTGAAGATACTGCTGATATAAAAGCAAAAACTGAAAGTCTACAAGAAGTAGCTATGAAACTTGCACAAAAAGTTTATGAAAATGCTGCAAAAGAACAACAAGAAAATACAACTGAAGAAACAAAAGAAGCTACTAAATCAGAATCTAAAAAAGATGATGATGTAGAAGAAGCAAATTACGAAGAAAAATAATAAAATAGGTTCTAGGAAACTAGAACCTTACTTTTGATTATTATGGAGGAATATGGAAATAAGAGAGAAGATATCTTCAAAATATAAAATTAATACAAAAGATTTATTTGAAAATGAAAAAGAATTTTTGGAAGAATTAGAAAAAATTAAAAATTCAATTTCTGAAATTTCAAAGTTTGAAGGACATATTTTAGATAGTTCTGATAACTTATTAAATCTTTTAAATTTATCAAATGATTTTGAGAAAAGAATAGAAAGACTTTATATTTATGCTCATTTAAACAATGATTTTGATTTAAGTGATCAAAAAGGCAATGAAAATTTGGGTAAAGTTTTAAAAATATATGATAAATATGGTGAATTATCAGCATATATAATACCAGAATTATTAACAAAAGATTATGGTATAGTTAAAAAAATGGTAGAAGAAAATGAAAATTTAAAACCATTTAATAGAATGCTTAAATCAATTTATGATAAGAAAAAACATTTCTTATCAAAAGAAGAAGAATTGATTTTAAATAAGGTATCAGAAAGTTTTAGATTGCCAGAAAATGCTCATTCAAAATTGTTAGATGTTGATTTAACGTTTGGAAAAATAAAAGATGAAAGCAATAAAAGTATTGAATTAACAATTAGTAATTATGCTAAATATATAGAATCATTTGATAGGAATGTAAGAAAGAACTGTTTTAAGACATATTACAAAGGTTTTGATAGTATTAAAAATACTTCTGGGGAATTATTATCATCAGAAGTTAAAATGAATAATCGTATAGCTGAAATAAGGAAGTATAACAGCGCTTTAGAAGCATCTTTATTAGAAAATGATGTTGATCCAAAAGTTTATGATACATTAATAAATGCGATACATAGCAACATGAATACTATTCATAAACAATGGGAAATGAGAAAAGAAGTATTGAAACTTAAAGATATGCATTTATATGATACATATTTACCATTAATTGATGGTTATGAAAAAAATTATAATTTTGATGAAGCAAAGGAACTTATTAAGAATGCATTAGCAGTGTTAGGAGAGGATTATTCAAAAGTTTTAAATGAAGCATTTGAAAATAATTGGATAGATGTTTATCCCACTAAAAATAAACGTAGTGGTGGTTATTGTACTGCTTGCTATCTTGCACATCCTTATGTATTTTTAAACTTTGACGGAAGATATGATGAAGTATCAACAATAGCTCATGAATTGGGACATGCTATGCATTATTATTATGCTATTAAGAATAATACTTTTGAAGATTATAGTTATTCTATATTTGTAGCTGAAGTAGCTTCTCAAGTTAATGAATTATTATTATCATTTTATATGTTAGATAATAGTCAAGATACAGAAGAAAAACTATTTATAATAGACGAATTAATAAAAAGATTTAAAGCATCAGTTGTTAGACAAACAATGTTTGCCGAATTTGAAAAATATATGCATGAAGAAGAACAAAATGGTGGAACTTTAACTACTCAATCTTTATCTGAAAAATATTATGAATTAAATCAAAAATATTATGGAAAAGATGTTGTAGTAGATAAAGAAATTGCATTAGAATGGTCAAGAATTCCACATTTCTATTATAATTTTTATGTTTACCAATATTCAACAGGATATATTGCAGCATTAAAGATTGCTAAAGATATATATAATAAAAAAGAAAATTCATTAAATAATTATTTGAAATTTTTAAGTCTTGGATGCACTATTGATCCAGTTGCATCATTAAAAGTTGCTGGAGTGGATTTAACTGATATAAAAAATTATGATGATGCGTTTAATGAATTTGAAAAAGAAATAAATGAATTTAATCAAATAATGAAAAGGAGTAAGATATAATGGATAAAAAAGATTATTATGAGGTGTTAGGTTTATCTAAAGGTGCTTCTGATGAAGAGATAAAAAGAGCATTTAGAAAATTAGCTAAACAATATCATCCAGATATAAATAAAGATCCTGGTGCTGAAGAAAAATTCAAAGAAATCGGAGAAGCTTATTCAGTTTTATCTGATCCTCAAAAGAAAGCACAATATGATCAATATGGACATGCAGCATTCTCTAATGGTGCTGGTGGAGCTGGTTTTGGCGGATTTAGTGCTGATGATATTGATTTAAGTTCAATTTTTGATGATTTATTTGGATCATCTTTTGGAGGATTTGGTTTTGGAGGTGGAAGTAGAAGAAATTCTAATCGACCAACTAAAGGAAGAGATTCTCTTATTAAAATGAATCTTACATTTGAAGAAGCAGCTTTCGGATGTAAAAAAACAGTTAAATTAGATTTAAATGATACTTGTGAGAAATGTTCTGGAAAAGGTGGATTTGATGAATCTACTTGTGATACATGTCATGGTTCAGGAAGAGTTGTTGTTCAACAACAATCAATGTTTGGAATGATTCAAACTCAAACAACATGTAAAGATTGTGGAGGAACAGGAAAAACTTATAAAAAAATGTGTGCTGATTGTTCTGGAAATGGCTATGTAAGAAAACAAAAAGAAATAGTTATTACTATTCCAGAAGGCGTTGACAATGGATATCAATTAAGAATTAGTGGTAAAGGTGAAGCTGGAACTAATGGCGGACCAAACGGAGATATTTATATTGAATTTAAAGTTAAAGAACATCCATTATTTAAAAGGGATGAAGAAGATATTTACTTAGAAGTTCCATTAAATATTTGCGAAGCAACATTGGGTTGTAAGAAAGATATTCCAACATTGACTGGAACTGTATCAGTGGATATAAAAGCTGAAATTCAAAATGGTGATAAATTAAAATTAAAAGGAAAAGGAATTAAAATTCCTAATTCACTTAGAAAAGGAGACATGTACTTAATAATTAAGGTCATAATTCCTACTAAATTAAATAGAAAACAAAAAGAAATGATAAAAGAATTATCTAAAACTGATTTAGATAATGAAACTGAAATTAAAAACTTTAAAAAGTATCTTGATTAAATATCAGATACTTTTTTCAATTGTAAATTGACTTATTATTTTATAAATTATATACTTATTTTATAAGGATTGATGATATGCAAAAAAAGTATAAAATAGGGTTAATAATAATGTTTATTTTTATGTTGTTGGTTGCTCTATTAATATGTGGTAATTATTATTATAAAAACTATATTAAAAATGATAGTGCAAGCGTTGTAGTTAATGAAGAGTTATCAATTAATTATTTAAATGGACAAAAATTTGATTTTAAGAATTCTAATAAAGAAATAAAATTTTCTATTATAAACGATGGTGCAGCAGAAGCTATGTATCATATAAATTTATTAAATATTAAATTTGAAAATAGTGGAGTAAAATATGATTTGTATGAATCAGAAAAATTAGTAGGTTCTAATCAAGAATTATTTACTGATAATGATATGACATTGCTTAATTTTGTTCAAATAAACCCTGGAGAAACAAAAAGCTATAAATTAGTAATTAAAAATACTACTAAAGAAAAAGTATCTTTTAATTTAGAAATTAGTAAAGTTTCAAAAGAGGATCCAAATATTGCTCAAGTTATTTTAAATGATCATCCATTTGCTAAAGAAAGCAAAACAAAAGTTGGAGAAGAAATTGCTTCAACGGATGAAGGCTTAATAATAGATGTTGATGATTTGGGAAATACATTTTATTTTAGAGGTAATGTAAATAATAATTACTTGATGTTTGCAAATAAATTATGGAGAATTGTTCGTATAAATGGAGATGGAACTGTTAAATTGATTTTAAATGAAAATATTTCAACAAGCAGTATCTATGATGACTCAAATACATCTGATAAATTAACAACCTTAAATAAATATGAAAATACAAAAATTTCAACAATATTAAATCAGTGGTATCAAGATAATTTGAAAAATTATGATAAAAATATTAGTAGTGAAAAATATTGTATAGATACAACAACTGAGGGAGAAATATTGGCAACTCAATTTAGAAATACAATATCATATAATTCGACTTTTAACTGTTTAGGAACGAATAATGAATCAAAAATAGGATTATTAACTGTTGATGAAGTAGTTTATGCTGGTGGTATTGTTAATGGTAATAATTCTAATTATTATTTATTTGATAATAATATTTCAAATTGGTGGACAATTTCTCCAGCTAAAAGTGCTACTGAGGGATTATATTATTATGAAGTTACAAATAGTGGTTCTATTTCTTCTGATTCGCTTGGCACAAACAGTAAAAATTTAAGACCAGTTATAAATTTAATTAAAGAAACTGAAATAACAGGAAAAGGTACATTAGAAGAACCTTATTCAGTAAAATAATTTACATGCATATTTACAAATATGTGTAAATATGCAAATATTGGTTTTATAGCAATTTAATAATGTGCTAGAATATAATTACAGGTGATTAATTTGAAAAAAATATTAATTGATATAATCGAATTTTTAAAAACATTAAATTTTGTTGATTTTATATTGTATTTTGCAATATTAATATTATTAATTTTAATTGTTTCACTAATATACTTACTTAAAACTACTTCTATAGAAGAAGAACTTGAACCAGAAGATTTAGATGAAGAATTAGATTTAAAAGCTACTATTAAAAAATTAGAAACTGAAAAGCCAGCAACAGTAGATTTGACTGAATATGAAAAAGAGCAAGAAGAAAAAGCAATAATTAGTTATGAAGAATTAGTTGGTAGCATCAAAAAAAGTTCAGATAACATTGAATTACCAAATTTAAAAAAAGAAACTCAAAGTAATCCTTCTAAACAGATTAGTTTAGATGATTTAATAAATGAAGAAAATGAAAATAATAATTGCAATATTAAAATAATTAATTATGAACATGAAGAAGCTTTTTTAAAAGCTTTAAAACAATTAAATGAAATATTAAATTAGAAAAGAGAATAGGAATGAAAAGAAAAATATTAATATGTGTATTAATGGGAACTTTACTTTTTAATGTTAGTGGCTGTGGAAGCAAAACAAAAGAAAATAAAAAAGAAGAAATAAAAGAAAGTAAAATTGTTACTATAACGAGTAAGGATGTTGTTAAAGACCAAAATTTAGATGGTCTTAAAATTACTAATGTTTCTATGACTATAGACGAAGGGATTACTTCTTATAACGCTAAAGTTACAAATGAAACAGATACAGATATAGAAATAGAAAAAATAAATATAAATGTTAAAGATAAAGATGGCAATACAATTGCTGATTTAATAGGATATGTTGGTGGAATTGTTAAATCAAAAGAAACGAAAGATATTGTTAACACAATTGATACTGATTTATCTAATGCATTTGAAGTAACTTATTCAAAATAATTTATTTAAATAGAAAATTTATTTTTTCTATTTTTTTTGTGGTTTTCAGATTGAAGACAACTTATTTTATTGATATAATATAATTAGGATTTGGTATGATGAAAAAAGATAGTATGAGAAAGAGAATTATTTTTGGATTAACAATGATAATTATATTAGTATTATCATACGTAGGAATTAAAGTTGCCTATTCTTTTTATAATGCTCATATAGAAAAGGTAAATGAAACTGAAACTATATTAAAATCAAAGAAATTAGATTTAGTTTTCAACGATACAAAAGAAGTAAATGTTAATTCAATGACTCCAGGATTAACAGTTGAAAAAACTTTTGATGTTGAAAGCAATGCAGATGATCCAATAGCATATAATATAAAATTTAAAGATATTAATAATACATATAAAAATGATGTTGTTTATGAGCTTTTATGTGATGGAGAAGTAGTAGTTTCAGAAACGCCATTACCAAAAACAAATGAACAAGAATATATTTTAGCTAATATAACTATTAATCCTGGTGAAAAGAAAAATTATGTTTTAAAAATGACGTATTTAAATATGGCTGATAAACTTCAAACTGTTAATAAAAATGGTTTGTTTCAAGGGACAGTAGAAATAGATCTTGCAGAAGATGTTGAAATATTAGTTTATGCTCCAGAAGAAACAAAAGAATTAAGTAGTGAACTTTTATCAGAAAATAAAATTCAAGATGTTGCATTTACTGTAAGAAATTCTTCTCATACAAATAATTTAACATATAATGTTTTATTAGATGATTTAGTAAACGAATATGATAAAGATGAATTAACATATTCATTAGAAAAAAATGGTGAAGAAGTAGTAAGTGATAAATCAATTCCAGTAACTGGAGATTTAAACTATTTAATTACAGATCAAAAATTAGCTAGTGGAAAAACAGATGATTATACATTAACTGTAACGAATACAATAGAAGATACTAAAACATTTAACGCTAATATTGAAGTAGATAAAAAAGAAGTTGATTTAACAGCACCAGAAAATTCATTAGCATATGTATCAAAAACAAGTAATAGCATAACTTATAATGCATCTTGTAAAGATCCTGAATCAGGAATAAAAAAATATGAAATATATCAAGATGGTAAATTAGTAAAAACAATAGAAGAAAATATAGAAAATTATGAATATACATTTACTAATTTAAATACAAAAGAATATGAATTTAAATTAGTATGTACAAATAACTTCGATGTAATAACTTCTTCAATTGATAGAAGAATACCAAACACATTAATAGAACCAACATATGAGGTTGCAAGTGGATATGCAACGAGTAAAAATGTTGATATAAACTATACTGGTGAAGGAGCTTATTTATTTAAAGTGACTGGTACAGTTACAAGTAATAAAGAAGTAATTGATTGTGGTGAATCTAGTATAGATGGTGCATATTCATGTACAAATACGACTGTACCAGTTGGAACCCAATTAAGTGAGAATGTTTGGTATAAAGTATCAGATAATCCAACATTAACATTTACAAGTAATGGAACAATAATAGCAAAAGTAGCAGATGGAACAAATTACAAATCAGGAAGTTCATTAAATGTATCTGGAATTGATACAGAATCTCCAAGTGCTCCAATAATAACTGCTAAATTAAATAATGCCAGTGGAAATACATATACAAGTGGATCATGGACTAATCAAGATGTATACTTAGAAGTAAATTCAACAGATAATGTTGGTGTTATAAAATATCAATATAATGAAGGTGCTTCATGGATAGATTTAAGTACAAATAATCTAACAAAAGCAGTTACACAAACAATTAAGTTTAGAGCAATAGATGCTGCTGGAAATATATCAAATGAATCAAATATAGAAATAAAAATAGATAAAGAAAATCCAACTTGTTCATGGAGTGGAGAATCAACTACTTATAGAACAAGTGCAACAATAAAAGCAACATGTAGTGATACAGCTAGTGGATGCACAACAGATACAGCAAGTAAAGAATGGAGTTATACAACAACAACTACAACAGCAGCTTTATCATATACGATAACAGATAATGCTGGAAACAGTACAACATGTTCAAAAACAGCAAACGTATATGTAGATAATACTCAACCATCATGTACAATTACTGGACTTCCAGGATCGTGGACAACAGGAGCGACATTAACAGTATCAGGATCTGATGGACATAGTGGATTAAATACAGCAGCATATTCATGGAATGGAGTAAATTACTCCACAACACAAACAAAATCAATAACAGCGAATGGAACATATACAGCATACGTAAAAGATAAGGTTGGAAATATTAAAAGCTGTAGTGCAACAGTTTCAAAAGTTGATAATATTACACCGGGAATTATTGCTGGAGGAGGAACCGTAAACTTGTTCTATGGTGCGTCTGGAAATACTGCAAACTATTTCAGCAGTTTCTGTAATGGTGCATCATCAGGATGTACAACAACTTGTAATCCTGGAAATCTCTATGATTTTTCAAGAAATTATAATTATACACGTACAGTTACTTGTACAATAAGAACTGGATCTGGAAAAACAGCATCTGCTTCAAGAAATTTTTATATATATAATAAGAGTAAGAATACTATAAATTGGTTATATCAAAAAGGTCTCGAGAGAAGTGCAAATCCAGATGAATTAGAATCATGGAACAATACAGGAAATGCTCAAGGAAATGTTCTTGCTAAATGTCACGCAATTCAAAATGGTATAGCTTTTTCAGTAGAATTTAATAATAGATATACTGATAATAGATCAAAAGTCTATAGATATTATTGGATATATATGGGGCGTGAAGCTGATAGTGGTGGATGGAATGACAACACAAATTGGGCTAATGCAAATGGATATACATCTGTTGCTGATGCATTTAGAGGAACTGGTGAGAATACTAATTTTTGTAATTCAAACTTTAATATAGAATAATTAAGAAATGTCATAATTTTGACATTTCTTAATTCTATTAATAATGTTATAATAAATAAAAAAAGGGTGATTATATGAAAGAATTTGTAAAAAAGAATAAGAAAAAAATAATAATTGGAAGCATTATAATAATAATTCTAATAGCAATTATAATTTTATCTACAGTGATATTAAATAAAAATGAAAGTAAGACACCGAAAAAAGATACTCCTAAAATCGAAGAAAATACTAATAAAAATGTGATTTCAGAAACAACAATCGATGGTTTTAAAATAGATAATATTAAAGTAGAAATTATTGATGGATTAACTACATTTACAGCTGATGCGACAAATATTACTGAAGAAGTAAAAAATATCAAAGGTTTTAATATTTATTTTACAAAAACTACTGAAAATGATATGGGAATGATTTCTGTTTATACGAATGAAGGTATTGAACCTGGTGCTACTTTTGAATTAATCAATTATTCTGATTTAAATTTAAAAGAAGCAACTTCTATTAAATATGAAATAATATATGAATAACCAACAATGTTGGTTTTTTCTTTTACTCATGATATAATACATAAGAAATTTGGTGGTAAATATGACATTTGAAATTATTACTTTAGGATGTAAAGTTAATTCTTATGAAAGTGAAATAATGAAAGAATTATTATTAAAAGCTGGTTATTCAGAAACGAAAGAAAAACCAGCTGTAGTAATAATAAACACATGTTCAGTAACTAATGTTGCTGATAGTAAATCAAAAAAAATGGTAAGAAGATTCAAAAGAGAAAATCCTGATACTATTTTAGTTGTTTGTGGATGTAGTAGTGAAAATAATAGAGAAGTATATCAAGAATTAGATATTGATATATTACTTGGAAATAAAGATAAGAGTAAGATAGTAACACTATTAAATAATTACAAACAAAATCATGAAAAATACGTAAAATTTTATGATGATCGTAATTTGGATTTTGAAGATATGACTGTATCAGAATTTACATCTCATGCAAGAGCTTTTGTAAAAATCCAAGATGGTTGTAATAATTTTTGCTCATATTGCATTATTCCTTATGTTAGAGGTAATATTAGAAGTAAAGATTTTGATACTGCTGTTAACGAAATAAAAGAATTAACTGATCATGGACATCAAGAAATAGTGTTAACAGGTATTCATACTGGTTCTTATGGATATGGATTAGGTTATGATTTGACTGATTTAATTCATGAAATAAGTAAAATTGATAAATTAAAAAGAATAAGAATATCTTCAATTGAAATAACTGAATTAAATGATAAATTTTTAGAAGAACTTAAGAATAATGATAAAATATGTAATCACATGCATATTCCTTTACAAGCTGGTAGCAATGAAATTCTAAAAAAGATGAATCGTAAATATGATTTAGATTATTATTTTGATAAAATTAATATAATAAGAAATATTAGACCAGATATAAATATTAGTACTGATGTAATTGTTGGACATCCATATGAAACTAATGAATTATTTGAAACCACTATAGATACTTGTAAAAAGTTAAAATTTGCTAAAATTCATGTTTTTCCATATTCTAAAAGAGATGGAACAGCATCAAGTAGAATGGATATGCAAGTAGATGAACATGAAAAGAAGGAACGAAGTAGAAAATTAATAGAAGTATCAAATGAATTAGAAAAACAATATGCAGAAAAGTTCTTAGATAAAAATTTAGATGTATTAATTGAAGAAAATTATGATAATAAAAGTATAGGACATACATCTAATTTCTTAAAACTAGAATTAAATGGCAATTACGAAATTAATAAATTTTATAATATAAAAATAGAAAAAGGATTACTTAAATAATCCTTTTTTTAGATGATTTATTAATAAATCATCATTATATTCTTTTCTTATATTAACTAGATTGTTTATTATTATCTTGTTTTCTATAGAATTTAAAGAATAATTTAATCTACCCTTATTTAATATAAATTCAAAAATATATGGAAAAGAAATCTTGTTTAAGTAACCTACAGTGAAGATATTTAATGCATAGTTATCAATTCTATAATCAATAGTATCTATATTATGGATATAAGTTGAAATATAATTATTTAATGCATCAAAATTAATATTATTTATGTAAGCATTATCCAAATCACAAAGTTTAATTGTATTACCATCATAAAGAATATTTTCTGAATGAATATCTCCAAAAAGAATATTATTTTGATGAAGTAGTTCTAATTCTTTTCTTAGTAAAAGTAAAATTCTTTGTTTTTCTTTATTTTTTTGTCTAAGAGAATCTACCGGATGGAAATCTTTTTCTGTTTTTGATAAATAACCTCTAAAATTATTATCAATATATACTTTTTCTAGAGGAATAATTCCATTAAGTTCTAAGGAATTTAAAATTTCAATTTTATCTTCTTTTTGCTTTAAAATTTCTGAATCTTCAGTTTTAAAAATTTTTATTAAATAATCTTTTTCAAATTCATATAGGTTTGATTCATAACCGCAATGTTTTCTAGTATTATTTTTTATAAAAGATTCAGTTATATTAAGTTTATCCATATATACCACCCATGAAATCTTCCATATTATAACATATTTGAAAAAATGATGTAAAAAAACTCTTAATTAATTTTAAGAGTTTTTAAATATTCTTCATAAGCTTTTATACTAACATTATCTGAAATATCTTTATAAGGTATATTATTTTTTTTACATATTTCTTTAACTAAATAAATTGCAAAATAGGGGTTTCTAATTAATAATGGCCCTAGTAAATAAGAACCGTAAAAATTATTATGTTTAACACCTTGAATATCTTTATTAGTATTAAATAAGTTTTGTTCATTATTATTTTGAATTATAGAAGATCTATTTTCAAAGCCAATAACGCTTTCATTAATTAAATTTGTAGTAAATAGTTTTTCTCCAACAATTCGTTTCTTTTTTTCGTAACTTGTAAAATCTAAACAATCAAGGCATTTAAATGTTTCTTTATTATATTCATAAGATTTTCCAAATAAATTTAATGCATTACCAGTAACGATAAAAAACTTTTTATCAATAATATTTTTTATATCTTTTTTATATTTCATAATATTTTCAAGAGTTAAGAAGAATGATTCTTTAGAACCGCTCCCAATATAAAATAAATCATAGTTTGAAAAGTCAATATTATCTCCTAGAGATAAATAATGTATTTCAACGTCGAAATCTTGTAAAGTTAGATATTTTTCTAAACATTTAACATTACCATTTTCTCCATATAAATTCATTAAATCATAATATAGATGTGCAATTTTAAATTTTTTCATTATTTGCCTCCATAATTTGTTTTTTTATTATTGCAGTCATATCAAAGCAGACCATTGTATAAATATTACCAGTAGTATTATTTAAAGTAGTTTTAATAATATCATTTACGTTGTCTATTAAAATAATTTTATCTTCAGTTATTCCGGCATAGGATAACCTATTCGCAACATCATATCTAAATCTACCAATACACACAATTTTATCAATAGAAGAGTTATTAAGCATTTCAAAATCTACATCATATAGCCAAGATAAATCATTGTATTTATATCTTCTAGAAACATTATCAAAACCAAGAATAACCATTTTATTTCCATCTTGATCAATAATATATTTCATTGATTGATAATAACTTAAACAATTTTCATTTTTACTTTCTAACATAGTAATATTTCTATCATTAATAGAATATTCATGTCCACGTTTAGCTTCTTTAATAGATTTATTTAAAGTTTCGTCTAATACTTCATCTTTAATTCCTATGGTTTTACATAGGGCATATGCTCCAAGAGTGTTGTATGCAGCATATAAAATATTTTTATTTATTTTATAGATTTTATTGTTTATTAATAAAGTTTGTTTATTTAAATTTAATTCTTTTCCTTCATAATTAAGTGGATTTCTATTAAAATCACAATTAAGGCAATGATAACTTCCAATATGACCATAATGATAAAAATCATATATTAATTTAGAATGACATTTAGGACAATAAGCACAATCCACAGATAAAGAATCACTTTTTTCATAACTATCAATTGTTTTATCTAAACCATAAGTTATTATTTTTCCTTTATAATTTATTTTGCATTTATTAAGACCTGGATCATCGGCATTAATTACAAGAGTTGTAGTTCCATCAAGAGCATTAAAAATATAATCATAAATAATATCAGGACTTCCATTTCTAGCTGGTTGATCACGAGTTAAATTTGTAATAACTAAATGAGTCATTTTATTCTTACTAAAAGCTAAATGCAAGTGTCTTTCATCTATTTCTAAAAGTAAAACATCACAATGCATACGACCAAATATATCACAGTTATTTAATATTGTAGTTGTAATAGCTCTAATTCCATTTGAACCACTTGCATTATATACAACATTTAAACCAGCTTTTTTTAAAGAATTAGCAATTAAATCAGTAGTGGTTCCTTTACCAGAAGAACCTGTAACACCAATAACATATTTTGGATATTTAATTTTTGTTAATATATTTTGTCTAATATTATATGTTATACTACCAGGAAAAACACTCGCATTTTTACCGCATTTTTTACATACCCAAGTAATGAGTTTATTTAATTCTATTTGAAATGCTCTAAGCATAATTATCACCTAAAAATATTATACCATAATTATTTTATAGTTTAAAATAATACTTATTTTTGATATACTATTAATAATAAAGGGTAAGTGATAAATATGAATCAAAAAGATATTATGTGTATGAATGAAATAAAGGTACTAGCTTTAGATATGATTAATATGGCAAATAGTGGACATCCAGGAGTGGTTTTATCTGCAGCACCAATGTTATATACTTTGTATGCAAATCATTTAAATGTAATGCCAAATGATCCAAATTGGATAAATCGAGATCACTTTGTATTATCATGTGGACATGCTTCAGCCTTATTATATGCAACTCTTCATATGTCAGGATATAATGTTTCTTTAAATGATTTGAAGTCTTTTAGAAGAATTAATTCAAATACACCAGGTCATCCTGAATTAGGTGTTACTCCAGGAGTAGAGGCAACAACTGGTCCACTTGGACAAGGTATTGCTACAGCTGTTGGAATAGCTTTAGGTGAAAGATATATAAATGCATTATTAAATAAAGAAGAAGAAAAGAAACAAGATTTAGTTAACTATAATACATATGTTTTGTGTAGTGATGGAGATCTTATGGAAGGAATTTCATATGAAGCATTATCTTTTGCAGGAGCTCAAAAATTAAATAAATTAATATTATTATATGATGATAATAATATGAGTATTGATGGTTCTTTAGATACAACTTTTAATGAAGATATGGTTAAGAGATTTGAATCAATTAATTTTAATGTTGAAATAGTAAAAGATGGTTCGAATTTAACTATGATTGATAAAGCAATAAACAATGCTAAGAAGAGTAGTAAACCAACAATAATTGTTTGTAAAACTATATTAGGTAATGGAAGCTATAATCAAAATACAAATAAAGTTCATGGAGCACCATTACAGGATGCAGATTTATTCAATTTAAGACAATCATTAGGAATATCAACTCAACCATTTTATATAACAAAAGACTCTATTATTCACATGCAAAGTAAAATAGAAACAAGAATGAAAAAAACATATGAAAATTGGCAAAGAACTATAAGTGATATGAGAATGTCAAAGAGTGAAGAATTAGATTTGATATTTAATATGTTAGAAAATCATACTAATCATATTGATTTTGATAGTTCTAAATATCATATAAATGATAATTATAATGAAGAATTAAGATTATCTAATTATAAAGTTATGAATCTTTTTATGAATAAATCGCCATTAATGTTGAATTGCAGTGCAGACTTATTTTCTTCTTGTAAGAATGTAATTGATAATAGTGCAATTCAATCCGCTGTTACACCTTTAGGAAGAAATATTAGATTAGGTGTTAGAGAACATGCAATGGGTGCAATAATGAATGGTATAACACTTACTGGTTTAAAAGTTTGTGGATCAACATTTTTAAGTTTTAGTGACTATTTAAAACCAGCATTAAGAATGAGCGCTTTAATGTCTTTACCAGTTACATATATATTTACTCATGATTCAATTACAATTGGTCAAGATGGACCAACACATGAACCAATTGAACAATTAGCTATGCTAAGAACTATTCCTAATTCTATAACTTATCGCCCAGCAGATATAGTTGAATTAATGGGATGTTGGGAAAATATATTAAATCAAAATAAACCAACTAGTTTAGTTGTTACCAAAGAATCTTCTCCAAAAGTTCCTGGTACTAATTCAAAACAAATTTCTTTAGGAGCATATCTTGTAAGAGATTGTGGCACAATACCTAAAGCAATTCTTATAGCTAGTGGAAGTGAGTTAAAAATGGCATTTGTTATTGCTAATAAACTAGCTTTAAAAGGAATTAATATTAATGTGGTTAGTATTCCTAGTTTAGAATTATATTTAAATAATGATATAGAATATAAAAATAAATTGTTACCTAAAAATATTAAAAGAATTGTTATAGAAGCTGGTAACTCATATGTTCTAGGAAGTTTAGCTACTGATATAGAACATGTAATAGGGTTAAATGATTTTGGTTTTAGTGGAACAAGTGAAGAAGTTAGTAAAGCAATGGAATTTGATATAGATTCATTACTTCTTAAAACAGAAAAATTAATTAATGATTAAACATGGATTATCCATGTTTTTTTGTCTTGTTTTGTCGAATCTATTGAATAATAAAAAAATGATTATATAATACATTTCTCGAGAAGCAAGAAAAAGATGTTTATCACTCTAAAAATATCGGACGAATTATTCAGGGGGATTATTTAATAATTCTAAGGAGTGATTTATATGAGTAAAAAAGATTTATTAGTACTTTTGCTACTTATTATAATTTTTATACTTTTAGTATTAGTTTTTAAATTAAGCTAAAGCATAGAAAAACATCTTTATTCTTTTGAATAAAGATGTCCTACCCAAGTGGTAAGCATCTAGTCCGAAGACTTTTTGCTTCTCACAATTTAATTTTAACAAAAGAATTATTCATTTACAATATAATTATTAAATATATTTACTTAAATTTATATTTATTATAAAATAGATATAAGAATAGAGTTGATATGTATGAAGAAAAAAATAGTATTAATAGTAGCAAGTATATTTGTTGTAGTGGCAACAATCGCAGGAGTAACATACGCATTCTATAGTGCCAATGTAAATAGAATAAATGAGTCACAAACAGTAGTTAAAACAAACAAATTGACATTAACATATACTGGCGGACAAGAAATAAATGTAACGGGAATAGTTCCAGGAGATTCATTTACTAAAACATTTACAGTAGAAAATACAAGTAATATAGCAGTAGATTATAATATCTATATGGAAAATATTACAAATGAATTTAATGAAGATTTAGTTTATGAATTAGCTGATGAAACTGGTAATGTGATTGAAGAAACAGTATTACCAGTTACTAATGCAAAAAAGAAATATTTAAAAGCAAATATTTCTATAGATGCTGGTGTAACAAAATCATATACATTAAAAATAACTTTTAAACATAGTGATAATGATCAAAATAATCTACAAGGTAAAACATTTACAGCAA
>CAZHOG010000003.1:0-124760 GCA_964533935.1 uncultured Muribaculaceae bacterium | reverse complement strand
TTATATTTAAGTACTTCTAAATATCAAGATATTGAAAAGAAATTTACTGGACCTGGATCATGGGGTTGCAAAATTACTCAATATGAAGATGCACAAAACTATGGCTTTATTCCTGGTGTAAAATACCCTAATGGTTTTGATTGTAGTGGTTTTATATCATGGGTATTATATAATGGTGGATTTGATGTTAAAGATAGTGGTGCTGGAGATATCATATCTATAAATGATGATTTATATGATTTAGGAGAAAAGAAAACTATTAATGAAGCATTGAGTTCTAATTTAGTTAAAGTCGGTGATTTAATAGCTTATTCAGGCCATATGGCTATGATAATTGGAATGCAAGAAGATACTTTATATGTTGCAGAATCTCTTCCACAATACAAAGGAGTAGTTGTTAATAAATATTCGTACGCTAAAGCTAAAAAAACATTTACTCATATAATGCTTATGGATAGTGTTTATCAAAAAGATGGAGTATTAACTGATATGTGGTATTAAGAAATTATATTTATAATTTCTTTTTATATGTTATACTTTATTTGGTGATAATATGAGTTTTATAGTACCTTTATTATACTTTTTAATGATAACAGGATCATTTGTTATTATTTTTAAAAAAAGTTTTACTAAATGTCTACCATTAACATTTATGATTAGTGCATTTACTTTATTTTTTAGTCAAATAATATTTAAAACATTTATTATTGGAATAGTTTTAAATATTATATTAGCATTGATGTTTATTCCTTTATTATTTATTAATAAAAATAAAATAAATGATATAAAAAAATTATATTTATCTAATGGTTTAATAGTTTTTATTTTAATATATATATCTATTTTTATTTTTGATTTATATAGAGAATTTTCTATGTGGGATGAGTTTTCTCATTGGGGTGTAATGATTAAAGAAATGTTTAGATTAGATAGTTTTTATAGTGTATCTAATTCAACATTAATGGTACATAAGGATTATCCACCTATATTACAATTATATGAATTATTCTATTGCAAGATCAGTGGTGGATATAGTGAATATTCATTAATCAAAAGTCTTCATTTATTTGAGTTTTCATTATTGATATCAGCATTTATAAAAGAAGATAAAATAAATTTCAAAGCAATAATAAAATGTTTAGCATGTTTATTGTGTGTATATTTATTATTTTTATTATTTGATAATCATAATGTAATAAATACTATATATACTGATTATTTTGTATCTATATTATGTATTTATTTAATATGGAATATATTTATTAATAGAAATATTACTAGCATATTTAATATATTCTTATTAACCACTGGTTTATCATTTTTATTATTAACTAAACAAATAGGGCTGCCACTATATTTGATGATATTATTTTTCTATGTAATAAACTTACCATTTAAAAATATGAAAACAGATAAACCAGTTTTAAAAATAATAACAATTATAATATCAATGATAATACCATTACTTTTTTATACTGGTTGGAATAATTATGTTGATTCATTAAATATTGATAGACAATTTGATATTAAAAACATCTCATATAATGAATTAGAAGATTATCAAAAAGAAACGTTTAATAATTATATTAAAGCAACTACATCTAAAAATCTTACAACATCAAAAATAAAATTGAGTTATTCTTTTTTAACAGTATTTGTGTTTATTACATTGTTAATATTAACGTATTTATTAAAGAATAAAACAGGAGTATTTAAGCTATTAAATATAAACTTTACTTTAACCATTGGTTCAATTGGATATCTACTTGTAATGATGTTTTTATATGTTTTTTGTTTTGGAAATATAGAAGGTCCAACATTATCATCATTTAATAGATATATGCCGACATTTATTTTAATATCTTTAACTATTATTTTTATAATAATGACTTATTATTTTAAAGAACGAATAATAATTGTTTGTTTAGTAGGTTTATTAGTAATTAATTATAATAATTATCGTAAATTAATACCAGCTTTAAAGAAAGATGTTATGAGTTTATATGAAAAGTGTGCAAATGATATTAAAGTGAAAGATAATAGCAAAGTATTTATAATTGCTAATGATACTGAAGGTGAATTTAATTATCGTATTAAATATTATGCAAATAATATTACTACGAATAATGGATATATTAATTTAAAAGAGTATTCTGACTTGGATATTAAAGAAATTACTAAAGATTATGATTATATTTATATAGCAGTAGCATCCGATGAATTTATAAATAAACATCAAGATTTATTTAATAATAAATTAATGCTATATGGTTTGTATGAAAGAAAAAGTATACAATAAAATGTATACTTTTCTTTACAAATAAATGTACTAGGTCAATTATTATTTACGCAAAATTGACAATAAATTAAAAATGTGGTATAATTCGTATATATTGAAATGGGGTTTTGATAATATGACAAATGAAAAATTAGAATTAGAACAATTAAAAAAAGAATTAGAGTCTTTATATATTGTAAAGAATAAAATGGAAAATATTTCACTTGGTTCTAAACAAGCAATAGCATATAGAGGTGTTGTAACTAGTATTAGTGGCTTATTAATGGCATTATCTACATATGGTTTATGCGAATTCATTCCTAGAGTAGGATTCAATTATTCTGATGGTAATATGCTTTCAACTTTGGGTTATACAGTTGGATCATTAGCATTAACAGCAGCTATACCTTTAACTTCAAAAATTATAAAACACGAGGTTAGTTTTATTCCTGAACATATTAGTGATATTGAAATATGTGAAAGAAATTCTAAAAAATGTGATAATGAAATTATTGATATTCAAAAAAAAGTATTGTCTAAATAATAAATTAGAAAGATAAAGAGGGTTTTATGAGAATAGGTATTGATATAGATGGTGTTTTAACAAACATTGAACAATTTCAAAGAGAAAAAGGTAAATTATATTTTAAAAAAGAATTAGCTAATGAAAAAGGTTTCGATATAAAAGAAATGTTTAATTGTAGTTCTTCAGAAATGATGAGCTTTTGGAAAAAATATTTACTTTCATATTCAATAAAAGAACCTGCTAGAGAAGGGTTTGCTGATGTAATAAAAGAATTACATGATGAAGGTAATCATATTCAAATTATTACTTCAAGATATTTTACTGATAAAGATGATGCTTTAGGAATTGTAATGAAAAATATTGTTAAACAATGGTTATCTAAAAATAATATTGTTTATGATGAAATTACATTCTGCGGTGAAGATAAAAGTGAAACTATTAAAAAAGATAATATTAATGTAATGATTGAAGATAATATTAATAATATAAATAATTTATCTAAAATTACTAATGTAATTAAATTTAATAATTCATATAATGAAGAATACTATGGTGAAATTGCATCAATTACAGAACCAAAAGAATTAAAAAATGTTATTATGAATCTACAAGATAAATTAAATAAAAATATTGTTGATCCAATAACTGTAAAATCTGGTAAGATGTCAATTGATAGACCACATAAATCATTTTATTCTATTGATCAAACATCGATTAATTTACCAAAAATGAGTATTTATGATTATCTATATGAATCAAATAAAAATAATCTTTTTGCTGAAGCAATTAGTTATTTTGGAAAGAAAATGACTTTTAAAGAATTTTTTACAGAAATTGATAAATGTTGTAAAGCATTAATTGCTAAAGGAATAAAGGAAAAGGATATTGTTACAATTTGTATGCCAAATACTCCTGAAGGTGTTATAGCATTCTATGCTGTAAATAAAATTGGTGCTGTAGCAAATATGATACATCCATTATCAAGTGAAAAAGAAATAGAGTATTATTTGAATGAATCAAATAGTAAATTAGTTATTTCAATTGATATGTGTTTTAATAAAATTAATTCAATTTTACCAAAAACTAATGTTGATAATGTTGTATTAGTATCTCCAGCTGATTCTATGCCATTGCAATTAAATGTTGGTTATAATGCTTTAAATAGCAAAGTGGTTAATAAAGTACAAAGTACTTTTGCTAATAATGATGTTGCAAGAAATAAGTTTAATAATAAAATTGAAGACAATATTGAAATGAATCGTAAATTAAAATCAAATATGTGGGATAAATGGGATGATTTTATTAAAGCTGGTAAAAGCATTGATAAATTTGAAAAACATATTCCAAAAGAAAATGAAATGGCTGTTTTATTACATACAGGTGGAAGTACAGGAAGTCCAAAAGCAGTAATGCTTTCAAATGAAAACTTTAACTGTAATACAGAGCAATTAAAATTTACAATACCTTCTTATAAAAAAGGTGATAAATTATTTGCTATAACTCCAATTTTCCATGGATTTGGATTAGCGGATTGTGTGCATACTGCTTTATGTGTAAATATGTCAGTAATATTATTGCCACAATTTGATGAAAAAATGTTTACTAACATAATGTTAAAAGAAAAACCTACATTATTATTAGGAGTACCAACATTATTCTCAGCTATGATTAAAAATAAAGCATATGATGGAAAAGATCTATCATACTTTAAAGTTCTAATATCTGGTGGTGATACACTTCCAAAAGAATTAGAGGAAAGAATTAATGTATGGTTAAAAGAACACAATTGTCCTAATAAAGTATTTAAAGGAATTGGAATGACTGAGTCATTAGCTGCAACAGCTTTCTCAACACCTAACGCAAATAAATTATCTTGTGTTGGTATTCCATTACCTCAAAATAATTATAAAATTGTTAAAATGGGAACAACAGAAGAAGTTGAACCATATGAAAATGGTGAAATATGTGTTACTGGTCCTAGTGTAATGTTAGGATATTATAATAATGAAAAAGAAACTAATGATACATTAAAAATTCATGAAGATGGAAAAACTTGGTTACATACTGGTGATGCAGGATATGTTGATAATGAAGGAGTAGTTTTTTATACTCAAAGAATTAAAAGAATAATAATTGCATCAGGTTATAATATTTATCCTGTACAAATTGAAAATCTTATTTTAACTCATCCAGCTATTGAAAAATGTGCCGTTGTTGCGGAACCACATGAATATAAAGTAAATGTTCCAAAAGTATACATTGTAGTTAAAGAAGGATATCAAGAGTCAAATGAATTAATAGAGGAATTGAGAAATTTATGTAAGAATAATTTATCAAAATTTTCTTTACCAAAGAATTATGAATTTAGAAAACAATTACCTCAAACATTATTAAATAAAATAGATTATAAATTACTTGAAGAAGAAGCTAGTATAAATTATTATAGTAATAATTCTAAAAAAACTAGATAAAAAAAGAAGGGGTTATTTATGAATAAAGAGGATATACAATATAGTATTGGTAGAAATTTAAGTACTGGAGTTTTTGATTTAATGTTGAATCCAAAAATTATTGATTCAGAAAAAATTCCAGAAGAAAAACCTATAATTTTTTGTTCAAATCATTTACATGTATGGGATCAATTTCCAATCATGTGTGCAACTAAAGATGTTATTCATTGGATGGCTAAAAAAGAATATTTTGAAGGAAAATTAGCATTTGCTTTTAAATATATGGGTTGTATCCCTGTTGATAGAGTAAATAATCCTAATGCTTCAAAAGAAATTGCATTAGACTATTTAAATAAAGGACATTGTGTTGGATTATTTCCTGAAGGAACAAGAAATGGTTTAAAACAAGAAAAAATAGATTCTTTATATTCATCATTAGATAACATGCCTGTTTCAAAAGAAGAATTTACTACTATTATTAAAGAGGATAAAGTTAGAACATCTCAAATAGATTTTTTAGAACAATTATATAAAAATAAAAGAATAAGTAAGGTTGAATACTATAGTTTTCTTTTAAATTCTAAAAATGCTTTAGAAAATATGCGTAATTTAGATTTTATAACTGAGGAAGAATATGATAATTCTTTATTACTTCCATTTAAATACGGAGCTGTATCAATGGCAAAAAAATCTAATGCTACAATAGTTCCAGTTGGTGTTACAGGTGATTATACAGTAGGAAATGATAACTTAACTGTTAAATTTGGAGAACCATTTAAAGTTGAAGATGACTTAACTGAAGCTAATACTGAATTACGTAAAAGAATTATAAAATTAATAAAATAATAAATTTTCATTTATTATTTTTTTATGTTATAATTTTGTATAGAATAAGGGGATGTAGTTATGCCAGTGAATACTTGCTTTTTTCAGATTTGCAGTTTAATTTACATTTTATTATTAACAATAGTATATTTTTCAAAAGAAAGATATAAAAGTTATGAAACTAAAATATATAGTTTGTTGGTAATAATAGATATTATTGCAGTAATATTTGATGCTGCAAGTATATATACAATTGTTATATCAAGTTATATTCCTTTTGGTAATGATATAGTTTGTAAATTATATTTAGCTTTTTTATTAGCTTGGATTATTTTATTTTCAATGTATCTTCATGTTATTTCTAATGATGATATAAGTCAAAAGAAAATAAAAAATATTTCTTTAGCTTATAGTATATTTTATATTGTGTATTTAATTTTATTATTTATATTACCATTAAATTATTATTTTCAAAGTGGTATAGTATATTCTTATGGACCAGCAGCAATGTTATCTTATGGTTTTAGTGGTATATGTGTTGTTATTGATGTATTAATTATTATTTGTAATTTTAAGAAAATAAATAAAATAAAATTATTACCAATGATTTTATTTATAGTACTTGGGGTTTTTGCAATAAGTTATCAAATGCTTAACCCAGGGGTATTATTAATTACTTTTGTTGATACATTGATTACATTTCTAATGTATTTTACTATTGAAAATCCGGATATGAAAATGATTGCTCAATTAAATGAAGCCAAAGAAGCAGCTGATAAAGCTAATAATGCTAAAACTGATTTTTTATCTAGTATGAGTCATGAGATAAGAACTCCTCTAAATGCAATAGTTGGTTTTTCAGAATCGTTATTAGATGATAATATACCAGATCAAGCAAGAAGCGAAGTAAAAGATATTGTTACAGCATCTGGAACATTACTTGAAATTGTAAATGGTATTTTAGATATTTCTAAAATAGAAGCAAATAAGTTAGAAATAATTGCGAAAGATTATTCTTTTAAGGAAATGTTTGATGATCTTGTAAATTTAACTAAAACTAAAATAGGAGAGAAAAAATTAGATTTTAGATATAAATATGATGAATCAATTCCTCCAGTATTGTTTGGTGATGAGACAAGATTTAAACAAGTAATATTAAATATTCTAACAAATTCAGTAAAATATACAAAAGAAGGATATATTGATTTTGAAGTTTCATCATTTAAAAAAGATGATATGTGTAGAATTATAGTTTCAGTAGAAGATAGTGGTATAGGAATAAAGAAGTCAAATATAGATAAGTTATTTACAAAATTTGAAAGACTAGAAGAAAAAAATACTACTATTGAAGGAACTGGCCTTGGACTTGCGATAACAAAAAAATTAGTTTTACTTATGGGCGGAAAGATATTTGTTCAAAGTGTTTATGGTAAAGGAAGTAAATTCACTGTAGTAATTGATCAAAAAATATCAGATGGAAAAGTTATAGAAAACCAAAATAATGAAAATAAAAAAGAAGTAACATTTGATTTATCTTCTAAAAAAATATTATTGGTTGATGATAATAATTTAAATATTAAAGTTGCACTAAGATTATTACAAACTTACAAAATGAATATTGATACATGTTTAAGCGGTTTTGAATGTTTAGAAAAAGTAAAAAATAATAATTATGATCTAGTCTTATTGGATGATATGATGCCTGGAATGTCCGGAGGAGAGACTTTAAAAAAATTAAAAGAAATTCCTGGATATAATATTCCAACTATAGCACTTACAGCAAATGCAACAAGTGGAATGAGAGAAAAATATATGCAAGATGGATTTGATGATTATTTATCAAAACCAATAGAAAAACCAGAATTAAACAGAGTAATTAATCAATTTTTAAAGAAATAGAAATATTTCTTTTTTTATTGAAAAATATTGATTTTATCCCAGTTTTATAATATAATTATTCAAGAAGTTCATTCTTGGTTTTGAAGAAACCTTGACTCATTACTCAGTTTGAACCAATTATGAAATAAGGAGGAACAAAAATGACTAAAGAAGAAAAAACAAAAATCATTAAAGATTTCGCAAGAAATGAAAAAGATTGTGGAAGTACTGAAGTACAAGTTGCAATTTTAACTAAAGAAATTAATGATTTAACTGAACACTTAAAAGTTCATATTCATGATTTTCATTCTAAAAGAGGTCTACAAATGAAAGTTGGACGTAGAAGAAAACTTTTAGATTATCTTAAAGAAAATGATGTAGTTGCATATAGAGATTTAATTAAAAAATTAAATATTAGAAAATAATTTAAATGGGCACTTTTATTTTAAAGCGCCCATTTTTATTTTATAAAGGAGTGGATATATAAATGAAAAAAATTTATGAATTAGATTTTCTTGGAAGAAAATTAACTGTTGAAACAGGAGAACTTGCAAAACAAGCTAATGGTTCTGCTTTAGTAAGATATGGAGATACTGTAATATTATCTGTAAGCGTTATGGGTAAGAATACTATTACATCTGATTTCTTTCCATTAACAGTTTTATATCAAGAGAAATTATATTCTGTAGGAAAAATTCCTGGAGGATTTATTAAGAGAGAAAGTAGACCTACTGATGAAGCAACATTAGCTGCAAGAATCATTGATAGACCTATAAGACCAATGTTTGATGAAAGATTAAGAAATGAAATCCAAGTAGTTAATACTGTATTATCTGTTGATCAAGATAATTCACCAGTAATGAGTGCGTTATTTGGTTCATCACTTTGCTTAGGACTTTCAAATATTCCATTTGATGGACCTGTTGCAGGAGTTGTAGTTGGAAAAATTGGTAAAGAATTTATTATTAATCCAACTGTTAAACAAATGGAAGAAAGTACTTTGAACTTGACTGTTGCTGGTACAAAAGATGCAATTTGTATGGTTGAAGCTGGTGCTCAACAATTAAGTGAAAAAGATATGTTAGAAGCTATTATGTTTGGACATGAACAAATCAAAAAATTATGTGCTTTCCAACAAGAAATAATAGATGATTTAGGTAAAGAAAAAGTTGAATTACCTTTAGCTGAAATTAATGCTGAAGTTGAAAAATCTGTTAGAGATTATGCTACAAAAGATATGATTGCTGCTATTCAAATTAAAGATAAATTAGCTAAGTATGCTGCAATTGATGAAGTTAAAGAAAGAACATTAGAAAACTTTAGTGAAGTATATGAAGATGATGATGAACTTGAAATTAAATTAAAAGATGTTAAAAAAGTTGTTGATTTAATGGAAGGTGAAGAAGTTAGAAGATTAATCACTGATAAAAAGATTAGACCTGATGGAAGAAAAATGGATGAAATTAGACCACTTAGTGGATATATTGATTTACTTCCTAGAACTCATGGTAGTGCAGTATTTACTCGTGGTGAAACTCAATCACTTGCAACTACAACATTAGGTGCAATGGGTGAACATCAAATTCTTGATGGACTTGGAATTGAAGCTGAAAAAAGATTTATGCTACATTATAACTTCCCACAATTCTCAGTTGGTGAAACTGGTAGATATGGAGCTCCTGGAAGACGTGAAATTGGACACGGAGCATTAGGAGAAAGAGCACTTGCTCAAGTAATGCCAAGTGTTGATGAATTTCCATATACAGTTCGTGTAGTTAGTGAAATTTTAGAAAGTAATGGTTCTAGTTCACAAGCAACAATCTGTGCTGGATGTTTAAGTTTAATGGCTGCTGGTGTTCCTATTAAAGCTCCTGTAGCAGGTATAGCAATGGGATTAATTACTTCTAATACTAGTAAAAAATATACTATTTTAACTGATATTCAAGGACTTGAAGATCACATGGGTGATATGGACTTTAAAGTAGCTGGTACTAAAAAAGGTGTAACAGCATTACAAATGGATATTAAAATCAAAGGTGTTACAAAAGATATTTTAAAAGAAGCTTTGGCACAAGCTAAAAAAGCTCGTATGGAAATATTAGATTTTATGGCTACTGTAATTGAAGAACCAAGAGAAGAATTAAGTACATATGCTCCAAAAGTAGAAATGTTCTATATTAAACCAGAAAAAATTAAAGATGTAATTGGTCGTGGTGGAGAAATGATTACAAATATCATTTTAGAAGCTAGTAATGTAAAAGCTGTTACTGATAAAGATGCTGTTAAAGTTGATTTAGATGATGATGGAAAAGTTACTATTTATCATACATCAAAAGATGTAATTGCAAAAACTCGTGAAATGATTGAAAGTGTTGTTCGTGAAGTTGAAACAGGTGCAATATATTCTGGAAAAGTTGTTAAAGTTGAAGATTTTGGATGTTTTGTAGAATTATGGCCTGGTTGTGAAGGATTATGTCATGTTTCACAATTGGCTAATGAAAGAATTGAAAAAGCTTCTGACTTATTTAAAGTTGGCGATGAAATTAGAGTAAAAGCATTAGGTTTTGATAATCGTGGAAGATTAAATTTATCTCGTAAAGAAACACTTCCAATTCCTGCAGGAAAAGATAAAAAAGAAGAAAAAATTGAAAAGAAAGTTATTAAGAAAGACAAAAAACATGAATAAACCAATAGTTGGGGAAATATATAAGCATTTTAAAGGTAATATAATTAAAATTATAGCAGTAGGTAAGAATACTGAAACTTTAGAAGAAATGGTTGTATATGAACACAATAATGATGTTTGGATAAGACCTATTAGTATGTTTATGTCAAAAGTAGATAAAGAAAAATATCCTGATGTTAAACAGGATTATAGATTTGAAAAGGTAGAGAAATAATCTCTACCTTTTAATATGTCTTAATATATAAATCATAATATTCATCATATGTAATATTTAATTCATGTATTTTAGTTGCATTATTAATACCAATATATCTCAAATGCCATGGTTCTTCTTGATATCCTGTAATTGATTCATTGTCTTTGGTGTACCTTATAATGAATCCATATTTATATGAATTATTTTGTAACCATTTATAATGAGAATTTATTAATTCATTGTAACCAGTACTTCTTATGTCGACGGCAAGACCAGTTTGATGTTCTGAATTTCCTGGTTTTGCTGAATATGTATTTGCTTTATTAACTCCATCTTTATTAACATATCTATTATATATAATTTTTTGGCTATCATAGGATCTAAAAGCACTATATGGATAAAATGAAATATTTTCTGTTTTAGCAGCAGCAGTAATTTTTTCAAAAGCGTCTGCAGCTTCTTTTCTTAATTTATATTTTGAATTATAACTTAGTGAAGTTAAATCCTTTGGTTCATAATCTTCTGGTAAAGAATTATATTTATTAACCAATATATTTATATTATCTAAATCTTTTACTACTGTAGTAGTTGAATAGAATTCTTTATCTAAATTCAAATTAACTTTGGTTACAATATCTTTATAATCTATATCAGGATTTGATGTTTTAAAATTAATATATCTATCAATATTTGCAATATTGAAATTAGTTATTTCTAAATAATCTTTTAAATCATAATAATCCATATTAATTAATGTTTTAATATTAGTATCACTCAGATGACCTAATATATTATTTATTTCTTCAGTAGAATAATTTTTATACTGAAGGGTTTCAACAATATCTTCATAGTCATCTATTTCACGATATATAATATCTTCTTTTATATCTACAACATTATTTGAATTATCATCATTATTTGTTTTATATTCAAAATAATATAAAGTATAAGCAAGTGTATAAATAATTATAGATACTCCTATTACAAAAAATAATAATTTTTTATTCTTCATATAATCACTTTCCTTAACAATATTGTATCAGATAATGTGAATAAATATACAAAATTATTTCATATTGACATAATTATACTTGAGTGATAATATGTTAAAGCACGCCAAAAAAAGGAAGTGATTATATGGTAGAAGATGTATTCGATTGTTTGATAAATTTTAATCAAGATTTTGTTAATTTTAAAGAAGTTTTTTCATCATTGACAGAGGAAGAAATAACAAATACATTTAATGAAAATGAAATTAAAATAATGCATATTATTTTAGAAAATCCAAATAATTCTATATTAAGTGTTTTAGGATCATGTGAATTTCAAAATATTCCATTAAGTGATATAAATTATCAACAAATAAATAATAAAATAAAGAAACTTTCAGTTAATAATACTCATGTATTAAAAAGAACTAAATAATGTTATTCATTATTTTTTTTTATTATCATACGCTTTATAAAGAGGTGAATAAATGAAAAAAATAATATTTTTAATACTATGTTTTTTCTTTATTAATATTAATGTAAAGGCTATGGATAATTTAGCACCAAATTCTAAGAGTGCAATATTATTAGAAACTTCAACTGGTAAAATAATATATGAAAATAATTCTCACGAAAAATTAGCACCTGCTTCGATGACTAAAGTAATGAGTATGCTTTTAATAATGGAAGCAATTGACAACAATACTTTATCATTTGAAGATGATATCACTATAAGTGAAAATGCAGCAAATATGGGTGGATCACAAGTTTTTTTGCAAGCAGGAGAAAAATATAAAGTTAAGGATTTATTAAAAGGTATAGCTATTGCATCAGGAAATGATGCGGTTGTTGCAATGGCAGAAAAAATAGGTGGGAGTGTTGATGAATTTGTTAAAATGATGAATGCAAAAGCTAGTGAATTAGGTTTAAAAGACACAAGCTTTATTAATCCTCATGGTCTAGATGCAGAAGGACATTATACAACTGCTTATGATATGGCTATGATAGCAAAAGAATTATTAAAACATGAAAAGATTTTAGAGTTTACAAGTATATATGAAGATTATTTGAAAAAAAATGATGGTTCTTCTACATGGATGGTCAATACAAATAAATTAGTGAGATTTTATGATGGAGTAGATGGTTTAAAAACTGGTTTTACTTCCAATGCTAAATACTGTGTAACAACAACAGCTAAGAGAAATAATATGAGATTGCTTTCCGTAGTTATGGGAGCTGAAACCAGTGATTTAAGAAGCCAAGATACATCTAATTTATTAAACTATGGTTTTAATACATATAAAGTTTCAATGATATTATCTAAAGATAAGAAACTCGGCAAAGTTAAGGTTGAAAAAGGTAAAAAAGATAATGTAGAACTAATTTTAACTGATGATATTTCAGAATTAAAAAAGATTAATGAAAAAGATAATGAATATTTTGTGAATTTAAAAGTAAAAAAAGTAATTGCACCAGTTAATGTAGGTGATATAGTTGGAACTGCTGAAATAGTTGATAATGAAGGTAAAATAATTATGGAAAAAGATGTAACAGTTATGGAAAAAATCGAAAAAGCAAATTATATTGATTATTTTAAAAAGAATCTAAAAATAATAACTTCTGGTCTATAAGTGTTTATAATAATAAACACTTTTTTTATGTTATAATATTCTTATTAGAGTATTAGGAGTATTTATGAAAAATTTTATTGAATTAAAAAAGAATTCTAAAAAGAATTTAAAAAAACATTATTGGCATGCAGTCTTAATTTGCTTTTTAATTGGAATAATTGTTAATCTAGGATATAAATATAATACAGCAATTATTGTTGATAATAGTAATACAATAAATATCGCATCATCAAATTTGGAGACAATTGAATCTTTTTTAAATAAATTTAAAATAGGTAGCTTTGTAACAAGCATTACAGATTTCAAACCAACAAGAGGAATTATAGCCACAGTTTTTAATCAAACTTCAACTACTGGTTCATTATCTTTTGGAGTTTTAAATATATTAAATCATTATATTTTTCATGATAGCGTAAATAATAGATGGACTATTATTATTGACATAATATTAATTTTATTTATTTTAATATTTGTTCAAAATATTTTATTAGTAAATAAAAACAGGTATTTCTTAGAGCGTAGAAAATATAAGAATACTCCTGTTGACAAAATATTTTTTATTTATCGAATTAGAAGAACTAGAAAAGTTGCATTAATAATGCTTCAAAAACAGATATATTCTTTATTGTGGGATTTAACAATAATTGGAGGATTTATTAAACATTATGAATACTTAATGATTCCATATATATTAGCAGAAAATCCTGATATTTCTTCAAAAGAATGTTTTAAATTATCTAAAGAAATGGTCTATGGAAATAAGTTTAATTTATTTAAGTTAGATATATCTTTAATTGGATATACCATTTTAGGAAGTTTAACTTTAGGATTAACAAATATATTTTATTTTTATCCATATAAAGATAGTTTAATAGCTGAAATATATATGAAATATAGAAATGATTTAATTTCATATGATTCTAGTTATAATAATTATTTTAAAGATAAATTATTAGATGAATCTGGAGAAATATACTTACCAGAGAAATATTTTATAAAAACTTCTAAAAGAAGAAAATGGATGGATTTTGATTATAATAAAAATTATAAATTAGATAATTTAATATTGTTTTTCTTTACTTTTTCTTTTATAGGATATATTTGGGAAGTATTACTTCATTTTGTTAATACGGGTAATTTTGCTAATAGAGGAACTTTATTTGGACCATGGTTACCAATTTATGGAACAGGTGGAGTACTTATATTAGGTTTGCTAGAAAAATATAAAAAAAGTCCTTATAAATTATTTTTTGGCTCTGTATTAATTAGTGGGATAGTTGAATATTTTACATCATGGTATTTAGAGTTTTTTAAAGGATTAAGATGGTGGGATTATAAAGGATATTTTTTAAATATTAATGGAAGAATTTGTTTAGAAGGATTATTAGTGTTTGGTATTGGAGGCTATGCAATAACTTATTTTATAGTTCCAATCTTAGATAATTTATATAATAAAATTAATAAAAAAAATAAATTGATAATTATAATTATTTTAGTATCTTTATTTAGTTTTGATTTTGTTAATTCACATTATCATCCAAATATTGGTAAAGGTATAACTAAAACTATTGAAAAACAAAATAAATAGTGTTATACTTTAATAGTAATCATTACTATTAAGGAGAATGATATGAGAAATACTAAACAAAAGCAACTTATATATGAAATTATATATAATACTTATAATCATATGAGTGCTCAAGATATTTATGAGGAAGCTAGAAAAACTATAAATAATATTAGTTTAAGTACAATATATCGTATTTTAAATGATTTATCAGATAATAATAAAATCAAGAGAATTAAAACTCCTGATAATATTGATAGATATGATAGAATTGATACTGATCATTCTCACTTTATATGTAATAAATGTAATAAGATAGTTGATATTTTTGATTATAAAATATCTAAAAATTTAGAGGAATTAAAAAACTATGAAATTAAAAATTATGATTTAGTTTTTAATGGAATATGTAATGATTGCAAAGAAGGAAGGAAAAATTAATTATGGAATTAAAAGGATCAAAAACAGAAAAAAATTTAATGGAAGCTTTTGCTGGCGAAAGTCAAGCAAGAAATAAATATACTTATTTTGCATCTAAAGCAAAAAAAGATGGATATGAACAAATAGCTTCTATTTTTGAAGAAACTGCTAATAATGAAAAAGAACATGCTAAAATGTGGTTCAAATATTTAGAAGGTGGAGAAATAAAAGATACTGCCTCTAATCTAGAAGCTGCTGCTAATGGAGAAAATTTTGAATGGACAGATATGTATGATAGAATGGCTGAAGAAGCTTTAGAAGAAGGATTTACAGAAATTGCTGCTAAATTTAAAATGGTTGGTGCAATAGAAAAATCTCATGAAGAAAGATATAGAAAATTATTAAATAATGTCGAAGATTCAGTAGTATTTTCAAGTGAAGAAGATTGCATATGGATTTGTAGAAATTGTGGACATATTGTAGTAGGTAAAAAAGCACCAAATGTCTGCCCAGTATGTAATCATCCACAAAGTTATTTTGAAAAAAAAGCATTAAATTATTAAGAATAAATAAAGATATTTATTCTTTTTTTATTGTTAGATGTTATAATTAAAATAGGAAGTGATAATAAATGAAAAATATAATAGTAGGTCAATCTGGAGGACCAACAGCAGTAATAAATTCCAGTGTAGTTGGGGTTTATTTAGGAGGATTAGAAATTAATAGTGATCATATATATGGTATGGTCCATGGAATTGAAGGATTCTTAAAAGGAGAATATATTGACTTAAAAGATGTATTAGATGAAGACAAAGTTGAATTGTTAAAAAGAACGCCATCAGCTTATTTAGGATCTTGTAGATATAAATTACCTTCAATAGAAAAAGATCCTGAAGTATATGAAAAGATTTTTAATAAATTAGAAGAATTAGATGTTGAATATTTCTTTTATATTGGTGGCAATGATTCAATGGATACAATAAAAATGTTATCTGATTATGCCAAAGAAAATAATAAAAGCCAAAGATTTATTGGTATACCTAAAACAATAGATAATGATTTACCTATAACTGATCATTGTCCTGGATATGGTTCTGCTGCAAAATATATTGCAACAAGTATTAGTGAAGTTATTTGTGATAATGCATCATTTGGTGTTGAAAAACCAACTGTATGTATTGTAGAAATTATGGGAAGACATGCTGGATGGTTAACAGCAGCTGCAAGTCTTGCAAAAACACCTTGGTGTGAAGGAGTAGATGCTATTTATTTACCTGAAATACCATTTGATTTAGATGAATTTAAAGCAAGAATTAATAAATTAGCAAAAGAAAAATCATCTATAGTTATTGCTGTATCAGAAGGTATCATGACAAAAGATAATAAATTTGTGTGTGAATTAGGAGATAGTGAAAAGAGTGTAGATGCTTTTGGTCATAAACAATTATCAGGATGTGCTAAAACATTAGCAGATATTATTCATAATGAAACTGGTTTGAAAACTAGAGCAATTGAATTTTCAACATTACAAAGAGCAGCAACTCATATTGCATCATTAACTGATATTGAAGAAGCTATTAATGTTGGTAAAGAAGCAGTAAAAGCAGCTTCTAATAATAAAACTGGCGAAATGATTACTATTATAAGAGATGAGGCAAAAGATTATAAAGTTTGTTATAAAACTTATGATATTCATGATATTGCTAATGTTGAAAGAAAAATTCCTACAGAATGGATAGATGAAGAAAATAATCAAATGAAACAAGAATTTATTGATTATGCTAAACCATTAATTATGGGAGAATTAACTCCAATTTATAAAGATGGAGTACCTGTACATTTAATTAGAAAATAATGCTTACATAAATTTTATTTTTGTGATATTATGTATAGCGTGTTGTGCAGTTTATAACGTAAGACCAGACAGGAATTACGTTATTTTTATGCATAAAAATAGAAAAGAGGTTTATATGAAAGAATTAGATTTAGGCAAAGAAAAAATCAATAAATTATTAATAGCATTTTCAATACCATGTATTATAAGTATGTTGATAAATTCGGTTTATAATATTGTTGATCAAATATTTATAGGAAAAGGTGTAGGAACAATTGGTAATGCAGCTACTAATGTTATATTTCCTTTAATTATAATGTGCAATGCTTTTGCTGGATTAATTGGAAATGGTGCAGCAGCTAATTTAAGCTTAAGACTTGGAGAAAATGATTTAGAAGATGCTAAAAAAAGTATTGGAAATTCAATAGTATTATTAATTATTATTTCTATACTAATAGCTGTTTTAGGTGAAATATTTTTACCAACTTTAGTAAATGCATTTGGTTGTACTAAAAACGTTTATCCTTCTGCAATAACTTATGGAAGAATTATTTTAATAGGTGCACCATTTATGATTATGTATAGTGGTTTATCGTCTATTATAAGAGCTGATGGTTCTCCAAAATATTCTATGATTTGTTTAGTAGTTGGAGCAATAATAAATTTAATTTTAGATCCTATCTTTATTTTAGGATTTGATTTAGGAGTGGCCGGTGGAGCTGTAGCTACAATTATTGGGCAATTTGTTTCATTTATAATTGCTGTAGCTTATTTATTTAAATTAAAGACGATTAAATTAGAAAAGAAAGACTTTATATTAAGTAAAGAAGTATTTAAAACTTTAAGCTTAGGATTATCAAGTTTTATTACTCAAATGACTGTTCTAGCTCTATTTGTTGTTATGAATAATATTATGACAAAAGCTGGTGTAAATACAAAATTTGGCGCAGATATTCCACTTTCTGTTTATGGAATTGTATCTAAAGTAAATAGTATATTTATTTCTTGCATATTAGGAATTTCTATAGGTTCTCAACCTATAATTGGATTTAATTATGGAGCAGGTAATTATAAAAGAGTTAAAGAAACTTTAAGAAAAGTATTCTTAATAGCATTTGTTTTTGGATTAATATATAATTTAACAATAGTTCTTTTTCCAAAACAAATAATTTCTATATTTATATCTCAAACAGATCCAACATATGATTTATTTATGGAATTTGCAATTGATTTTTGCAGAATATTTATGATTGTATGTGCTATAAATGTCTTTGAAATGTGTACTAGTATTACAGTTCAATCATTAGGTAATTTTAAAAAGGCAACTTTGGTTTCATTTACTAGACAAATAATTCTATTTATTCCAATTGCATTAATACTTACTCATTTTAAAGGACTATATGGTGCTTTATATGCTGGACCAATTGCAGATTCAATATGTTTTGTTCTAGTAATATTTATATTTATGTCAGAGTATAAAAAAATAACTAGATTAGAAAATAAAAATAATATATTTAATGAAGATGAAATAATTATATTACATGATAAATTAACTAAAAAAGTTGTTATTACAATTGCTCGTGAATATGGATCTGGTGGAAGATATGTCGGCCAAATGGTTGCTAATAAATTAGGAATAAAATTTTATGATAAAGAAATAATTAATATGGCTGCTAAGGAAAGTGGACTATCTATTGACTATATCAATAACACTGATGAGAAAAAGTCTAATATTTATTCTGAAAATAATGATAAAATATTTATTGCAGAATCAAAAGTTATTAAAAAGATTTCAAAAGAATCATGTGTAATTGTTGGTAGATGTGCTGATTATGTTTTAAAGAATAATAAAGATACTTTAAAGGTATTTATATATTCAAATGATGAAGATAAAATTAAAAGAGCAACAAAATATTATGGACTTGATAAAGATAAATCTTTAAAAATCATAAATAAAATTAACCGTGAAAGATCTAAACATTATGAATACTATACTAATAGAAAATGGAATGATTTAAATAATTATGATATAGCTATTAATGTTTCTACTTGTGGTGTTGAAAAATCTGCTGATATTATCGAAAAAATTGTTTTAAGTAATGAAATTGATTTAACTAATAATCAAAAAATGTTATAATACTTATATAAGTGGTAGCTTTAAATGTGCAATTCCAATAAAGCTATTTTTTCTTGGAGGGAGAGTTTATATGACTTCTAGAGTAAAAAAGTTTTTAGAGGAAGATATTTGCATGTTAGATGTTGATGATGATCTTTTAAATATATTAAAAGAAAATAATATTGATAATATAGAAAGCCTATGGAAATTGCAAAAAAAAGATTTAAGAACATTTGGAATATGTTCAAATGATATTAATGATATAATTATTAAATTACAATTACATGGCTTAGATTTAAATAAAAAAATATATTAATAAAAGGAAATGTTAACGAAACATTTCCTTTTTATGATATACTAGTCAAAGTGATTAATATGTTATTAAAAAATTTAGAACTTAGTTTTGGAACTGAGAAAATATATGATAAAGTAGATATTACTTTAAAAGACAATGATAAAATAGGAATTGTTGGTGTTAATGGGGCTGGTAAAACCACACTTTTTAAAGTTATTTTAGGTAAATTAGAACTAGATGGTGGTAGAGTTATAGTACCTAAAAATACGAGAATAGGATATCTGCCACAAGTTATTAACGATGAAATACCTAATTTAAATATTAGTGTATTTGAATTTTTATTATCAGCAAGACCTATAGAAAAATTAGAAGATGAATTAAGAGATTTATATTTAAAATCTTCTATAGAAACTGATGAAACGAAAATAAATGCTATTTTAAATAGTATTGGAAGGGTACAAAGCTTATTGGATTATTGGGATCAATATAATGCTGAAAATATTCTTTTGAAAATCATAGCAGGTATGAATATTAAAGATGAATTGTTAGATATGAAATTAGCTGATTTATCTGGTGGTCAAAAATCTAAAATAGCATTTGCAAGATTATTATATTCTAAGCCAGAAATAATTTTATTAGATGAACCAACCAATCATTTGGATCAAGAAAGTAAAGATTATATAATTAATTATTTAAAAAAATATGATGGAATGACTATGGTAATATCCCATGATATAGAATTTTTAAATGAAGTAACTTCATCAACATTATATTTAGATAAAGTATCTCATCAGATGGAATTATTTCCAGGAAATTATGAAAAGTATAAAAAAATTAAAACAGAGAGAGAAGAAGCTCAGCTTAAATTATTAGAGAAACAAGAAAGAGAAGAAGAAAAATTAAAAAAGATTATTACTAAGTATATAAGAGGTAATGAAAAAAAAGCTAATATAGCTAAAGATAGACAAAAGAAACTTGAAAAATTAGAAAAAGAAAAAGTTGTTATTGAAAAGAAATATAAAAATTCAAATTTTAAAATGCAAATAGATCATCCTAGTGGTGTTACTCCAGTTTGTGTAAAAAAATTAAATTTTGGATATACCAGTGATAATGTAATTATTAAAAATTTGACATTTGATTTATCTCGTGGCGAAAAATTTTTGATTGTTGGAGAAAATGGTGTTGGAAAATCAACGTTATTAAAACTAATAATGGAAAAATTGGTTCCATTAAGTGGTGAAATAATTATTAATGATAAAGTGGATATTGGTTATTATGCCCAAGAGCATGAAATATTAAATAATGATTTGAGTATTATTGATAATTTTAAAGATAGTGGATTATTGTTACCTGAATTAAGAAGTATTTTAGGATGTTTCTTATTTCATGGTGATGATATTAATAAAAAAATTAATGTTCTTTCTCCGGGAGAAAGAAGTAGAGTTGCACTTGCTAAAATAGCAGTATTAAAAGCTAATTTATTATTATTGGATGAACCAACAAATCATTTGGATCCGGAAACCCAAAAAATTATTGCCGACACCTTTAAAAACTATTCTGGAACTATGTTAGTAGTAAGCCATAATGTTGAATTTGTTGATAATTTAGGAATTGAAAGAATACTTTTACTTCCTTCTGGACAAATTAAATACTATGATAAGAATATTGTTTTACATTATCAAGAATTAAATCAAAATAATGTAAAGTAATATAATATTATTCTGATAGAAAAATAAGTAGTGGTATAATTAAAATACGTTATAGGAGTGCTTATGAAAAATAAAAGTAAAAAGAAAAAAAACAATCGTATGATGTTTTTTAAATATTTAACTAGTGCATTAGTTTTAGTTAGTATTATTTGTTTAGGATTAATCTGGTTTATAAATGTTTTACCAACTGAATATTTCATTATATGTTGTGTTATATTTGCTCTAATTGATGGCTTAATGAGTTTTATGCTATTAGGAAAAGGTTGGAAAAAAAGAATGTTTGGTACATTTATTTCAATATTTTTAATAATAGGTATTGTTTTAGGAATAGTTTATGAATTAAATACAATAGGGTTCTTAAAAAAGATAGGTTCTAAAGATTATAAAACTCAAAATTATAGTTTGGTAGTTCTTAAAAGTAGTAAATATGATTCTATAAAAGATATAAAAGATGAAAGTGTTGGGATATTAAATCCTAAGAGTAATGATGGAGTTAAAGAAGCAAAAGCTTATTTAAATAAAAAAGTAAATGTTACTTATGAAAATAAAGATGATATTGGTGAACTAAAAGATTTACTTAATTCTCAAGATCTTAGTGTAATTATGATAGAGGATACTTATTTAAATATTGCCTATGAAGATGATGAGTCATTTGCAGAAAATACAAAAGTAATATATAAATTTTCTATAGATATTTCAGTAACTGATTATACAAAGGATGTAGATATTACTAAACAACCTTTTAGTGTATTTATAGCTGGTATTGATACTTATGGTAGTATAAGCAGTGTTTCAAGAAGTGATGTTAATATGGTTGTTACAATTAATCCTAAAACAAATAAAATATTATTAACATCAATTCCAAGAGATTATTATGTATATCTTCATGGAATAACATCTTATAAAGATAAAATAACTCATGCTGGTATTCATGGAATAGAAACATCTGTTAAAACCGCTGAAGATTTATTAGATTGTGATATTAATTACTATTTTAAAGTTAATTTTTCATCACTAATTAAAATAGTTGATTCAATCGGTGGAATAGAAGTTGATTCACCATATGCTTTTACAACATTTGATTCTAAATACAAGTTTAAAAAAGGCATTAATAAATTAGATGGTGATGCTGCGCTTGCATTTAGTAGAGAAAGAAAAGCATTTGCAGAAGGCGATAGAACAAGAAATAAAAATCAACAATTAGTATTAACAGCTATAATAAATAAAGTTATGTCACCAACATTGATTACAAAATATAACTCAATATTAAAATCTGTTAATGGAAGTTTCGTGACTAATATTGACGATGATAGTATTAAAGCATTTATAAAAAAACAAATTAAAACTATTGATCCTTGGGAGATAGAAACAAGTAATTTAACTGGTACTGATTCATTTAATTATACTTATTCTTATAAGACAGCTAAATCATATGTAATGGAACCAGATGTTAATAGCGTTAATGAAGCTAAAGAAAAAATCGATACAATTATTAAAGGAGAAGATAAATAATTTTCTTCTTTTTTTGTCTTGTTTTGTCGAATCTATTTTATTTTATATTTTTTTATTGTATAGTGATAAAGCAAAGGTGAAAGAAAATGTTAAGAATGGATATGGAGTATAATCATGGAATACTATTTGTAAGATTAAATGGTATTCTAAATCGTAGTACTTCTTATAAATTAAATAACTATTTAGTACCAGTTATCTTAAAGCATAAGATTAAGTATTTAGTATATAATTGTTTTTTACTGGATAATATCGATGATTCAGGATTAGATGCAATGTTAAATACTAAGTGTGCAGTAAAAAGTAATAAAGGTAAATTATATGTTTGTGAAATACCTGAGGAATATAATAAGGTCTTTAAAAAAGCTGGTTTTAAAGAAACCAGCAGTGAACTAACAGCATTAAATTTATTAAGAATATAAGGAGATAACATGACTACATTAGAAATAATAAATCTAAATAAACAATTAATATATAAGATTGCCAATAAGTTTTATAAAGAAGATATGGATGATTTATATCAAGTTGGTGTGATAGGGGTTTTAAAAGCGTATAAAAACTATCAAGAAAATGGTACAACAAAGTTTTCAACATATGCATATGATTATATATTTGGAGAAATGTATAATTTAGTTAATTGTTCAAAACATTATAAAGTAAGTAAAGATTTAATAAAACTTTATAAAAAGATTGAAGTGACTAGATATTCATTAGCACAAAACATTAATAAAATACCTAATAATTTAGAATTATCGAAATATTTAAATATAGATATTGAATTAATAGATATGGCTACAAATATTGGAAATACTATAAGTATAGATAATGATTTAGATAATACTAGAAGTATGTGTGAAACTCTTAGTAATAATGAAACAATATCTCTTGATGATAAATTAATTTTGGAAGAAAGTTTAAATCAATTAACAGAAGAAGAAAAAAAGATTATTACTTATAGATATTATGAAGATTTACCTCAACAAGAAGTTGCAAAAAAATTATCTTTATCACAAGCAAAGGTTTCTCGCTATGAAAAAAGAAGTTTAGAAAAAATGCGTCAATTTAATAGTATATAAAAAAAATAACTTTTCGGTTATTTTTTTATTTTATAATACATTAATATTCATAGTCATAATCATAATCATAATCATAGTCATAGTCATAGTCATAATCGTCATCATCATCGCTAGATGTGTTAACAGATCCAAATAATGAACTAACAAGTGAATATAAATTTGAATCACTGAATCTATTCATTATTTTAGAATTAATACTATCTATTTCATTTGAACTAATTGAACTATATTTAACAGTATCATTAGGTTTAATATCAGCAATAGCTGCTTTTGTATCAACATTATAGTTTGATTTAACAGAAACTTTATAATCATTATATTTAACGCTGATATTTACTGTACCTGAGAATTTATTTTTATTTTCTTTTTTGCTAGTAAATAAAATATTTCCTGTTATTTTTTCATCTTCAATTTTAATATTATAATCAATATCAACTTTTTCTTTATTGTATTCTTTTATTTGTATTAAAGCATTTACATTACCAATACCACTTATATAAATATCTGTAGATTTTTTATTAACAATAATTCCAATACTTGAATCTTCATCATTTACTTCTATTTTACAAACTTTGTTTGTTAAACCTTTAGTATAAATATTTAATTCTCCAATATCCTCTAATTCATCAATATCTTCTTTAGAATCTTTTAATTTTTCTTCAATATCTTCAACATCAGTATCTGATAATTCACTAAGTTTTTTTAATAAATCTTTATTTTCTAAAGTTTTATCAACTATATTATTTGTTAATTCTTCTAAATTTTCTTTATTAAGTTCATAAGTCAACTTATTAACTTTAGTATTTTTATTATTTATTTTTATTGTATCAGTAGATTTTTCGAATTTATCCATATCAAGAGATTCAATTAAAATATCTTTAAATTCTTTTACTATATAATCAATATCTTCTGTTTTAATATCACTTTTTTCAATATTAAATAATTCACTAAATTCATAATCTTTTGAATCAAGTTCGATTATGTCTTTGTAATCATCTTTTAAATTTAAATACATTTTGTTATTTATAAAATATACTAAAGCATCAATAATATCATTTTTATCTTCTGTTAAAGATAAACCAGCTTCAACTTTTTTATTTTTGTAATCTAAACCTAATGTATATCCAATTTTTTCTTCATTTAAATCTTCTAAACCAGGAATATTTGTATCAACATTTAAATCTCCAGTAACTAGAGCAGTATCTTTTTCAATATCAAAAGAATCATTTTTAGTAATTAAATTACTAAAACTATTATAAGCATTATTAATTAAGTTTTTTACTATAACGCTTGGTTGAATAAAATAGTAATAAAATCCTCCTCCAGCAATTAAAACAATTGCTAATACTACAGCAATAAGAGAAATTATTTTATTTCTTTTACTGTTGTTTTTGATTTCTGAATTATTTACATTTGCAGTATTTAATTCAGAATTTGTTTCTATATTAGAAACGCTGTTGTTTTCGTCCAACATAAACTTCTCACACTTCTTTCTATTTTAAATTATATCAAAGATTTATAAATATTGATATAAAAGTCCAATCATATCTATTTATTTATAATAATATATAGTGGTGAAGAGAATGAAAAGAATTAAATTATCTGATTATAAAAATAATATGGGAATTGTTATTGATTTAGAAGAAGAGTATATATATAAGTTAAATCATTTTCCAGGGAGTATTAATATTCCATTTAATAAATTAATGTTTAATTATAAAACACTTTTAAGTAAAGATAAAAAATACTATTTGATTTGCAGTGGTGGGCATAAAAGCAAAAGGGCAGTTAGTATTTTAGAACTTTACGGTTATGATGTCACTCAATTATATAAAGAGTGATTTTTTTTTGTTTTTGATTTATAATAAATACTGAGGATTGAATATATGACAGCAATTTTTTCAACAATAAGTGAATTTATAAATTATATGATAGCTTTCTTAGGAACGGCTGGGCCAATTTTAGGATGCTTTTTAATAGTTATTGAATCAATGATACCCATATTACCACTATGTGTTTTTATAACATTAAATTGTATTTCTTTTGGGTATGTAATAGGTTTTATTATTTCATGGTTATGTACTTGTTTAGGCTGCTTTTTATCTTTTATTATATTCCGAAAAGGTATAAAAAATTGGTTTGATAAAAAAGTAAGAGTAATTGAAAGTGCAAATAAAATTATGAAGATAATTGAAAAATGTAGTATTTCTCAATTAGCAGTTATTGTAGCGGTTCCTTTTACTCCAGCATTTTTGGTTAATATAGCAGCTGGCGTATCGAAAATAGAAACAAAAAAGTTTTTAATAGGAATGATCATTGGTAAGTTTTTTATGGTATACTTTTGGGGATTTATTGGAACTAATTTGATTCAAAGTTTAACACATCCAATTATATTGTTAAAAGTTGCTTTTATGCTTTTTGTAGCATATACATTAAGTAAAATAGTTACTAAAAAATTTGGTTTATAGGAGGTTTATATGGAATATGTTTTAATAGGTCTTATGGTTATTGCTATTATTTTATTAATAGTACTAATTATAAGAAAAAATAATGATAGTGAAATGATTGAAAGATTAGGAAGATTTGAAAATGATATTACTAAAGAAGTTGGTACTTTTAGAATTGATTTTAGTAAAGATTTAAGAAGTGATTTTGAATTTTTAAATGAAAAAATTGAACGTAAATTAAATATGATTAATGATAAGGTTAATGAAAGAATAGATCAAAATTTTGAAAAAACTAATAAAACATTTAATAATATTATTGAAAGATTATCTAAAATAGATGAAGCACAAAAGAAAATAGACGGATTGTCTAGTGAAATTGTATCATTACAAAGTGTTTTAACAGATAAAAAGACTAGGGGAATATTTGGGGAAGTAAATTTGAACTATATTTTAACTAGTGTTTTTGGAGAAAAGAATAGTGGAGTATATGATATTCAACATAAAATGAGTAATGGTTATATAGCTGATGCAATATTATATGCACCATCACCACTAGGTACAATTTGTATAGATTCTAAATTTCCATTGGAAAATTATGAAAAAATGACAGATAAAACATTGTCAAAAGAATTAAGAACAGTTGCTGAAAAACAATTTAAATTGGATGTAAAAAAACATATTGAAGCAATCAGTTCAAAATATATTGTTCCTGGAGAAACATCAAACGAAGCAATTATGTTTTTACCTGCAGAAGCTATTTTTGCTGAAATAAATGCTTATCATCCTGATTTAGTAAAAGAAGCTTATAATAAGAGTGTATGGATAACATCTCCAACAACTCTTATGAGTACTTTAACAACTATAAGTATGATATTAAAAAATATGGAACGTGATAAATATGCTAAGGTAATTCACCAAGAACTTAATAAATTATCTTTTGAATTTGCAAGATATAAAGAACGCTGGGATAAGTTATCTAGAAGCATTGACACAGTAAGTAAAGATGTTAAAGAAATACATGTTACAACGCAAAAAATTACTAATAGATTTAATTCTATTAATAGTGTTGATGTAGACAAACTTACAAATGATATAGAAAAAGAAAATGAATAACGATTATGTTATTCATTTTTTTATCTAAAATAAATTAATACAAATATTCCAAGAATTAAACAATAAATTGAAAACTTCCATAATTTTCCTTTTTTTACCCAATCTGATAACCATTGGTATGAAAAATATGTTACAATGCATGCTGCAATCATTCCAACAGTATATGGTATTGCAAGGGAACTTAAATTAGTTGCTTCAGCTAAATCTTTTACTCCTAGTACCATTGATGCAACACTAACTGGCATATAAAGCATAAAAGTATATTTTAATGAAGATTCTTTATTTAATTTACATAGTAAACAAGCAACTAATACCATACCACTTCTACTAATACCAGGAACAAGAGCTATAGCTTGAAATATTCCAATTAATAAAGCTTGTTTATAAGTAATATCTTTATCTGTTTTATTACCATTAATTTTTCTAACTAAAAATAAAACTAAAGCTGTTATTAGAAAAGAGATACCCAATACCCACATTTTGGATAGAGCTGATTCTATTTTATCTTTAAATAAAACACCTACAATAGCAACAGGTATTGAACCTATTATTATCATTATGCAATAATTAAACTTTTCTGCATATTGTTTTCTTTTATCTTTATTAAAAATATAAATAAAGAATGATTTTATTAGATCAAATATTTCTTTATAAAATATAAAAAATATTGCAATGAATGAACCAAAGTTAACAATTATTTCAAAATTCAGATCACTAAATGCTTCTGTATTAAACAAATGAGTTAATAAAAACAAATGTCCACTGGAAGAAATTGGCAAGGGCTCAGCAATTCCTTGAATTATTCCTAAAAAAATGTATTTTAAAATTTCCATCTATAATCACCTGTAATAATTATATACTAAAATCATAAAATAAGAAATAAAATGTTTTAGGAGATTGTTATGAAAAAGATTATTTTATTTTTTTTAGGTATATTTCTTTGCAGTCTAGGATTGCTTTTTTCAATACTTTATTTAAATTTATTAACATTAGGGTATAGTTTTTTAGAATATGTAGAATTTATTAATATGAAGTTTGAATGTTTAATCTTTTATATAGGATTACTAATGATTTATTTTTCTTTAGAAAGGAATATTAAAAATGAATTTTTATTACGAAATAAAACTAAACTTTGATGATGAACAATTACTAGAATTTTATGAATGGGAAGCAAATGATAATTTGGATAACTTTAAAAAAATTCCATTAATAAAAATATCAACACCTTTATTACAAAAAATTTATTCAAGTGAATTTATAATATCTGATGAATTTTTAAATTCAATAAAAGGTAAAAGTATTGTTAAAAAAGGTGACTTATTAACAGCTTGTATTTTTTGTGATACTAAAAATTGCATTGCAATTGAATTTAATGATATTGGCAAGAGTGTATCAAGAAGCAATCTACTTCTGGAAGATGAGAATAACATATGTGAAATCGCATATTCCTTAAAAAATAGAAATATTGATATATCTAAAATTAAAGAATATAAGTTAAAAAATAATTTTAGACAAGAAGAAAAGATTAAAAGAATTATATTAACAGAATTAAAAGAATTATATGATAATAAAGATTTTGAAAAATTAAAGTATTTATATTATGAATGGTTTAATTTAATAAGTGAAGACTATAATGAAATATTAAAAAAATCAATTGAAGATTTAAACCGTGGAATTACTAAAGAACAATATAATATATATAATTTAATTAAGTTATCATATAGCAATGTATAGTTTACATTTATTTGACCATAATATTAAAAAGGAGAAAAGGATAGATATGAAAAAAACTTATAAAATAGTAGCAATTTTAATAGCAGTATTTTTGGCAGTTGGTTGCGGATGTACAGATAATAGGGCAAAAGATAAAGTTAGAGATTATTTAGATAATTATAAAAAACTAGATGACAATGTATCTACACAACTTGACAAATTGATTGACGAAGAGGATCTTAAAGATAAACAAAAAGATAAATATAAGGATATATTAAAACGTCAATATCAAGATATGAAATATGAGATTACTGACGAAGTATATAATGGTGACGAAGCTAAGGTTACTGCAAAAATAACTGTATATGATTACTATAAAGTTCAACAAGACACCGCAAAATATTTAAGTGAGCATAAAGATGAGTTCTATACTGATGGTGCATATGATGAAGATTTATATATTGATTATAAACTAGATGAAATGAAAAAATATGAAACTACAGTAACATATTCAATAGATTTTACAGTAGTAAAAGAAAATGGTAAATGGGTTTTAGAAGAACCAACAAATGCTGATATTCAAAAAATTCATGGAATATATGATTATTCAAATGATACTTCTATTGATACAGATAAAAAGAGTTAATAACTCTTTTTTTATAGATATTTTTAGAAAATAAGTATATAATTAAAATACAATGAGGTGTATGGATGGAAAATAAAGTGTTGATTGAAAAAGTTATTGTTGATGGAGATACTAAAAATACTAATGATGAAATAAATTATTTTCCATATTGTTTATTAATTAGTGCAATTTTATTTTTAATATTGTTTTCTAAGATTATATTTAAAAATACAAAGAAAAATTAAAGGACTTAAAAAGTTCTTTTTTTCATATCATTAAATAGGTGATTAAATGAAAAAAGTACTAATTGTAGTATTATTATTTTTTATATGTCCATTAAATATATTAGCAATAAGTGCTGAATCTGCAATTGTGTTAGATCAAGATTCAAATAGAGTTTTATATAAAAAGAATATTGACGAACAAAAACTAATTGCAAGTACTACAAAAATAATGACGTGTATTGTAGCATTAGAAAATGGTAAGCTATCTGATGAAATTACTGTAGATGAAGCTGTATTAAAAGCTTATGGAAGTGCTATATATATTGAATTAGGAGAAAAAATAAGTTTGGAAGATTTATTATATGGTTTAATGTTAAGAAGTGGGAACGATGCAGCCATTGTTATTTCAAATTATTTTAATAATAAAAAAATAGATTTTATAAAAAAAATGAATGATAAAGCTAAGCAGTTAAATATGACTAATACGGTATTCTATAATTCTCATGGTTTAGAAGAAAATGATGGAAAAGCTAATTTATCTACGGCTTATGATATGGCACTATTAATGAGTTATGCAATGAAAAATAATGATTTTAAAAAAATAGTTAGTACTAAAAATTATACAGCAAAAAGTGATAAAAAAACATATTCATGGAGAAATAAAAATAAACTATTATTTAATTATAAATATTGTAATGGCGGTAAAACAGGATATACTAAACTAGCTAAGAGAACTTTAGTAACATCAGCAACAAAAGAAAATAAGAAATTAGTAGTTGTTACTTTAAATGATGGAAATGATTTTGAAGATCATAAAAATCTTTATGAAGAATATTTTGAAAAATATTCATTGATAAAAGTAATTGATAAGAAAAAATTTAAAATAAGAAATGAAACTTTTTATAATGAAGCAAACTTTTATGTAAAAAAAGATTATCAAATGCTTTTAAATGATATAGAAAAAGATAATGTTAAAATTAATATTGTTTTAGAAAAAAATGAAAATTATAAGAATAATCAAGTTATAGGAAAAGCACAGGTAGTATTAAATGATAAAACTATTTATGAAGAAAATATTTATATAAAAAATAAGAAAATTAAAAAAAATAAAACGAATTTATGGGAAAAAATTAAAAATATTTTTAAATAGTGTTATAATACCGGAAATGGTGATTTTATGAAAAGTGGATTTATATATTTAGAAGTACTAAAATATTATTATTATTCTTATAAAGAAATATATTCTGTATTAGCCAATAAGTATTGGTATGGAATGAAAGCTAAAAAGAAGTTTAATAATACTTTACTAAATGATTCTTTTAAAAAAGAAATAGAAGTTTATTTAGAAAATACATATAGAGAAATGACTGTATTAGATTTCATATTTAAAAATGGCTATAAATTGAATTGCCAAGATGTATATAATTTTTTAGATAAAATAGATGATGGATTTGAAAAGAAATATCAGTATTTTGAATACTTAATTGATAATATTGAAACTGCTATTGATATGAATCTAGAGTATAAGTTTTATATACCACGTAAGAATTATAAAGATTTATCTGATGAAGATATGAATAATTATATTAGTTATGTTAAAGGGTTTAACAATGATAATGTGAATAGTTTTCTTATTAATGAGCAAGTATTAGATAATTCTTTATTAGATTTGATTTTAAAAAAAACTAAATGGTTAGATACTGATTCTTATAATAATTCTGACATATTTGGAGTATTTGGTGAAAACTTTGATAAAATACTTTTACCAATAATAAAAGACCAAAGTTCTACACTTATTAATATTCACGAATTAACTCATGCGGCTTTATTAAATCAAGATAATAGAGAAGATATAATTTATGGAGAAGATTTACCGATATTTTATGAACTTTTATTTAAAGAAAATAATAAATTTGTTACTCAAAATATTCATACTACAGAAGAATCTTTAGAATTATTATCCACATATAATAATGAACCTTTTGAAGAACAAATAAAAAAACTTGAATTAATAAAAAGATAAAATATCATTTATTTTATCTTTTTTCATATTTTTAAATATGGAGATGAGTAGATGGTTACAATAATTTGGGGTTTATTAATTATTCTAGGAATCGGTTTTAGTATTATGACTAATAATATAAGTGGATTAAATGATACAATTTTAACCAGTGCTAATGATGGACTTAAAATGATGCTAGATTTATTACCAATTATTGTATTATGGACTGGAATAATGAAAATAGCTGAGGATTCCGGTTTATTAAATAAATTTTCAAATTTGTTATATCCATTTTTATCAAAGTTATTTCCAACAGTTCCCAAAGAAAATAAATCACTCGGATACATAGCTTCAAATATTGCAGCCAATGCACTTGGACTTGGAAGTGCAGCAACACCTTTTGGATTAAAAGCAATGGAAGAATTACAAAAAATCAATAATCAAAAAGATACTGCGACAACACCAATGATAACTTTTCTTATATTAAATACATCAGGTGTTACAATTGTACCAACTACTACAATTGCATTAAGATTAATGACTGGAAGTTCAAATCCTGAAAGTATAATTATAACTTCTGTTATTGCTACATTTTTTTCTTCATTAGGAGGTTTATTATTAGATTATTTTATAAGGAGAAAAAACTATGATAACTAAATTAATCATTCCCAGTTTTATTTTATTAATAATAATCTATGGTATTATTAAGCATCAAGATATATATGAATCTTTTTTGAATGGTGCTAAAGATGGCCTGAAAACTTGCTTTAATATATTCCCATCAATTATTGCCATGGTATTTGCTGTTAATTTATTTTTAAATAGTAATTTTGTTTTGCACGTATTTAAATTTATGACTCCTGTATTGGCAAAAATTAATTTACCATTAGATATTATACCAATGGCCTTATTAAGACCAATTTCGGGAACAGCAAGTCTTTCAATAATGAATGGAATTTTTTTGAAATATGGACCTGATTCTTTTGCTGGTCTTTTGGCATCTACTATCCAAGGAAGTACAGATACAACAATTTATGTTTTAGCATTGTATTTTGGTAGTATCAAAGTAACTAAAACAAAATATGCTTTATTATGTGGCTTATTTGCCGATTTAATTGGAATAATAGCTAGCTTTATAGTAGTAAGTTTATTTTTTTAATATTTCTTTTATTCTTTAATTCATTAAAATATGTTATACTCTATAAAACGAGTGAGGTGCTAGTATGGAAAGATTACAAAAGGTTATTGCAAATAGTGGATATACATCAAGAAGAAAAGCTGAAGAATTAATATTAAAAGGATGTGTAGAAGTTAATGGTAAAGTAGTACAAGAGTTGGGTACTAAAGTAAATTATAGTGATAGTATTACAATTAATGGAAATGCTATTAACCAAGATTTAATTAAAGAATATTATATTTTAAATAAACCACGTGGTTATATAAGCAGTGTAAGTGATGACAAAAATAGAAATACTATCGTATCCTTAATTAATACTGATTCTAGAATTTATCCAATTGGAAGACTTGATTACGATACTACTGGTTTAATTTTATTAACAAATGATGGCGAATTAACTAATATATTAAGTCATCCAAGTAATAATATTGAAAAGACTTATATTGCTAAAATTGAAGGCATCTTAGCAAAAGAAGATATAGATGCATTAAAAAGAGGCGTAATTATTGAAGATAGAAGATGTAAACCAGTTAGATTTAAAGTAAGAAAAAAAGATATCGTGAAAAATACTTCTTTAATAGAAATTACTATTGTTGAAGGAAGAAATCATATTGTTAAAAAACTATTTCATGAATTACATCATGAAGTTATAAAATTAAAAAGAGAAAGTTATGCTTTTTTAAATCTTGAAAACTTAAAATCTGGAGAATATAGAGAATTAAGTATTAAAGAAGTAAAAAAATTATATAGTTTAAAATAAAAGACATATCAATTGATATGTCTTTTTTGACTGTCTATATTTCTTTTGTATTTTTGATTTGGAATTTTTAATTACAATGTTCACAATCGCAATCACAAGAATCGCAAGAACATTCTTCGCCTTCTTGGCATCCACAATCACAATCAGAATCGCAGTTGCAATTTTCTTGGCATCCACATTCACAATCACTTATTGATATTGCTCCAACAGGACAAGATTCAATTGCGTTTGCTAAGTTTGCAGAATCTAAAGATTCATTTGAAATAACGTTTGATAAACCATTATCGTCAAAATTAAAATGTTCATCATCGATTGCAACACAAGCTCCACAACCAATGCACATTTCTTTATTTACATTTATTTTTTTCATATTTTCATCTCCTAAAAAAATTATAAATGTAATTATTAAAAATTGCAAATAAATCTGTTTTAAATCTTTTTAAATTATGATATCATATATATGAATAAGGAGTGGTTACATGAAATCACGTATGGAAAAATATTATGATAACCATGAGCTTACTAAATCTAGATTAGATAAAAATGATAATTTATATAAAGAAATAAATAATATGAATTTAGAAAAATTCAACCCTAATAGTAATGTAAAGGTAATTGGGGATAACGAAAATGTTATAGATGTTGATAAAATTAGAAATTTATTGGAAACAAACTATAAAACTAATCCAAAAAGAAAATCAATTAAAATAGATGATTATGAAGACGAAGAAATAAATTTAGAAGAAACGAAAGAGTATGATATTAATTCTATTTTAGAAAAAGCTCGTGAAGAAAAAGAAGTTGATTATGAAAGAGACAGATTAAAAAAATTACGTGATACTCAATTTGATATATTAAATAATTTAGATTTAGATGAAGTAAGAAGAAAAGTTAATGAAGAAGATAATCCAGCAAAAAGTGCAAAAGAAGAAGAATTAATGTCATTAATAAATACCATTACTTCAAAAGAATTAGCAAAAACATGTAGTGTAGATCCATTAGATATATTATCTGATTTAAAAGGTGATGATAATACAAAAGTACTTAGTGGAATTGAAGAAGAAGTTAAAAAGGGCGAAACAAGAGAATTAATGCAACAAGAAAAAAATGATAAATTAACAAATTCATTTTATACTACAACTAATGCTTTTACTAAGAGTGATTTTGATGACTTTAATGATTTAAAAGATGATTTGAAATCTACTAAAATAATTATAAGAGTATTAATTGTATTAATAGTAATTGCTTTTATTGGTGGAGTATTATTTTTCTTAAATAATTATTTAAACTTACAAATATTTTAGGAATTGTTCATATATATTAATATGAAAAGATATAAAGTTTTTAAAACTAGAAATTATATCAAAACTATTAATATATTATGGATAGTTATTTTTTTGATTACTATAAATACTTTTTTATTATTTAATTATTTTAATAAAAGCATAAATCCTAAAATGATAAAAATTGTAGAAGTAAATATTAATAAAATGCTAAATAATATAATTACTGAGTATTCCTTAAAAGAAGATTATAAAACAATAGAAAAAATCTTAATAATTAATAAAAATAAAGATGAAGAAATTATAAATATAGATTTTGATTTACCATCAGTATATAACTTTTCAGCACATATAACTGATGAATTAAAAGCAGACTTATATAATTTAGAAGTTGGCAAAACTAATATGGATTTTTATGATGATTATTTATCTAATAATCAAAACTATTTTGTTTTAAAAGTTCCTATAGGAATTTATTCAAATAATATTTATTCAAGTAACCTTGGACCTAGAATTCCTGTTAAAGTTAAATTTATAGGAAGTATTCTTACTGGTGTAAAAACAAAAGTTACTTCATATGGTATAAATAATTCATTAATTGAAGTATATACAAATATTAGTATTTCATCCTTGATTCTTACACCAGTTAAATCAAAAATAGATACCAGAAATTTTGAAGTTTTAATTGCTTCTAAGATAATTAATGGTAAAGTTCCATCACTATATAACGGTACTATGGAAGCAAGCAGTAGAGTTTTAAATACGTCTTTAGAGTAATAAAAGTTTACAAAATTTGACATTTAAATAAAAATTTGGTATTATTGAATACGTTTCCGCTTATTAGGAGAGGTAGAAGTAATGAAAAAATTACCGTCGGTTAGGGTCATTGTTATGACCATGATCGCAATTATTTTAGTAAATATAATATCAGCTTTTGATTATAATGTGAAACGAATTAATAGGGTTGTTAATAGTGATACGAAAATCATGGCATCCTTTAATACTTTAGATAGTATTGATTATGCTAAAGAAAAGGTAACGATAGATTCTAAACACCTACTAAAAACAGATAAATCATTTGAGGTAGAGACAATTGATAATGCTGTAAGTAGTGTTCTTATTGAGGAAGAAATAGATTATAGTGAAATTTATCCTGAGATTGTTTATGAAGGAATGACTTTAGAACAATTAGGAGATAAATTAGACAAAAATTTAAAATCAACCTTATCTGGATATGGTTATACTATTGCGTCTTATGCTATAGAATATGATGTGGATCCCTATTTAGCTGTTGCTATAATACTTCATGAAACTGGATGTAATTCAGGAAGTTGTAGCGGATTAGTTAAAAAATGTAATAATGTTGGAGGAATGAAAGGTGGTCCAAATTGCGGAAATGGATCATATAAAAAATTTAGTTCACTTGAAAAAGGAATTGAATCTTTTATGAAAAATCTTTCAAATAATTATATTAAAAAAGGATTAAAAACACCTGAAGCTATTAATAAGAAATATGCAGCTAGTACAACTTGGGCTGGAAAAATAAAATATTATATGAACAAAATTAAAAAAAATTAAAGAGCAATGCTATGTTATTGCTTTTTAATTTGAAAAAAGATATAATTTAAAAGAATAAGGGTTGATAAAATGAATGATAATGGAAATAATAATTTAAATAATATTGAAGTATTGGATATAGATACTCCAGTTACAAATAATGATTTAAAAAATCAATTTATTAAACCAGTTGAATCAGTACCAGTTCCTCCTAGAATTAGTGAAATTGGTGGTATTCCTTCAAGCGATTGGCAAAATAATTCACAAAAACATAAAAAATTCAATTTTAAGATTTTATGGATTATTTTAATAATAGTATTAATAGTTTTATTTGGATTAGGTTTGTATTATTTTTTGGTATATGCTAAAAATACAACGTCAATGGGTTCAAAAATTGCAACTATTGAGCTAGAATTAGGTAGTGAATTATCTGATAATATTGATGATTATGTTGATGGATTATCAGATTGCAAAATAGATTTATCATCAGTTGATATTTCTAAAATAGGGGAATATGATTATAAAATTAATTGTTCAGATAAAAGTTATACTGCTAAGGCTAAAGTTGTAGATACTACAGCTCCTCAAGTTTCATTAAAAATATTTAATGCTAAAAATAATGAAACTATTGAAGCAACAAATTTTATCATGAATAGTTATGATTTATCAAAAACAACAGTTTCTTTTGAAGATAAAAATAAAGCTTTAAATGATATTAAAAATAATGGTATTTATATAGAAAGAATTAATGTAGTTGATGAATACAATAATAAAAATTCAAAAGATGCTATATTAGTTGTTTCGAATGTAGTAGCTGAAAAGTATTTATCTGCATCTAAAAATGATACTACTAATTATAATGCATCATTAAAGGTTAATGATAAAATAGGTTTTAATTCTGTTGATTACTTTGTAAATGCAATAAGAATATATGATTATATTTTTAATAGTCAAGAAGATTATGATAAAGCTAAGGCAGAATATGATTCTTCTAAAATGATTGAAAATCATAGTGGAGTAGCGAGCTTTGATGATGAATATTATAAAATAAAGATAGTTAAGTTATTAGATTCAAGTGAACTTAATAAACTTAATGGTTTATTTCCATCAACTTTTGAAGAAGTTAGAACTCTTTATGGAAGCAAAGGATATCAATGTAGTTTAGAAATGTCTTAATGACATTTTTTTTATGAAAAAAAGAATAATTTTTAAAATTATTCTTTTATTAGTTTGGCGTGAACTACAAGTCTAGCATTGTTACCCGTACAAGTAGATAATGTTAAAATATTATCATCATTATTTATATCAATATTAAAGTCATAAATACTTCTTCCTTTTATCATTGAAACAAATTCTTGAAATTCATCATCAGAATCGAATGAAGTATAAAGATAATCTGAAGTCTTAGGAATTTTATATATAGAGAATATTTGAAATTTCATATTTTTATATAGCGTATTAAAAGTAATAATTTGATTATCTTTATTAGTATACCAAGACTTTTTATAGGCATTGGTAAGAGTTCCAAACATAACACCACTATAATACATGTTATGACCATAAATAATGGTATTTTTGCTTAATTCGCTTGTTTTACTATTACGATAATCCATAAAAATCCAACCATTTTTATCATTTTCTTTATATAGATTATGTTTCAAATAATAACTATTATCTTCAGATTTGACAACTGGATAATCAATATTAGTGTTATTAACTTTTAACCATCCATAAACATCAGTATTAATTTCAAATAAAGCAGTCAAATCTTTATTTATAATGGTATTATTTGAAGTGTTTTCGGTATTTTCAATATTATTATCTATGTTTTCTTCGGGTGGCTCAATATTTTCTTCTTTGGCATCTTCAATAATATCATTAATATTATTTTGAATTTTAGTTAAGTCTTTCATAGCTTTATAATTAGTATAACTAACATAGGAAATAATTCCTATAACGAGAGTAGTTATTATTAAGCCACATATTTTTAAAGTATTTAACATTATTTGTTTAAATATATTTTCTTTTAAATATTCATCAGAATATTTAAGTTTAAATTCTATTTTATATTTAGATTTGAATTTTTTATTTAATTTTTTTAAAAATTCAATATTTTCTACATTGTTATTATCATCATGAATATAAATTTTTAAATTCTTTAATTTATTATTCTTTATAATTGTTATTATATTATCTAAATCATAATTATCGAATTGACTTATGTGTATGTTTTTTAAATATCTATTTATTTTACAAAAAGCTTCAAAATCATCTAGATCATCTTTTGAAAGTGGTATGGTAAATCTTAGTGAAGATTTATAATAGATTTTTGAAAATTGTTGTAAATTATTTTCTAACATGAAATTTGAAACTACAAATGTTTCATTTCTTGATTCAACCATTATGTCATGATTATCTAACATTTCTAACATAAATGTTTGAATACTAAATACATTTAATTTCTTAATATATTTACAGCTAATCAATTCTTCACAAATAGCAAAAGTTAAATTAGCATTTTCTTTTATGTAAAATGAAGTTACATAATCATTTTTCTTAAGTAATTTTAATATTAGGAATGCTAATTCATTATTTGATACAGTAACTGCATGAATTTGCTTTTCAACACATAATTCCTTCAAAAACAAAGAAACAATTTTAATATTATTAGATAAATATTCGTCACTAAAAACTAGCTCGTTATCAGAAATAATATTGGTATTTAATAAATTTCCTTGACTCTTGGGCAAAGAAGTCCTGTAAGCAAAAACTAAAGAATCATTTTTTATACTGATTAGTATCTTTTTCATTTGTCATACCACCTACTATAATATGATATCATATTTTACACTTTTTTTATAAAAAAAATAAAAATATATAGCAATAATGTATTTTTGTGTTATAATTAAGACATAATAGAAATAGGAAAAATGGAAAGAGGTATATTTTATGAAAATTAAAAAATATTTAGGAATGATTGCTATTGCTTTATTAATAGCATTACCAATTAAAGCAAATGCTGCAACAACATCTGTTTCTTATAATAAAGTAGAAGAATCAAATGGACGCTTTAAAGTTAATATTGTAGTTAATCAGACTGGTGGAAATACTATGAATGAACTTAGTGCTTCAATGAAACTTGAAAATGCTGAATTTGTTCAAGGGTCTGAAATAGGAAATAATGGATGGTCTGTAAATGTATCTGGAGATCAAATTTATTTTAGTAACTCTGTTGCTGAAACTGCTTCAGAATTTACTATTGGTTCTTTAGAATTTATAAGTAAAGGTACTGCTGGTCAAAATTGTAGTGTAGTATTTACTTGTTTACAAGTTCCTAAAACTGTAGAATTAACTAAAACAACAGAAAATCCTAAAACAGGTAATTTTATGCCATATGCAGTAATAGCTGTAGGTGTTGCTCTTGCTGGTGGTGTATACTATGTTACAAGAAAAAATACAAAATTATATAAAATCTAAGTCTTGAAAAAGACTTTTTTTTTTGCCTTATCATATATTTTAATAGGTGATTTTTTTGTGAAAAAAATATATAAATATTTTGGGATAATAATTATTATGGTTTTTAGCTTTTATTATACTGATAAAATTGCTTTATTAGTTCAAAGTAAAAATCCTATTATGATAGAAATTGAAAATATAAAAAAAGATAATTATGAAAAAAGTGTAAATGCTATAATTGAAGATGATTATATTATTCCAGGTAAAAATGGATTAACTATTAATTCTTCAAAAAGTTTTAGTTTAATGAAATCCTTTGGTGCTTTTAATTCTTATTATTTAGTATATGACCAAATAATTCCTAAAATAAGTTTGGAAGATAATAAGGATAAAATAATTAAAACAGGAAACTATATTGATCAAAAAATGAGCATTGTAATTGAATATAATCAAAATACTATTAAGTACTTTGATGATAATAATATTAAAGCTGATATATTAGTTGATGTTGATACTTATGATGTTCAAACAAAATTAGAGAAAATAAATAATGATTTTAGTAATTATAATAAAGTTAATTCATATTTAAAAAGTGCATCTAATAATATATGTTTTTTAGAAAATAAGAATAATTTACAATTTTGTAGAAGCAAGAAAAAATATTTAGTTGAACCAACGATAGTTTTAAATAATAATAATGTTTTTGAAGTTAAAAATAGTATTAAAAATGGAATTATTATTTTAATTAAAAATAGTACAAATATTGATAATGTAAATGTTATATTAAACCAAATAAAATTTAAAGGACTTACTCCAATTTATTTGACTGATTTAATAAGTGAAGAAAACAATTAAAAAGTATGTTATAATTTCTTTTGAAGAGGTGCACTGATGGAAGAAGATTGCAAAAATATTGAAAAAAGTATCATAAAAAAATATCGTAAAGAAATATGGAGACCATTTGTTAAAGCAATTAATGATTATAAATTAATTGAAGAAAATGATAAAATTGCAGTCTGTATATCTGGCGGTAAAGATTCATTTTTATTAGCTAAATGTTTTCAGGAATTAAAAAGACATGGGAAAATGAATTTTGATTTAGAATTTATTGTTATGAATCCAGGGTATAATGATGCGAATGCTAAATTGATTGAAGAAAATGCAAAATTAATGAATATTCCAGTTCATATTTTTGAATCAGATATTTTTAAAGTAGTAACAAATTTAACCAAAGGCAATCCTTGTTATCTATGTGCGAGAATGAGGAGAGGACATTTATATAATGAAGCTAAAAATTTGGGATGCAATAAAATAGCTTTAGGACACCATTTTGATGATGTTGTTGAAACAATTTTATTATCAATGCTATATAGTGGTGAAATTAAAACTATGATGCCTAAACTTCATAGTGATAATTTTGAAAATATGGAATTGATAAGACCTTTATATTTAGTAAAAGAAAGTGCTATTAAATCATGGGTTTCATATAATGAATTAAAGTTTTTAAATTGTGCGTGTAAATTTACTGAAACGTGCAGTATAGATGAATCTGCAAGTAAGAGATTGGAAATGAAAAACTTGGTTAATCAATTTAGACAAACTAATAAATATATAGATCAAAATATTTTTAATAGTGTAGCAAATATAAATTTAACTCAAATAATTGGTTATCATAAAGATAACGAAGTATATAACTTTTTAGATGACTATGATCAAAAATAATTATTTTTGATCATTTTTAAATGAATTTAATTCTTTTTGCATTTTTTCTAAGGCATCAAGTAAAAAATCAACTTCATCTCTTTGAGTTTGATTACTCATTTTTTTTTGTGTAGTAAATGGACTGCCACCAGCTTTAGCTTCTTTACTGTTTGTATTAATATTAGCATTCTCAATACGACTTTCTATTAATTGTTGTTGAGCAGCATTAGTTAATACATACTGACCAGCCATTATTATCCAGTTTCCAATGGCATTTTGTTCATTAGCATTATAATCTTGAATTAAACAGGCACCAACAGCTACAGCGGTTAAAGTGAATAAACCTGGTTCAATATTTGGAGGAAATTTATTATTCAAAATATAATCCCCCTTGTCTAATTAATTCTATTCTATAATGGTTTGCATTTTTCTCAAAAAAGGTATATTCTTGTTATATAAGTGAGGTAATTAATATGAAAGATTTAACTAAAAGAATATTTTGGATGTCTATGATATCTACAATAGCTATTTTATCATTTGGAGTTTTATTATTTATTTTTCCAGATACTGTAATTAAAACAGTAGCTATAATAATGGGAGTAGCATTTTTAATAATAGGAATTATTCCAATAATAAATTATTTTAGATTTAGATCTAGAGGATTTGCAACAACATTTAGTTTTATGATGGGAATGTTGTGTATTATTGCAGGATTAGTATTATTAATGAATGAAAATATTTTAAATACTATTATACCAATAATAACAGGATTATGGATGGTTATAAATGGTATTAATAGAATTTCTATTTCAATGGATTTAAGAGATGATAAAATAAGTTTTTGGGCGATTACTTTAGTGTACGCTATTATTACATTAGTTGCAGGAGTATTATTAGTACTAGACCCTGTAAATGGTGGTAAGCTTGTTACTAAAACAATCGGAATTATTATATGTATATATGCAGTAATTGATGTAATTGATTTGATTTTAATTAAAATTAAAGCTAAACAAGTAGTTAATGAAGTAAAAAAAATAATTGAACAATAAGCCAATAAAATATGGCTTTTTTATTTTATATAATATATAATGAATTTAGGTGATTTTTATGATATATCTAGATTATAGTGCAACAACTCCAGTTAGTTATGATGTTTTAGAAACTTATAATAATGTTACTAAAAATTTTATTGGTAATGCCAATTCAATACATAGTCTAGGTGTTAAATCAAAAACTTTATATAATAGTGCAAAAAAACAAATAAGTGATATTTTTAATGTTTTAGATAGTGAAATAATTTTTACTAGTGGGGCTACAGAAAGTAATAATATGGCACTTATTGGACTTGCTTTTGCGTATGCAAAATATGGTAATCATATTATCGTTTCAAAATTAGAACATCCATCTATTTACAAAATATGTGACTACTTAGAAACTCAAGGCTTTGAAATCAGCTATGTTGATAATGATGAAAATGGTTTAATAGATTTTGATGATTTAAAAAAATTGATGAGACCAACTACTATTTTAGTAAGTATTGTAGCTGTAAATAGTGAAGTAGGAGTTAGACAACCACTTAAGATGATTAGACAAGTTATTAGAAAAGAAAATGAAAATACTTTATTTCATAGTGATATGACTCAAGCAATAGGCAAAGTTTCTGTAAATTTTCATGATGTAGATTTAGCAAGTTTTTCAGGACATAAAATTTATGGCCCAAAGGGAATTGGAGTTCTATATAAAAGTAGCAGGGTTAAATTAACTCCTATTATATATGGAAGCAGTAAAGATAATAGTTTAAGACCTGGAACTATACCACTTCCTTTAATTGCATCTTTATCAAAAGCAATCAGATTATCTGTTATGGATTTAGATAAAAAAGAAAGTTTTATAAAAAGATTAAATGAAAAAATTTGTGCTGAACTTGAAAAAATTGATGGAATAAAAATTAATAAAACAAAAATTTCTATTCCTCATATTTTAAATATTTCTTTAGATAATATTAAACCTGAAACTTTTATTCATGCTATGGAAGAATATGAAATATATTTAAGTACTAATACTGCTTGTAGTAGTGGAGATTTATCAACTAGTGTTATGGCAATATATAATGATAAAAAAAGAGCAACTTCTACAATTAGAATAAGTTTGTCACATATGACAACAACTGATGAAATTAATAAATTTTTAAATAGCTTTAAATTAGTTTATCATAAGCTTAGTAATTTAATTTCAGAGGAATAATATGAATAATTCTGATGAAACATGGGAAAAAATAAATAAGAATTTAAAAGCATACATTGATTTCAGAAAAACAGATGACTTTTATAAATTTTCAGAGATTTTAAAACCAATTAATAATATAGTTCTTAATCAAGGCAATGAAATAGATTTTGAAAATAAATATATTAATATAATGAATGTTACAGAGGCTGAAGAAATTTCAAAAGAATTTTTTAAGAGTATTGATAATACTATTTTTGAAAAATTCAATGAATTAATTAATGATAAACAAAGATGTGATATAAGCAAAAATGAAGAAAAAAATATGGCAAAAGATGGAATAATGTATGTTCAAGATACCAATAATTTAAAAACTGTGTATTCTTTGTGCCACGAATCTATACATATAATATCTAATACATTTAATAAAAATTTTTATTATATGTTATTTGGTGAAATAAATTCTTTGACTTTTGAAAGATTATTAAATGAGTTTTTAGAAGAAAATAATTTTAAAGAGGATAACAATTTACTTTTATTAGAAAGAATTAATAATTATATATTTTTAGCAGGTGCTTGCGAATTTATCGAAATGGTTCGATTATTGTTTATTAAAGATGGTTTTATATCAAAAGAAAATATTAAATTGGAAGTAGATAAGTTGCCTAATAAAAAGAAGCAATATATATTTAATAAATATGGAAATTATTATTTGAATATTATTCTTGAAAATAAAACTGCTAATAATATAATTTATGAAAAATATATATTAGCAACCGTATTATCTGCAACATTAAAAAATAGAATAAATGATGATCCAAATTATTTAAAAGAATATTTGGAAAAATTCGATACTATTGCTAATATAAAAAATATTATGAAAAGTTTAGATCAGTTAGATTTTGATTTTATAAGTAATAAAAGAATGCTTGAAACTTTAAGAATTAATTATAATGGAGAATGTGAAAAAATAATTCAACAGCAAAGGAGCTTACAATGGAAAAAATTATAATAATTAAATATGGAGAATTGACAACTAAAAAAGATAATATTGGATTATTTTTAAGTGCATTAAAGAGAAATATTGCTGAAGCATTAGTTGATTTTAATGTTAAAATTCAATTTGATAAAGGAAGAATGTTTATTTTTTTAAATGATGATAATTTTGAAGAAGTAACAAATAAATTAAAAACTATTTTTGGAATTCATGAAATTATCATTGGTTATAAAATTAGCAATGATTTTGAAGAATTAGATAAAAGCTTAATTGAATTAATAAGTCAAAAAGATTTTAAAACTTTTAAAGTTGAAACTAAAAGAAGTAACAAAAAAATAGAAAAAAATAGTATGGAAATAAGTAGAGATTTAGGTGCTGTTGTTTTAAAAAATAAAGAAAATATTTCTGTTGATGTTCATAATCCAGATTTATTAATTAATGTTGAATTAAGAAATGATGCATTCTATATTTATTTTGATAAAATAGTTGGAGCAGGTGGTTATCCGGTTGGAACATTAGGTAAAGGATTATTAATGTTGTCAGGTGGAATTGATTCTCCAGTTGCTGGATACTTAACTTGTAAGCGTGGAGTAAGACTCGAAGCAATTTATTTTGAAAGTCCTCCACATACATCATTAGAAGCAAAAAATAAAGTAAAAGAATTAGCAAGAATATTAACAAATTATAATGGAAATTTAAAACTACATGTTATTAATTTCACAAAGATTCAAGAAGCGATATATAAAAATATTGAACACGAATATTTGATTACAATAATGAGAAGAATGATGTATCGAATTTCTTCTAAAATTGCATATCGAAATCGTTGTAGTATTTTAATAAATGGTGAAAGCATTGGTCAAGTTGCTAGTCAAACTTTAACAAGTATGAATGCAATTAATAGTGTAATTAAAATGCCAGTTATTAGGCCTCTTGCTTGTTTTGATAAATTAGAAATAATAGATATTGCTAATAATATTAAAACATTTGAAACAAGTATATTACCATTTGAAGATTGTTGTACAATTTTTGTCCCTAAACATCCAGTTATTAATCCTGAAATAGCTAAATGCGAAGAATATGAAAAAAAGATTCCTTGGGAAGAATTGATATCTGAAGCAATTAAAGAACATGAAATTATTAATATTAGTAATAAGATAGTAAACGAATTTGAAGATATTTTATAAAATGACTTATTTATAAGTCATTTTTATTTGTCTAAAAATAGTAAATGCTTTTGCAAATTACAAGTAAATAGTTTATAATTTAATTATGATAAGGTGATAAAGTATGGCAAAGAAGAAAAAAAGTAAACAAACTGAAAAAGAAAGTTTTCAATATAGTGTAGAATTAACAGGTTTATTACTTATTCTAATTGGTATAATTGGGGTAGGATTTGGACCAGTAGGTAATTTAATTAAAAAGTTTGCTATGTTCTTATTAGGCAATTGGTGGGTTTTAATATTATTATTAGTTTTATTTTTAGGAGCTTATATGCTTTTCAAAAGAAAAATGCCTAACTTTTTTACATCTAGATTAATTGGAATATATATATTATTAATAGTTTTATTAGTTTGGTCACATATTCCATTTATTCAAGAATGTGCTAAATCATCTGATATATTAAAAACAACAATAGATAATTTTATGAATAGAATTGCAACAATAAGCGCAACAGCTAAAATCGGAACAACAGGTCAAACTTCAATTTCAATTGGTGGAGGAATTATTGGAGCCTTTTTTGCATTTATTTTTGCAACATGTTTTGGTGAAAAAGGAACATTAATAGTTTTAGTAATATTAGCGTTATTTGGTTTTATTATGTTATTTGAAATTACTTTAACTGATATGTTAAAAAAAGTATTTGGAATATTTAAAAGAGAACATAAAGAAAAAGAACCTAAGAAGAAATTTAATGTTGATACCTTAGAATATGAAGATGAAGAAGATGAATCTAAAAAAGATGATAAGATTATTATTTCTAGTGTTGATGAATTAAAAGTTGGAGCTCAAAAAATCCCTGAAACTTTAGCACCAGTTAAAGATACTGATATAGTAGTAAGTAATTATAAATTACCACCACTTAATTTACTTGATGATCCACAAAAACCAAAGAAAACTAATTCAACTGAATTTATTAAATCAAATAAAGATACTCTTGAAAGAGTATTATCAGATTTTCAAATTGCTGGTAAAGTTGTAGAAATTCACGTAGGCCCTGCTGTTACACAATATGAAATAACAGTACCTGCTGGAACAAAATTAAGTAGAATAAGTGCTATTAATAAAGAAATATCTTTGGCACTTGCTGCAAAAGATGTAAGAATTCAAGCACCAATTCCAGGAAAAAGTACAGTTGGAATTGAAATACCAAATGCTATTGTTTCACCAGTTAAGATTAAAGAAATATTAATAAATAATTCTCAAGATAGTGGAAAAATAAATGTTGCCTTAGGAAAAGATATTATGGGTAATGGCAAACTTGCAGATTTGTCTAAAATGCCACACTTATTAATTGCTGGTTCTACTGGTAGTGGTAAATCAGTATGTACCAACAGTATTATTGCATCTATTTTAATGAAATATAGACCTGATGAATGTAAATTAGTTTTAGTAGATCCAAAGAAGGTTGAATTGTCAAATTACAATGGTGTTCCACATTTATTGATTCCAGTAATTACTAATCCGAAAAAAGCTTCTATAGCATTACAAAAAGTAGTTGCAGAAATGGAAAGACGTTATGATGTATTTAGTGATACTGGAGTAAAAAATATTGAAGCTTATAATAATATGATTGTTAAAGAAAATCAAAAACATCCAGAAAACATTAAGAAAAAAATGCATTATTTAGTTGTAATAATAGATGAACTTGCAGATTTAATGTTAGTTGCTGCAAAAGATGTTGAAGATTCAATAATGCGTATTACACAAATGGCTCGTGCTGCAGGAATTCATTTAATTGTTGCTACACAAAGACCATCAACAGATGTTATTACAGGTGTAGTTAAAGCAAACATTCCATCAAGAATTGCTTTTGCAGTTGCATCAAATATAGATTCAAGAACAATCTTAGATATGGGTGGTGCTGAAAAATTACTTGGAAAAGGAGATATGTTATTCCTTCCAATGGGTGAAAATGTTCCACAACGTATTCAAGGATGTTTTATATCTGATGATGAAATTAGAAGAGTAATTGATTATGTTTGCAAAGAACAAGTTGCAACTTATGATGAAGCTATGAATTTAGATGAACCTGTATCATCTGGTTCTACTGGGGGATCTGGAGAAAAAGAAGAATATGATGATCCAATATATAATGAAGTTGTTGAATTTGCTATTCAAAATGGTAAAATTAGTGCTTCATTATTACAAAGAAGATTTAGACTTGGTTATAATAGAGCTGCAAGAATAGTTGATTTGTTAGAAGAAAGAGGAATAATAGGACCACAAAATGGTTCTAAACCTCGTGAAGTATTAGTTAAATTAGAGAATAATGGTGAAGAGTAGTGAACAAACCTTATATACATATAAGATGTTTATAAATTCATCAAATACATGGAATAAAAAATTAATAACTTCATATTCTGCGTATTGTACTGATCAATGTTAATTAAAATGAAGATGTATTCTTCATTTTTTTAATGAAATAATGTAATTGACTATAAATTTATATTATAGTATAATGAAAGCACTTGGAACTTTTTAGAAAATGGTGATTTTTTGGCACATTATTTTACTAACAATGAAAATTTAAAGAGCGAACTTAGGACCATTAATTATGAAAATGGTGGCTTTTTATTGAGATTCAATAGTGATAATGGAGTGTTTTCAAAAAATCATTTAGATTATGGAAGTAAACTTTTAATTGAAACAATTATTAAAAATTGTGAAAAAAATTTAAATATTTTAGATGTTGGTTGTGGATATGGATTTATAGGTATTTCACTTGCCAAAATAATGAATTATGATGTTACGATGGTTGATATAAATAAAAGGGCAGTTCATTTAACAGAAATGAACATAAAGGAAAACAATATTAAGGCAAAAGTATTGGAAAGCAATATTTATGAAAATGTTACCGGAAAATATAATATTGTTGTGAGTAATCCTCCAATAAGAGCGGGGAAAAAAGTTGTTTTAGAAATTCTTGATAAAGCTAGAGAATTTTTAAATATAGATGGTGAACTTTGGTTTGTTATCCGAAAGGATCAAGGAGCTAAAAGTATTGCTAAGGAATTAGAAAAATACTATAAAGTAGAATTAATGGACAAAGATAAAGGTTTTTATATTTATAAAGCTAAAATATGTTGACATTAAGGTATGTTACTGATAAAATTATAAATTGGTGACGTGTTAATTTTTTCTTTGGCAGAGCGCTAAAATAAATATTTAGATATTGGGGTGAAATTGTGGCTTATAAAGTTAAAAAATTTGGAGATTATGCTGAAAGACGCACATTCTCAAAGTCAAAAAACACTATGGAGCTTACGGATTTGTTGGAAATCCAAAAAAAATCATACAATTGGTTTTTAGAAGAAGGAATAAAGGAAATATTTGAGGATTTATTTCCTGTTGAAAGTTTTACAGGTAATGTGACTCTTGATTTCGGTGACTATTCTTTTGACGAGCCTAGATATTCAATCAAGGAATCAAAAGAAAGAATGGTTACTTATGCTATGCCTTTAAAGGTTCAAGCAAGAGTATTCATCCATGAAACTGGAGAAGTAAAAGAACAAGAAATCTTCTTAGGTGATATGCCTATGATGACTGATGCTGGAACATTTATTATAAATGGTGCAGAACGTGTTATTGTTTCTCAATTAGTACGTAGTCCATCTGTTTATTTCAAAAAAGAAATAGATAAAAATGGTCGTCGTATTGTTAACGGTGAAATTATTCCAAATAAAGGAACTTGGCTAGAATATGAATTGGACGCTAGGGATGTTTACTATGTTAGAATAGACCGTACAAGAAAAGTACCTATTACAACATTCTTACGTGCATTAGGTTTATCTAGTGATGAAGATATTATAAGTGTATTTGGTGAAAATCAATATATTGCTAATTCTTTTGAAAAAGATACAACTAAAAATACTGATGAAGCATTAATTGAAATTTTTGAAAAATTAAGACCAGGGGAACCTGCTACTTTAGATTCAGCAAAAAATCAATTAGTTGTTAGATTCTTTGATAAATTCCGTTATGATTTAGCTAAAGTAGGTCGTTACAAATTTAATAAAAAATTAAATGTTGCAGATCGTTTACTTAATTGTACATTAGCTGAAGATATTAAGGATGAAAATGGTAAAGTTGTTGCTGCACAAGGTACTGTAGTTAACAAAAAAGTATTAGAAGAAATCAAACCTGCTTTAGAAGCTGGTTATGGTCTTAAGAAAACTATTATTAATGAAGATTTAGATGATTATGATCAAATTCAAGAAATATTAGTTTATGATAAAAATGATGATACAAAAATTATTAAAGTTATTGGTAATGATCAATCTATCGATGTTAGAAGATTAACTATTTCTGATATTTATGCATCAATTTCTTATTATTTAAATTTACAAGATGGTATTGGAAATGATGATGAAATCGATAATTTAGGAAATCGTCGTGTTAGACAAGTTGGAGAATTAATCCAAGGACAATTTAGAGTTGGTATGGCAAGAATGGAAAGAGTTATTCGTGAAAGAATGACTACTCAAGAACTTGAAAATGTTACTCCAAAATCTTTGATTAATATTAGACCTGTTACTGCTGTATTAAAAGAATTCTTTGGTAGTTCTCAATTATCAAAATTCATGGAACAAATTAATCCATTAGCTGAATTAACTGATAAGAGACGTTTATCATCTCTAGGGCCAGGCGGACTTTCTCGTGAAAGAGCTGGTATGGATGTTCGTGATATCAATCCATCTCACTATGGTAGAATATGTCCAATAGAATCACCAGAAGGACAAAATATCGGGTTAATTACATCATTAGCTGGATATGCAAAAATAAATGATTATGGATTTGTAATGACTCCATATCATAAAGTTGTTGATGGTGTAGTTACAGATGAAATTTGTTATTTAACTGCTGATGAAGAAAAAGATTATTTTATTTCTCAAGCAACAGTTGCAATGGATGATAATAATAGAATAATAGATGATGAAGTTGTAGTTAGAATGAATGGCGACAACGTTATGGCTAAACGTGAAGAAGTAAACTTTGTAGACGTTTCTCCAGCACAAATCGTTGCTATTACTACTAGTTGTATTCCTTTCTTGGATTATGATGATGCCCACAGAACATTGATGGGTGCCAACATGCAACGTCAAGCAGTTCCACTTTTAACAACAGAATCACCAATTGTTGGTACTGGTGTTGAATGTGTAGCAGCTAAATATTCTGGATCTTCAGTAGTTTCAAAAGCTGATGGAGTTATAGATTATGTTGATTCTAAGAAAATTATAGTTAAAAATGCTAAAGGCAAAGATACTTATTATTTAGCTAACTATGAAAGAAGTAATGCTGCAACTTGTATAAATCATGTTCCTTTAGTTAAAAAAGGTGACAAAATTAAAATGGGTCAAGTTATTGCTGATGGACCATCTACTCAAAGAGGAGAATTAGCAGTTGGTAAAAATATGACTGTTGCATTCATGACATATAATGGATATAACTATGAAGATGCTGTAATTTTAAGTGAAAAATTAGTTAAAGATGATGCTTATACATCATTACATCTTGAACATTATGATATTGAATGTCGTGATACTAAACTTGGACCTGAAGAAATTACAAGAGATATTCCAAATATTTCTGAAGATGCACGTAAAAACTTAAGCAGCGAAGGTATTATCAGAATTGGTACTGAAGTACATGAAGGTGATATTTTAGTTGGTAAAGTAACTCCAAAAGGAGTACAAGAATTAACTAGTGAAGAAAAACTATTACATGCTATATTTGGTGAGAAAACTCGTGAAGTAAGAGATACTTCATTAAGAGTAGATCATGGAGCAGATGGTATTGTTCATGATGTTAAAGTTTATACAAAAGAAAATAGTGATGAATTACCTGCTGGTGTATTCAAAATTATTAGAGTATATATAATTCAAAAGAGAAAAATTCAAGTTGGAGATAAGATGTCAGGAAGACATGGTAATAAAGGTGTTATATCATTAATCTTACCAGAAGAAGATATGCCATATTTACCAGATGGTCGTCCAGTTGATATCATGTTAAATCCATTAGGAGTTCCTTCTCGTATGAACATTGGACAAGTATTAGAAATGCATTTAGGATTAGCTGGTAAAAATTTAGGTGTTAAATATGCCACTCCAGTATTTGATGGTGCAAACTTAGAAGATATTCATGAAGAAATGCGTGAAGCTGGTATGCCAGAAGATGGAAAAGTTACATTAATTAATGGACGTACTGGTGAACCATTCGATAATAAAATTAATGTTGGTGTTATGTACATGGTTAAATTACACCACATGGTTGATGACAAATTACATGCTCGTGCAACAGGACCTTATTCACTTGTTACACAACAACCTTTAGGTGGTAAAGCACAATTTGGTGGACAAAGATTTGGAGAAATGGAAGTTTGGGCATTATATGCATATGGTGCTGCACATGTTCTACAAGAAATCTTAACTGTTAAATCAGATGATGTAGTTGGTCGTGTTAAAGTTTATGAAGCATTAGTAAAAGGTAAAACTATTAACCAAGCTGGTGTTCCAGAGAGCTTTAGAGTATTAATAAAAGAATTACAAGCACTAGGTCTTGATATTCAAATATTAAATAAAGATAATGAATTAGTTGATTTCAAAGATATGGAAGTTGAAGAAGATCAAGAGGAAGCGGTAAAAATTGAACAAATTGACGCTGAAACTTTTGAAGAACCTGCAGATCCAGAACCAATTGTAGAAGAAATTGATGAATTCGAAGAAGAAGAGGAAGAAATTGATTTTCCAGAAGATTTAGAAGATTTAAATGAGGAGAGTGATTTACTATGATAGAAGCTAATAATTTTAATGGTATTAAAATAGGGATTGCTTCTCCTGAAAAAATCCTAAGTTGGTCATATGGTGAAGTTAAAAAACCAGAAACAATCAATTATCGTACATTAAAACCTGAAAGAGATGGTTTATTCTGTGAAAAGATTTTTGGACCTACAAAAGATTTTGAATGTTCTTGTGGAAAATACAAGAGATTAAGATACAAAAATGTTGTATGTGATAGATGTGGAGTAGAAGTTACTAGTTCTAAAGTACGTCGTGAACGTATGGGACATATTGAACTTGCATCTCCTTGTTCTCACATTTGGTTTTTTAAAGGAATTCCATCTAAGATGGGTCTTGTATTAGATATGTCTCCAAGAGATCTTGAAGAAGTAATTTACTTTGTAAGTTATGTTGTTATTGATCCTGGAAAATGTCCTTTAGAGAAAAAACAAACTTTATCAGATAAAGAATATAGAGCATACTATGAAAAATATGGAAACACATTTAAAGTTGGTATGGGTGCTGAAGCAATTAGAGAATTACTTGCTGAAGTTGATCTTGATAAAGAAATTGAAGATTTAAGAAAAGAAATCGAAAACGCATCTGGTCAAAAGAAATTAAGACTTGTTAAACGTTTAGATTGTTTAGTTTCATTTGCTGAGTCAGGTAATAGACCTGAATGGATGGTATTAACTGTATTACCAGTTATTTCTCCAGAACTTAGACCATTGATTCAATTAGATGGTGGACGTTTTGCTACATCTGATTTAAATGATTTATATAGAAGAATTATTAACCGTAATAATCGTCTTAAAAAATTATTAGAACTTGGTGCTCCAAGCATTATTGTTCAAAATGAAAAACGTATGCTTCAAGAAGCTGTTGATTCATTATTTGATAATGGACGTCGTGGAAGAAGTGTTACAGCTGCTGGAAATAGACCTTTAAAATCTTTATCTAGTATGTTAAAAGGGAAACAAGGACGTTTCCGTCAAAACTTATTAGGAAAACGTGTTGATTATTCTGGACGTTCAGTTATCGTTGTTGGACCAAACTTAAAGATGTATCAATGTGGTATTCCAAAAGAAATGGCACTTGAATTATTTAAACCACATGTTATTCATGGACTCGTTGAAAGAGGTTTAGCTCATAATATTAAAGGTGCTAAAAAATTAATCGAAAATAGAGATGAATGTGTATGGGATGTTGTTGAGGATGCAATAACAGAACATCCAGTTATGTTAAACCGTGCACCAACATTACATAGACTTGGTATTCAAGCATTTGAACCAAAATTAGTTGGTGGAAAAGCTATTAGATTACACCCATTAGTATGTGCTGCATTTAATGCCGATTTTGATGGTGACCAAATGGCTGTTCACGTACCTTTATCAGAAGAAGCAAAAGCAGAAGCTAGAATTCTTATGTTAGGTGCTAATAATATCTTAAACCCTAAAGATGGAAAACCAATTGTTACTCCATCACAAGATATGGTTTTAGGAAACTGCTATTTAACAATTGAAAAAGCTGATGAAGAAAATGAAGGTAAAGTTTATAAAAATACTAATGAAGTATTGATGTCTTATCAAAGACATGAAATAACACTTCATACAAGAATTGCTATTCCAGTTAATTCATTTAAACATAAAATATTTACTGAAGAACAAAGAAATAAATATTTAGTTACTACAGCAGGTAAAGTTATATTTAATGAAATTTTACCAGATAGTTTCCCTTATATTAATGAAGGAAGCAAAGAAAATATCGAAGGAATAACTCCAAGTAAATATTTCTTAGAAATGGGTACTAATATTCCTGAAGCTATTAAAGAAATGCCTTTAGGAAAACCATTTGTTAAAAAGACTTTAGGTCAAATAATTGCTCAAGTATTTAAAAGATATAAAACTACTGAAACTTCAGTAATGCTTGATAAATTAAAAGATTTAGGATTCAAATATTCTACAGTTGCTGGTATTACAGTATCTGCTTCAGATATCGTTCCTTCTAAAACAAAACATGCTGTTATTGAGCAAGGACATGAAATGGTTGAAAAAATTAATAAACAATTCAAACGTGGTTTAATAACTGAAGAAGAAAGATATAATAGTGTAATTGATGTTTGGACAAAAGCAAACCAAAAAATTCAAAAAGAGTTAGAAGAAATTTCAAGTGGAGATTTCGAAAACCCAGTATTCATGATGATGAACTCTGGTGCTCGTGGATCTATTTCAAACTTCTCACAACTTGCTGGTATGCGTGGATTGATGGCTAAACCTGATGGTTCAACTGTTGAAATTCCAATCATATCAAACTTTGCTGAAGGATTAACAGTATCTGAATTTTTCTTATCAACACATGGTTCTAGAAAAGGAGATGCTGATACAGCATTACGTACTGCCGATTCTGGATACTTAACAAGACGTTTAGTTGATGTTGCACAAGATATAATCGTTAAAGAATATGACTGTGGTTCAATAAACGGTGTTGAAGTATATGATTTAATTAATGATAAAGATGGTTCTGTTATTGAACCACTTGCTGAACGTATTTTAGGACGTTTCTCAGCACAAAAAATTATTAATCCTGAAACTAAAGAATTAATCTTAGATAAAGGTGAAATGATTACAGAACCAATTGTTCTTAAAATTTCAAAAGCTGGTATTAAGAAAGTTAGTATCAGAAGTGTATTAACATGTAAAACTGCTAATGGAGTATGTCAAAAATGTTATGGTAGAAACTTAGCTACTGGTAACTTAGTTGAAACTGGAGAAGCTGTTGGTATTATGGCTGCCCAATCTATTGGTGAACCTGGTACTCAGTTAACAATGCGTACATTCCATACAGGTGGTGTTGCTAGTGGAGACGATATCACTCAAGGTCTTCCAAGAGTTGAAGAATTATTTGAAGCTAGAAATCCAAAAGGAAAAGCTACAATTGCTGAAATTAGTGGTAAAATTACTTCTATCGAAGAAAGTAACGGTAAATATAAAATCGTTATTGAAAATGATGTTGAAGCTAAAGAACATGTTACAAATTACAACATGAAAATTAGAGTTCAATTAGGTGATGAAGTTAATGCTGGTGATAAGTTAACACAAGGTGCTGTAAGCCCTAAAGAATTATTAGCTGTTACTGATCCATTAACTGCTCAAGAATATATCTTAAAAGAAATTCAAAGTACATATAAATTACAAGGTGTTGATATCTCAGATAAACATATCGAAGTAATAGTACAAAGAATGATTAATAAAGTTCAAATTCTAGAAGCTGGAGATACAGAATTAGTTGAAGGATTATCTGTTTCATTAAGAGAATTTACTGATGCTAATAAACCAGTAATCTTAAAAGGTGGGGTTCCTGCTAAAGGAAGACCAATTATGTTAGGTATTACTAAAGCATCTCTAGAAACTGATTCATTCTTATCTGCTGCATCATTCCAAGAAACAACACGTGTTCTTACAGAAGCTGCTGTTAAAGGAAAGATTGATCATTTAAGAGGATTAAAAGAAAATGTTATTATTGGTAAATTAATACCTGCTGGTACAGGTGCTAAACAATATAGTGATATTGAAATGATGCTTCAAAAAGAATTCATGGGTGATGATGCTCAAGAATATTTAGAAGAAAAATTCTTAGATGATAGTGATACTTCTGAATTAGAAGAAGAATTAGCTTAATATTAAACTGGTTAAGAAATTAACCAGTTTTTTATATGATTTATTGCCAATATATTTACATTTTGACTAAAGGAATAATTGTTATAATTTAATGAAGATAGTATAATTAATTTGAAAGTAGGAATAATCATGAAAAGAAAAACAAGCTTAATAATAGTTGGTATGTTATTATTAGTGTTTTCTGTTATAGGAATTACTTATGCATACTTTAGTGCAAATGTAAGAATGATAAATAATACTCAAACAGTTATTAAAACTAATGAGTTATCTTTAATTTATACAGGAGGGCAAGAAATAAATGTATCTGATATAATTCCAGGAGATTCATTTACAAAAACATTTACAGTAGAAAATACAAGTAATATAGCAGTAGATTATAATATTTATTTAGAAAATATTACAAATGAGTTTAATGAAGATTTAGTGTATACATTATCTGATGAAACTGGTAATGTGATTGAGGAAACAGTGTTACCAGTTAGTAATACTGGAAAAGAATATTTAATGGCTTCAATAAATATAGCAGCTAGTATTACAAAAGAATATACATTAAAAATAACTTATAAATATTCTGATGATGATCAAAATGCATATCAAGGGGCATCTTTTAGTGCAACACTAGGAGTGATACAGTAAAGATAGAAGAACCAATTACATGGACATTAACAAATGATGAAAATGGCAATGGCCATGCAGATGTAGGTGATTTAATAACATATAAAACAGAAAGCTTTTATGTAATATCTAATGATGATACGAATATAAAAGCATTAGCACAATATAATTTATATGTTGGTGGATCATATGATGGAACTAATTGGACAGAATATGGAGAAGAAGCAACAGGAATACAAGATAGTTCAATGTTAGGATATATATCTGGCCAAAGTTTAAGAAAAGGAACTACGGCATTTTCATCAGATGAACAAAAAGGAACAAATTACAGTGATTATTCAGGAAGCATAGTTGAAGAATATGTAAACACATATAAAACAAAATTAGAAGAATTCGGTGCAACAATAGATAGTGCAAGCCTTATAACAAAAGAAGAATTAGAATCATTGGGATGTTTTGAAGAATCTTATAGTTGTTCTTCAGCATTAGCATTTGTATTTACAACTTCTTATTGGACAATATCTACAACTGATAATCCTAATGTTATATGGTCTGTTGGTAGTTCAGGATCATTTAATATCAAAAATTACATTCGTACTGATAACTTTGGAGTTCGTCCTGTTATTACAATATCAGCTACTGAATTAATTTAAAATAAAAAGCTTAGAAGTATTCTAAGTTTTTTGCTTTTTTAATGTTAATATTAGAATTATTATTATGTTTAATATTAATAAAAAATAAGGTATATATTTATATATGAATAAATCATTAATATAATTATTTCCAAAGATATAGCAAATAGAAATGACAACTAATGTAATTATTGTTAAGAATGAGTAATTGTTATATTTTTTTGGTAGTATGTTTTTTAGAAATGTTGCTGATAGGGAAAGCACTACAAATAGATCAATTAACCAAATTAGTGAAACTATATTTTCAATATTTTCAATAAAGTTAAACATTTTTATTTCTTTTAGAATCATATATTCCGGGAATCTATAAATATTAACAAGTATTTGACCAAGAATTCCACTTAGTAAAATAGCAAGTATTATTAATGTAGATGATGAACCAATATAACTTTTTAATATATTTGAATCTTCAAAATCCATGTCTAATAATAATAATAATGGAGTAGTAGATAATGAAAAATAAAATATAATTCCTTGAAAGAAATTTAGTATATTTGTATTAAAGTATGGTTGTAGATTAGTTAAGTCAACTTTAAAAATTAGGGCATATAAAGCAAGCACAAATATTGTTATAGCTACTGGAAATAAACATTCACATATATAGCACAAAAGATTATAACCTTTAAATGCAATAAATACTATTAAATATACTATTGGAATAATTAAAAAGAAAGTTTTAGAATTAATTAAGAAAAATGATTTTGCAAATATTTGTAAAACAAATAATAATTCATTTAATATTATTATTGATAATAGTATTAAGAGTATTCTAACTATTTTACCAGTTATTCCAAGTTCATTTAGATACTCAGATAATTTTTTTTTGCCTTTTTTATCTAAAATATATTTAAACAATTTACAAAAACCAATTCCAAGTATGGTTCCAATAATAAAAGTAATCCATGAGTCATTATTACATTTTTTGAAAATAAGTGAAAAACCTATTCCTAAAAAAAATGATCTTGTACAGAAATATACTAAGAAATTTTTTTGTCTATTTGTTATCATTTGTCACCTCAAAAATCAAACCATTTTTATTTATATTAATTTTTGAATTAATATCGAACTTTAAATTTTTATAATCAAGATTTTTTTTAGTTTTTTTATAATAAGAATAGGCAATACTTAATGGATCAGAATTTTTATTTTGTAGTATATCTATTAATTCATATCCATTTTTATTCATACTTTTAGAAAATTTATCACTTAATTTTTTATAAGTATTAGAATCTTTTAAGTTTAAATTACACCCGTTTTCAATAATTCTTGCTTCAGCATTAATAATAATTTTAGCTTTTTTAGCTGTAATATCAGTTTTTATTTTTTGATTATAAATATTAATAACTACGTATTTTTCATCATTACATTTTATTCGATAAGATGCATTTTTATTTTCTCCTAATAAAATTGTGAGTGTCTGGCTATTTTTATCATTTAAAATATCAGTCATTTTATTATTTTTCCAAATAGCTAAACCATCTAATTTTAAATTATCATCTTTGATACTTATGGTTGAAACATAAGGATCTTCATATTTATTTTTTAATTTAGAAATAAAATCTTCAAATTTAACTTTCATAGATATATTTGTACCTAATTCATTTTTGTCTATTAAATTATATATTTCATCAGAAACTATTTTATCTTCTTCTGTTTTGTATCTTAAAATATCTTGGGCATTAATTTCTTTACTAATTGCTAAATAAAAAATATTAGAAATAGTTGGGTATCTTAAAATGTAATCAATAATATCATTAGAATTATTTTTAGCAATTTTTTCTGATATTACTAATACTTTTAAATGTGCATAATATGGTGTTTTAGGAATTTCTAATGCAGAATTATTAAAACTTTCCGCTATTGTTTTTCCACTTCCTTTGACATAAAACGATTTACTTTGAGAACTTCCGTTATCACTGCTTTTTTCGTCATTTAAAATTTCAAAAGTAGTTATAAATTTATCATTTTGTTCATCATAATCAATAGCTATTCCAGATACTAGTGATAGATCATTTAATTCATTGTAATCGTAACAAGCAGTACAACTAAATATTAAAACTAATAATACTATAATTTTTTTCATAGAAAATCATTCCTTTGTTTAGTTATATTTTGTTTAGCTAATAAATTACTTCTTTTCATATCTTTTGTAGAATCGCTTTTTAAAAACATTTTATTAAAATAATTTTTATTGAATGGTGCAATAGGGTAGAAATATGGATTGTGTAATGTTTTAACACTACATAGTTTGACTAAGAAAAGAATCATGCCGATAAATATTCCATATAAACCATAGAACGAAGCTAGTAATAAAAAAATAAATCTAAAATGTCTTATTGCATTAACTATTTCAAATTCAACAAACATAAGACTTGTTATAAAAGTAAAGGCAATAATAATAATCATTATTGGGGACACGATTCCAGCACTAACTGCAGCTTCACCTAAAATTAAAGCACCAAGAATTGAAATTGCACTTCCATATGAACTAGGAAATCTTATATCACTTTCACGTAACATTTCACAAATAAATAACATTATTAATGCCTCAAAAATAGAAGGAAAGGGCACTTCGGATCGTTGAGTTGCAAAGTTTATAAGTAAGCTTATTGGTAATGTTTCTTGGTTATAATTTATTACAGCTATATAATATGCAGGTACTAATATTGTTAAGAAAAAACAGGAAATTCTAAGTATTCTTAAAAAATTTATTTTAATATTTTTATTATAGTTATCAACAATAGGGTTTATGAAATCTCCAAAAAAAGCAGGCAGTAATAAAACGTATGGGGATGTATCAACAACTAAAGCTATTTTTCCTTCTAATAAACCTTTGGCAACTTTATCAGGTCTTTCGGTTGAAGTGACAGTAGGAAAAGTACTTTTGTTTTCAACAAAATATTGTGCTAGTTGACCAGAATCTAAAATTGCATCAACATCTATTTTATTTAAAATATTTTTAATTTCTTTTACATTCTTATCTTCAGCAATATTATCAATATATAATAAACCAACTTTTGTATTACTTATTCTACCTATGTTTTTTTCAATTATTTTTAAATGGCTGCTTTTAATTCTTCTTTTTATTAGTCCTATATCCATTTGATAGTTTTCATTAAATGCATCTTTTGGACCATATAGGGCTTGTTCTACTTCAGGAGGACTGATGCTTCTATTTATATCGGCTTTAGTTTCTACAGCATATATATTACTTTCATATAATACGATGGTAAAACCATTAGTTAAATAGTATTCTATTTCATCATGTTTTGTTATTGGTATAACATGAGGAGATGGTAATAATTTATTTAAATTTCTTATATTCTTTTTATTAATAAAAAAAGTAAGATTTTTTAATATATAATCATTTATTTTATCACTACTTGAAACAGTTTCTAAATATATTACATAAAGATATTTATTAATACCTGTACTTATTTTTCTAAAAACTATGTCAGGAGTATCAGCAAATTCTTCTTTAATTCTTTGTATAAGTTTTTCCATTTATTTCACCATTTTTATTATTTACCATAAATTGTAAGGTATACTTTATTATGTTATAATTAAAAAGAGGTAAGCAATGGAAAAAGTAAGAATTGAAAGATATGATAATCAAGGACAAGGAATTGGATATATAAATAATAAAATAATATTTATTCCCAATGCTTTAATTGGTGAGTTAATAGAAACAGAAATAATTGAAGATAAAAAAAATTATTTTGTAGGAAAAAATATTAATATTATTGAAAAATCATTAGATAGAATTGATCCAGTTTGTCCATATTTTTATGAATGTGGTGGATGTAGTTTACAAAATATGTCATATCAAAATAATAAAGAATATAAAATCAATAAAATTAAAAATTTATTTGAAAGAAATAATATTAATTATAATAAAATAAATTTTATTGAAAATAAAAATGAATATAATTATCGTAATAAAATTGAATTAAAAATGGAAAATGGTAAGATTGGGTTCTATCAAAATAATACTCATGATTTAGTTGAAATAAATGAGTGTATGATAACTAAATCATGTATAAATAAAGTAATCCCTTATTTATTAAAAAGTGGCTTAAATAATGCTAAAATAACTATAAGAGCTAATTATAATGATGAATTATTATTAATAATAGATACAGAAGATAATTTTAATTATGAAGAGATTATAACAAATAATAAAATTGCAGGTATTATTGTTAATGGGATAACTATTCATAATGATCCTTTCTTTATGGAAATAATAAATAATATGATGTTTAGAGTTTCTTATAATGCTTTTTTTCAAGTAAATAATTATATTTGTAGTGAGTTATTTAATATAATAGAAAATAATATTAAAAAAGATTCTATAGTTGCAGATTTATATTGTGGAGTTGGAACTTTATCAATTGTAGAAGCAAATAAAGCTAAAAAAGTATATGGAATAGAAATAGTTGAGAATGCAATAAAAGATGCCTTATTTAATGCTAAAATTAATCATAAAGATAATATATATTTTAATTTAGGAAGTGTTCCAAATATATTACCTAAAATAAAAGATAAATTAGATATTATTGTAGTTGATCCTCCTCGTGCTGGATTAGACAAAAAAACTTTAAATACAATTTTAGAATATAAACCAAATAAAATTCTATATACATCATGTGATCCACTTACATTAGTTAGAGATTTAAATGAATTGAAAAAAGAATATGAAATAAAAGAATTAAATTTACTGGATATGTTTTCTTATACTTATCATGTTGAATGTGTATGCGTAATGAAACTGCGCTAAAACCTTGAAAAATAAGGGGAAAACAACAATTTTTAGATAAAAAAACTTATTTTATTCAAAAAATCCAAAAAAAATATAATAGGCTGTCTGAGGAGAATATGTTTTTCCATACTAGGTTTATGAGGTAATTGTGTGATTTACAAATAGAAAGAGGGAATATAATATGAATTTTGAAAATGTAATCGAAAGTCGAAAAGCAACAAGAAAATTTAGTGATAAGAAAATTGAACAAGAAAAATTAGATAAAATATTAAATGCGGGAAGAATTGCACCAACAGCCAAAAATTTACAACCATTTAAAATATATATTATACAATCTGAAATAGGATTAAATAAACTAGATAAAGCAACAAGATGCAGATATGGGGCTCAAACAGTTTTATTGATATGTGGTGATAAAGAAAATGCATATACTAAAAAAGATTATTCAACATTTGAAATGGATGCAACTATTGTCACAACACATATGATGCTAGAAGCAACAAATATTGGAATAGATAATATTTGGATAGAAATGTTTGATAAAAAAATATTAATGGAGGAATTTGAAATACCTAAAAATTTAATACCTGTTTGTTTACTTCCAATAGGATATAGATCAAAATTGTGTCCGCCAAGCCCGTTTCATAAAGTAAGAAAAGATATTACTGCTTTAGTGGAATATAAATAATAATTTGTAGTTTAATTGATGTAATAATAGCGGTAGGTTATAGAGTTAATTCTAAATAGAATATAAATTTACATATTCAATTATTGGAAGCGTAAATGGAACAGAAGGGTATAATTTTATAAAGGATACTGCAGTCAAAATTGAAAATAACTTTTATTTTAATAAGAATAAATATATTCATTTATTTGAAAAAAAAGACTATAAAATTAGTAGATTTAATAATAACAATTTAAAGAAATTGTTAAAAGATAAAAGTGCAAAACATATTTATAGAATAGTTTTTTATGAAGGAATTGGATATTGTGGAGCTTTAAAAACAGCAATACAACTTGTAATATTTTTGAAATTAGGATCAGAATTTAGTTTAGGATATTTAAATGCATTGTTTTCATTTTTAGGAATTTTAACAGCATTAATAGTAAGTAAATTTCTAAAAAAAAGATATTATACAAAAGCATATATATTATCATCAGTATCTATAATTTTATCTTTAATTCCAATAATTTTTACATCTAATTTTAAATACTTTATACTATATAATATAGTTTTTAATATTGCCTATCAAATAACCTCTATTCTTATGAATAGTGCAATATTTAATATAAAATCTATGAAGTTATTAAATGAATGCAGGTTAGAATATACATTTTTACAAGAAAGTATTCATGCATATGGTAAAGTTACTGGAGAAATAGTGCTATTATTAATAGCTATATTATTTTATAATTTACAAAATCTTCAAATAGCGGTTGCAATATTTTCTGCAACAATTTTACTACAATCTTTGGAATATAGAAAATTAATATTAACAAACATTAAAAATGAAAATTGAAAAGTTATAACAAGAATAAATATTAAAAATTAGATATCTGGCAATTGAAAAATATATATTTATTAAAAATTGTTGATTAGAAAAAATTATAATAGAAAGAAAAATGTATAATGAGAATATTAATTATTGAAGATAATGAATACAAATATGAGAATGTGAAAAAGATATTAAATAAATTATTAGGAAATTCAATTATTGAATGGGAAAAATCTAGAAATAGTGGTTTGTGTGCTATTCGAAATCATAATTTTAAAGAAAATGAATTTGAACCATATGACGTAATAATTTGTGATAACTATATGCCTATATATGATGATGAAATGATGATTGAACCATTCGGTGCAGATATTATTAGGGAAGTAAGAAAAAGATTTAAACTAGTTAATTTGCCAATTATAATATGTTCTTCGGAAGAAATAGAAGACTGTGATTATAATTATATGGTTAAATATGATTGTAGTGTATGTATGGATGATAAATTTAAAAATATATTTGATGATTTATTATCTCATGATGAATATTTAGATCAAAGTCTTGATAATATAATTAAAGTAAAAAAAATATAATAAATTAGTTTGATTAATTTTTCTATACTTTCGTATATTTATGTAGTAAACTAGAAAAGTTAGATTAAATGGAGATTTGGTATGGATAAAATTATTGTTATGTTTGAAGAAAATGATAGAGAAATTTATTGTTCTTTATATGACTATGTAGAAAGTCTTTTTTATGCAAATATTAGTTTTTTAGTATGTCATGTTACAGAAGAAGAATATAATGAAATGAAAAAAGAAATAAAGAGTGGATTTTTAGATGAAAGATTAACTAGGATATTAGAAGGTGATTTAAAATATAATAGATTGAGATATTTTATGAAAAATGATGATAAGTTAAATAATATTAGTATAGCTGATTATAATGATTTTTTAAAAATAGGAAATTATACATGGGATGAAAATGGAATTAGATACAATAAAGATAAAAAACAATTTCCAAATGATATGTTAGTTTCACCACGAAGAAGAAATTTAAAAATATATACTACCGAAACATATGACGATGTAATTTCATATTATTTGAATAAAAATGATAATTTATTAGATACAAAAAAGCTTAACTTAAAAAAATAGTTTTATGTACACTTATTTTATAATACGAAGATAGATATTTTATAAATCTATCTTTTTTTGTTGTATACTTATTTTAATAGATAGTTTAGAAAGAGTTGTATTTATGAAAAAAATTAAAGAAGAATTTGATCCAAAAGTTATGGTTGCATTTACTGCAATTTTGGTAATCACATTATTAATATTAATCTGTGGTTGGAATGGAAGGGAATATACATTTGTTAATTTTTTGGATTATTTACAAAAAATAGTTATTAGATGGTCACCATTAATATTTTTTAGTTGTTTTTCAATCTTTTTTTGGTATAAGTATTTTATTAATATAATAATTAAACCTAAAAAAGATGTTTTATATTTAAAATACATAGATAAAAATAAATATTATTTTTATAAATCTAATGGAAAAAAATATAATTTAGATGTTGATAAAAATGTTAAATTAAAAAAGCATAAATATTATAATGTATTGAGAACTGCTGATTATATAGTGAAAATTTATGGAGAATCTTCTGAAAAATTTGAAAAACAAAAAGAAAAAAATTATTATTTATTATGTTGGCATACTCCATTTGGTAATTTTGACAAAATAGTTTTTTTACCATACGTAGTATTTATCTTTATATTAGTATTAATGATAAAATTTAATAGTGTTTTTAATTTTAATGAACTTTTTATATTAATAATCTTGAGTTTTTTAATAATATATGACATTATTTATAAGATAAAGAAAATGAAAATAATAAATAAAATAAACGAAAATACTTATGAAGAATTAGATGAAAAGTATTTAGCAGATGAAGATGATGAGGAAGCTGAAGATGAAATTAACACCATTAATGTTGACAATAGTCCTGAATTGGTTGCATTGAAATCTAAATCTGTAAATATTTTTTATTATAGTGAACCTATTGTAGCAATAGTAAGTGGATGTATTTTTGATTTAATTATTGCAAAAGTTGCTATTCCTAGTGATATTATAATTAAGGTAATGTTACTTCCGTTTTTTATAGCTGGAATATATTCAATAATAATGGGAATTAAAATGATTAAAGATTTAAAAAATAGATCAGAATAAAAATAATTATTAAGTATTTTATTTTCTACAATTGAAAAATCAAAAAAAACTAGAGGTGTTTAACATGAATTTTAAAAAATATAAAGGACTAACTACAAAAGAGGTTAATTCATCAAGAGAATTATATGGAAATAACAGTATTATAAAAAAGAAAAAAGAGAGTTTTTTTGAAAGAATTTTAGATGTTTTAAAGGAACCAACATTGCTTTTATTAGTAATAGCAGCATGTATATATTTTATTTTAGGTAAGATACCTGATGGAATTATAATGCTTTTCTGTGTGTCTTTTAGTTGTTTTATAGAATTTATGCAAGAATATCGAACTGATAAAGCTCTTGATGAATTAAATAAATTATCTGAATTAGATGTAAAAGCAATAAGAAATAATAAACAAATTATTTTAAATAGTGATGAACTAGTTGTTGGGGATATCGTTATTTTGGAAGAGGGAGATTTAGTTCCAGCTGATGCAAAACTATTAGAAATACAAGGTTTAGGAGTTAATGAATCAGCATTAACTGGTGAAACAGAAGTTATTTATAAATCTTTAGATGATGATAAAACTAATAAATTTAAGAATAATATGTGTTATAAAGGGACAAATATTACTAATGGAATGGCTATTATAGAAATTACTGCAGTTGGTGCAAATACTGAGTATGGAAAAATTGGAACTTCCTTGAATGAAATAACAAATACAAAAAGTTTAATGCAGAATCAAGTAAAAAAAGTTGTTAAAATATATGGAATATTATGTGCATGTTTATTTGTATCAGTAATTATTATTTCTTTTATTAATTTTGCATCACTAGATTTTAAAGCAAGAATAATAGAATCTTTTATATCAGGAATAACAATTGCTATTGCAACTATACCTGAAGAAATTCCAGTTGTATTAACAGTATTTTTAGCTATGGGATCTTGGAAACTATCTAAGAAAAATGCTTTAACTAAAAGTATGAATTGTGTTGAAACACTTGGTGAAATAACAGTATTATGTACAGATAAAACAGGAACACTTACTCAAAATATAATGCAAGTTAAAGAATTTTATAAAACAAACAAAGATTTTTATAATAGTTTGTATTTTGCTTGTCCAATAAATCCATATGATAATATGGAAATATCATTAAAAGATTTTTGTTATCAAAATGAAAAGATTAATTTAGACGACATGATATTAAAACATGAATATATATTTAATAATAATGATAAGATGATGGGACAAATATTTGAAAAAGATAATATTAATACACTTTATGTAAAAGGTGCTTACGAAAGTGTTATTAAATTATGTAATTTAACTGATAATGAAATAAATGAAATAGAAGAAAAAGTTTCAGAATTTGCAAAGCAAGGATTAAGAGTTATAGCTGTTGCCAGTAAAAAAAATATAAAGGTAAAAGAATCTTTATATGACTACAAATTGATATTTCAAGGATTAGTAGCTCTTGCAGATGCTCCACGAGAAGGAATTAATGATTCTATTAATAAATGTTATAGTGCAGGAATTAGAGTAATAATGATTACTGGAGATAATGGTAAAACTGCAAAAGGAATTGCGAAACAAATTGGAATAAAAAATTATGACGATGTTTTAAGTGGCGACGAAATAGAAAAAATGTCTGATGAAGAATTATTAGAGCAAGTTAAAAATGTTAATATTTATGCTAGAGTATATCCAAATCATAAAATGAGAATTGTTAGTGCATTGCAGCTTAATGGTGAAATAGTAGGAATGACTGGTGATGGAATTAATGATGCAACTGCATTAAAGAAAGCTAATATTGGAATAGCTATGGGTAATCGTGGAACTAATGTTGCAAAGGAATCTGCTGATTTGATTTTATTAGATGATAATTTTAATACAATAGTTGAGGCCGTTGAAAATGGAAGATGTATTTATAATAACATTAAAAAAGCAATTTCTTATATCTTAGCAATACATATACCAATAGCTTTGTTATCATTAATAATTCCATTATTAAAATTACCAGCTATGTTGATACCAATTCATATTGTTTTATTAGAATTATTAATTGATCCAACTAGTACAATTATGTTTGAAAGAATAAAACCGGATAAAAATATTATGAAAAAACCACCTCGAAATATTAAAGAAAATATAATAGATATTAGTACTTTAAAAAGATGTGTATTGCAAGGAATAGTAATGTTTGGAATAGTTCTTGGATCATTCATATATTTTTATAATAATTATTCATTAGAAAAAGCAACAACTATAGCATATTCAACATTGTTATTATCAATTATGTTTTCAGCATATACATTAAAATCTAGAAATTTAACTTTAGAAAATTTTATAGATGGTTTTAAAGATAAAGTTGTTATATTAGTAAATAGTGTAATTTTATTAGTCTTATTATCAATTGTTTATATACCATTTTTAAATAATGTAGCTAACACAACAGCTATTGGAATAAGAGAATGGTTATTAATAGTAGGTTTAACAGTTTTAAGTACAATCCCATTTGATTTATTTAAAATAAAGAAATAGAGGTGGTAACAATGTTTGACTTTGTATTTGGAATTATTATCGGTTTTAGTTTGTATTCATCTATAAAAGCAATAATAAAAAAAAGAAAAGTTGGAATCATTCAATTATGCTTAATAGGTTTAACATTTGGATTATATATTTATTGGAGTAATAAAAAATTTGATTTTGTATTTGGTGGTAATAATTATGAATTTTTTATTCAAACTGCTTTTGTTGATAAAATTTTAACACCATATATAATAATTATATTATTAATATGTATTTTAATTATTGATGTATTAAATATTAAAAAATAGACAAGTTATGATATAATATTGAGCAGGAGTGATATTTGTGGAATATAATGTAATAAAAAATGCTGATTTAATTGTTAAAAGAAGTCCTTATGTTGTTAATAATCCAAGTGAATATAAGAAAAAATGGTCTTCATTATTTGGCAATAATAATCCCATTTGTTTAGAACTAGGAATGGGTAGAGGAGACTTTATAATTGATATGGCAAAGACCTATCCAAATAAAAATTTCATTGGACTTGAAGTTAATGATTCTCAAATGGTTATGGGCATAAAAAAGTTAGAAAGTTTAAAATTACCAAATCTAAAATTAATCAATAAAGATGCAATGGAATTAGATAATATTTTTGGCAAAGAAATAGATACTATTTATTTAACATTCTGTGATCCATGGCCAAAGAAAAAAGATGACAAGAAAAGATTTACTCATTTTGTTTATCTTAAATTATATGATAAAATTTTTAAAAAGAATAAACATATCGTTTTAAAAACAGATAATAAAGGATTCTTTGCTCATTCATTAGAGACCATGTCTCAATATTGGTATGTATTTGATCGTATCAGTATGGATTTACATCATGATGAAAATCCAATTGAAAATGTAATGACTAATTATGAAAAACAATACTTAAAAGAAGGAAGACAAATCTATTATTTAGATGCGACTTTTTCTGGATAAAATATAGATAACATCTATATTTTTTTTATGATATAATACTAATGGCTTTAAGGAAGTGATTTAATGAATCAAGAAAAATTTGGGGAGTTTATTAAAGAATTAATAAAAAGAAATAATCTTACTCAAAGAGAATTAGCTGAAAAATATAATGTTACTTATCAAGCTGTTAGCAAGTGGGAAAATGGTAAAAATATGCCAGATATTTCTTTGATTAAGCAAATTAGTAAAGATTTTAATATTAATATTGAAGATGTATTAGATGGTTCTATTAAACCTAAAAAAAATAAAAAAACTAAGATTGTTATTGGCTTAATTTCTTTAGTAATTATTTTATTAATAATTGCCATTGAAGTAGTTATTCATTATAATTCAAAAAATTTTGAATTTAAAACTTTATCATCTTCTTGTAGTCAGTTTACTATTTCAGGAAGTATGGCATATAATGATCAAAAATCTTCAATATACATTTCAAATGTGGAGTATTGTGGTGGAGACGATAACGAAGTGTATTCAGATATAAAATGTAGTTTATATGAAAAAGATGAAAATGCGGAAATAAAAATTGATGAATATAATGTGGATATAAATGAACCGATTCGATTAGAAGAATTTTTAAAAGATTTAAAATTTAATATAGATAATTATGCAGGAACATGTAAAAAATATCAAGATCATAGTTTATATTTATTAATTAATGCCACTGATTCAAATAATAAAATAATCACATACAAGATTCCATTATCTTTAGAAGAAAATTGTAAATAATTAAAACTCAACCAATAGTTGAGTTTTTTCAATTTTAGGTTTATTTTTTTTATCATTATTATAATATAAAATTGAACCATGAAATGGAGAGATATTATGAAAAAAAGTTCAAAAGTTACAATAATTATATCTGCAATTATTTTTATTGCAATAATGATAGTGGGAGGAATACTACTATTTAATAAAAGAGATGAAAAAGCAAATAGTGCTGATGCAATTAAATTTAAAAAAGAATATGAATTATTAAACAATACCACAAGAGAATCTGATGGTCAAAAATATAATAATGTAAGTATTAGTGAAGATAATCCTATGGTATATATAACTATAAAAGAAGCATTAAATATTTTAGACAATGATAATGCAATTATATATATTGGTGCTAATTGGTGTCCTTGGTGTCGTAATGCAGTTCCAGTATTAATAGAAGTTGCTAAAAAAAATAATATAGAAAAAATATATTATTTAAATATAGATGAAGATAGAGATACTTTTGAAGTTCAAAATAAAAAGGTAGTTAAAACAAAAGAAGGCACAGAAGACTACTATAAATTATTAGAAAAGCTTGATGATAGATTAAGTATTTACAGTATCACAGATGATAAAGGAAAATCATATAATACTAAAGAAAAAAGAATTTATATGCCTTATGTTATCGCAACAAAAAATGGTAAAGTAGTAGATGATCATACTGGTACTGTAGAATTAGAAGAAAATCAAACAAAACATGATAAAATGACAAATGATCAATATAAAGAATTATATAATGCATATAATTCAATGTTTAATAAAGTATTTAAAAATACAGGTGTATGCACAGAAAAAAATTGTGATTAAAATTAACAAACAAATAATTATTTGTTTGTTTTATATATTATGATATACTTAATTAAATAGAGTCATTGGGAAGTGTTGTATGAAAAAAAATAATAAAAATAAATTAATTACTTTTGCAGTACCTTGTTATAATTCTGCTGCATATATGGAAAGATGTATTAATTCTTTAATTAAAGGCAAAGAAGATGTTGAGATAATAATCGTTGATGATGGTTCAACAGATGATACAGGAAAAATTGCTGATGGTTATCAAAAAAGATATCCTAAATTAATTAAAGTGATTCATAAAGTTAATGGTGGACACGGTAGTGGAGTTAATGCTGGGTTAAAAGAAGCTAGTGGTAAATATTTTAAAGTTGTTGATAGTGATGATTGGTTAGATGAAGATGCTTTAATTAAAATAATAAATACTATAAAAAAATGGGATGAAGAAAATATTAATGTTGATTTAGTAATATCTAATTATATTTATGATCATTTATACGATGGGTTCCAAAAAACAATGAGTTATAATAATATATTTAATGAAAATAAAATTATGAAATGGGAAGAAATTGGTTCATTTAAAAAAAGTCAGTACTTAATTATGCATTCGTTATTATATAAAACTGAAATATTAAAACAATCAAAATTGCTTCTTCCAGAACATACTTTTTATGTAGATAATATAGTTGCTTATCAACCACTTTCTTATGTAAATAATTTTTGCTATATAGATGTTGATTTGTATCATTATTTTATTGGAAGAGAAGATCAATCTGTTAATGAAAAAGTAATGATGGGTAGAGTTGATCAACAAATAAAAGTTACTAAGCTAATGGTAGATTGTACAAATTTAGTAGATGTTAAAAATAAGTCAATAAAACTAGAAAAATACATGGTTAACTTTTTATCAATGATGTTTGTAATTTCAGATATATATTTGTTAATGATTGGTGACAAAGAAGCACTTTTAAAAAGAGAAGAACTATGGAATTATGTTAAAGAAAAAGATTTAAAGTTATATAAACGATTAAAAAATAAATCAATTTCAGGTTTAACATATCTTCCAGGTAAATTTGGTGATTTCATTTCATTAAAAGGATATAAAATAGCAAAGAAAGTATTTAAGTTTAATTAAATTAGAAGTTGGATAATATTAAAAAAAGAAATTATGAAAAAATATTTGAGTGTATAGCGTTTTTAACTTTTTTGTTTTTTGTAGGTTCTTTTATAGGTGGTATTATTGAAATAACATTTATATTATTAACTGAGCATCGAATATGTTTTAGTGGATTCATGTATTTTATGTGGAGACCAATGTATGGATGGGCAACAATTTTATTATACTTATTACTTAATAAATTTGAAAATAATTGGTTTAAAGCTTTTATAATAGCATTACTTTCTTGTACGATTTTTGAATATTTAACAAGTGTTGCTTTAGAAATTTTTTATCACAATTCATGGTGGGATTATTCCAGTCAGCCACTTAATATTAATGGTAGAGTTTGTTTATTTATTTCATTAGGGTGGGGAGTTTTAGGTGTAATTTTTGCAAAGATAATATTACCAACTCTAGAAAAAATATATAATAAAATAAATAAAAAATATTTATATATTGGATTAATTATATTAGTATTGCTATATAAAGTAGATGAAATATTTTCGTTTATTCATTCAATAAAATAAATCAGGTTATCCTGATTTATTTTTTTATCCAAGAGAAACATCTAAGATCATCATAATAGCAAATCCAATTAAGGTAAAAAAAGCCATATAATCTTTATTTTCATTTGTTTGACTTTCAGGAATTAATTCTTCAACAACAACATAAATCATAGCACCGGCTGCAAATGCTAATAAATATGGTAATAAAAATCTTACTTTAATTACTAAGATAGCTCCAATAACTCCAGATATTGGTTCAACTAGGCCACTTAATTGACCAAAGAAAAATGATTTTTTTCTAGAAAAGCCTTCACGTCTTAAAGGAACACTTATTGCTGTACCTTCAGGAAAATTTTGAATACCAATACCTAATGCAAGCATGCAAGCAGAAGCAAGAGTTGCACCATCTAAATTATAGGCAAGGGAACCAAAAGCTACTCCAACTGCAGCACCTTCTGGAATATTATGTAATGTTATTGAAAACATTAACATTAAGCATCTTTTAAACTTAGAAGATTCCTTATTTTTCTTTTTAGATATTTTATCAAAGAATTTATCACCAATAAATAAAAGTATTCCACCGCCAATAAATCCAATGGTTACTACTAACCAGGATGTCATTTTTAAATTATTTGACATAATAATAGCTGGTGAGATAAGTGAAAAAAATGATGCTGCAATCATTAATCCACCAGCGAATCCTAGCATTGCATCCATAAAATTTTTATTAACTTTTTTGAATAATAAAACTATACTTGCACCTAATGCAGTAATGCCATAAGTAAATAAAGTGGCTAAGAATGCTTGTAAAATACAATTTAAATTAATAAACCAATTTATCATAATTACCTCCAAAATACTCTAATTTATAATATGTTTTTAAATTTATTATGTTATTTAATTTGACTTTTTAACTTTTTTTGATAAAATGTTAAAGGCGAGGGAGTTAGAAGTATGAAGAAAACAAAAATAATATGTAGTATTGGACCTGCAAGTGTAGGTGTTGATACAATGAGTAAAATGGTTGAAAGTGGAATGAATGTTGCAAGAATTAATTTTTCCCATGCAACTATTCAAGAAAGAGAAGATGTAGTTGAATCAGTTAAAAAAGTTAGAGAAATAACTAAACAAAATATAGCTATATTATATGATACAAAAGGGCCAGAATTTAGAAATGGTATGTTAGAAAATGATGAAATTAATTTAGCTGAAGGAAAAACTATTAGAATTGTTAAAGAAGAAGTTCTTGGTAATGAAAAAAGATTTTCAGTTAACTATAAACAAGCAATTGATTCATTAGAAGTAGGTAATATAATATTACTTGAAAACGGATTAATGAGAATGGATGTAATAAGTGTTGAGGAAGATGGCGTTACTTGCAAGATTATTAATGGTGGAGTTCTAGGAAACAAAAAAAGTTTAAGTGTTCCAGGAGTTAAATTAGATATACCATTTATTAGTGATGTTGATCGCGAAGATATTATTTATGCATGTCAACATGAAGGAGATTTCTTAGCTTTATCATTTGTTTCCACTCGTGAAGAAGTTTTAGAAGTTAAAAAAATATTAAAAGAACAAAATCGTGAAGATTTAAAATTAATATGTAAAATTGAAAGTACTTTAGGTGTTGAAAATGTTGAAAGTATATTAGAAGAATCTGAAGGTATAATGGTAGCTCGTGGAGATCTTGGTGTTGAAGCTAAATTAGAAGAATTACCAATTATTCAAAAAAAATTAATAAAAAAAGCTCGTGAACAAGGAAAAATATGTATTGTTGCTACTGAAATGTTAGAATCAATGAAGAAAAATTCTAGACCTACTAGAGCAGAAATTAGTGATGTAGCTAATGCTGTATTAGATGGAACAGATGCAGTTATGTTATCTGGAGAATCAACAGTTGGTAAATTTCCAGTTGAAACAGTTAAATTCATGGCTGATGTTTGTGAATTCACAGAAAATCATGGAGAATTAATTCAATCATTTGATTATAAAAGTAGAATAGGTATTACCCAAACAATAGCAAATAGTGTTGTTGAAAGTGCAAATATGTTAGGAGCTAAATTAATAGTAGCTGCTACAGTTAGTGGATTTACAGCTAGGAAAATAAGTAACTTAAAACCTAATTGTTTGATTTTAGCCGCTTGTCCTGATGAAAAAACTCAAAGAGGTCTTGCATTAAATTGGGGTGTATATACTACAAATGTTCCAGTATTAAATACTACTGATGAAGTAATAGAATCATCTATTAATAAAGCAAAAGAGTTTATGAATTTAGAAACAGGAGATATAGTTGTTATTACTGGAGGATTCCCAAATACAGGGGTTACAAAAACAACTAACTTAATGAAAATAGAAGAAATTTAAAATTGTACATTTGTACAATTTTTTTTGCTTTATTAATGTTAATTACTTGTCAAAAACAAACATATTAAATCATTTATATTGAAGTTTATTATTAAACTGAGTTACACTTATTATGTAATATAGAAAGTAGGAGAAAAAATGAAAAAGAAAATAGCAATAATTGTAGTAAGTATTATTGCAGTGGTAGCTCTTGTAGCTGGTGCATCATATGCATACTATAGTGCAAGAGTAAAAGAAAATAATAAAACAGAAACAGTGATTAAAACTAATGAGTTAACACTAGTATATACAGGAGGCCAAGAAATAAATGTAACTGGAATAGTTCCAGGAGATTCATTTACAAAAACATTTACTGTAGAAAATACCAGTACTATAGCAGTAGATTATAATATTTATTTACAAAATATTACAAATGAATTCAATGAAGATTTAGTATACACATTATCTGATGAAACTGGTAGTGTGGTAAGTGAAACTGTTTTACCAGAAACAAATACTGGAAAAGACTATGTTATGACAAATGTATCAATAGCATCAGGAGTAACAAAAGAATATACATTAACAGTAAGTTACAAATATAAAGAAGAAAATCAAAATGCATATCAAGGTAAGACTTTCAGTGCAACTCTAGGAGTAGATACATTAAAAGTTGAAACACCAGTTGCAAGCATATGGACATTAACAACAGATGAAAATGGCAATAATAAAGCTGACATAGGTGATTTGATAACTACAGGAACTGAAAGCTTTTATGTAATATCTAATGATGACACAAATATTAAAGCGTTAGCTCAATATAATTTATATGTTGGTGGGACATTTGATAACTCAACGAGTACTTATACCCCCTATGGAGATGAAGCTACAGATATGCAAGATAGTACAATGGTAGGATACGTATCAGGACAAGATATATATATATATAATGGTACTACAGCTTTTTCATCCACTTCTTCAGAATATGCAGGAAGTATAGTAGAAGGATATGTAAATACATATAAAACAAAATTAGAAGAACTAGGAGCAACAATAAATAGTGCAAGTCTTATAACAAAAGAAGAATTGGAAACGCTAGGATGTTCATCAGGTAACAATTTCTGTACATCAGCTCCAGCATTTATTTATTCTACTTCTTATTGGTCCGGCTCTTTGAATACTACTAGTACTGTGTGGGATGTTCATAGCTCTGGCTCCTTCTACCGCCACACTTACTACAATACTTCTTACTTCGGAGTTCGCCCAGTTATCAGCATCTCATCATCTGAAATCTAGCAATCTTTGATTGCGACTAGGTGACAATTCATTGCTGCCTGGATCTATGCCGAACGCTTGCGTGTAGGCATGACACGGGATATAACTAGTAGGTGATAGTGGCCTTTTCGATTCTCTTTTTGGTTTGGTCCGGCTCTTTAAATAATACTAATAATGTTTGGAATGTTAATAGCAATGGCAACTTCAACAATAATTACAACAATACTAATAACTTTGGAGTTCGCCCAGATTTCATGATAACTATGTTTTATATACTTGGTATATAATTGTAAGACAAAAAAACAAGTTATATCCCATACACGAAAGTGTAAAAAATATATAGTAGAAGAAATAAGGCTTTAGTAACACAAAGTGAACCGGAATTATTTCTATAGCTACTATTTTTTTGTGGAGGAAGATATGGAAGATAATTTAATGATTGTACGAAGTGCTAAAAAAACTTTGAACTATATAGAAAAAAATATTTATAATTTTCCTAATGAATATATAGTATTAAAAAATAGAATATTAAATGCATTGTATGATATATTAGAAAATATATATCGTGCCAATTTAACACAGGATAAGAATTATAAAAAGGAAATTATAGTTCAAATAAAAATGGTTAATTTTTATTTGAAACAAAGTTATGATAAGGAAATATTAACAAAGAAAAAATATGTTAATTATTCGAAGTATTTGACAGAACTTCATAAAATGATATTTGGGTGGATGAGTTATGAAAAGAGTGAATAATTTATATCCAAAAATATGTGAATTAGATAATATTATAAAATATAGCAACTTAATCTGTTCTAAAACAAAAAATAAAAGAAAAGTTGAATTATTTGAAGAATATTATTCTGAAAATATTTTTTTGATTAGGAATGTTTTAGAACATAAAAATTATGAAGTAGGTAAGTATAATATTTTTTTTATTCATGAACCTAAGTTAAGACTTATTATGAGTCAAAATATTAATGATAAGATAATTAATCACTTGGTGGCTAATTATTTTTTAGTTGATGTATTTGATAAAACATTTATTGATATGAATATAGCTACTAGAAAAAATAAAGGTACCCACCAAGGGCTTATAGCTATAAAGAAATATTTAAATGAGATGAAAAAGAATAATAAAGATATATATTATTTAAAATTTGATATTAGTAAGTATTTTTATAGTATAAGTCATGAAATAGTTAAAGATTTATTTGCTAAGAAGATTAAAGATAATGATGATTTAGAATTAGTAAATAAAATCGTTGATTCCACTGATTGTAAATATGTTAATGAATCTATAAATAAGTTAAAATTACAGGAAGAAAAAAGAATTAAAAATTTGAATATAAGTGATACTGAAAAAACTAAGAAGATAGATGAGATTAAAGATGTTACATTATATGCCACTGGTCATGGATTTCCAATTGGCAACATGACCAGTCAGATAATAGCAATATTATATTTAAATGAATTAGATTATTATATAAAAGAAGTATTACAAATTAAATATTATGTAAGATATATGGATGATGGAATACTTATTCATGACAATAAAGAATATCTTAAAGAGTGCTTAAAAGATATAAATGAAATTCTTAGCAAATATAAGTTGAAATTAAATAATAAAAAGACCATTATTTCTAATATAAATAATGGTCTTGATTTTTTAGGATATAAATATTTTATTATTAATAATAAGGCTATTATGAAAGTGAAAAATGACTGTAAGAAAAGATTTAATAGGAAATTAAAGTATTTAGACAATTGTTTGAGGTTAAATAATATAAATAAAAAGGAATACATAAATGAAATGTCTGGATATTACGGACATTTTAAATGGGGAAGTTGTGGAAGCTTGCTAAAAAAGATAAGTTCATTAAAATAAATTTCATGAACTTATTTTGTAATGTTTTGTCGAATCGCTTGCAAGAAAAAAAGAGGTATGTATAATACATTTCTCGAGAAGCAAGAAAAAAAGATGTTTATCACTCTAAAAATATCGGACGAATTATTCAGGGGGATTATTTAATAATTCTAAGGAGTGATTTATATGGGTAAAAAAGATTTTTTAATCACAATTTTACTTATTATAATTTTTATACTTTTAGTATTAGTTTTTAAATTAATCTAAAGCATAAAAAAACATCTTTATTCTGTTGAATAAAGATGCCACCACTAGTGGTAAGCATCTAGTCCGGAGACTTTTTGCTTCTCACAAATTAATTTTAACAAAATAATTATTGCTTTTCAACATTAATTTATATTTTAATAATATTTTAGGATTTATTTTGTAATGTTTTGTCGAATCACTTGTTAAGAAAAAAAGAAATATGTATAATACATTTCTCGAGAAACAAGAAGAAAAGATGTTTATCACTCTAAAAATGTCGGACGAATTATTCAGGGGGATTATTAAATAATTCTAAGGAGTGATTTATATGGGTAAAAAAGATTTTTTAGTACTTTTATTACTTATTATAATTTTTATACTTTTAGTATTAGTTTTTAAATTAATCTAAAGTATAAAAAAACATCTTTATTCTTATGAATAAAGATGACCTAACATAGTGTTAAGCATCTAGTCCGAAGACTTTTTGCTTCTCACAATTTGATTTTAACAAACTTGATTTATAATATCAAGTTTAAATATATAAATTTACATATATAAATATAATTGTGCTATAATACATTAAATTAATGGAGGCAAAAAATGAATATAATAAGTCATAAATCAAGAGGAATATTAACTGTTATTTCTGGACCTAGTGGAGCTGGAAAAGATACTGTATGCAATGAATTACAAAAAATGAATAAAAATGTGTGGATATCTGTTTCTGCAACATCAAGAGAACCTAGAAATGGAGAAGTTGATGGTGTCAATTATTTCTTTTTATCAAAAAAAGAGTTTGAAGAAAAAATAAATAATAAAGATTTTTTAGAATTTGCTTGTTATGCAGATAATTATTACGGTACTCCAAAAAGTAAAATAGAAGAAAAATTAAATTCAGGAATAGATGTTTTATTAATTATTGAAATACAAGGTGCTTTAAAAGTTAAAAGATTATATGAAGATGCTTTGTTTATATTTATTGTGCCTCCAACTTTTAAAGATTTAAAAACTAGACTTGAAAATAGAAAAACTGAGACTCAAGATCAATTATTAAAAAGATTTAAGAGGGCTTACCAAGAGATAAATGAAGTAACTAAGTATAATTATGTTGTTGTTAATGATGAAGTAGAATTAGCAGCGAAGAAAATAAATGCAATTTTACTTGCAGAAAAATGTAGTGTAAATCGTATTGAAGATGTTTACTTAGAAAATGAGGAAGAAGAAATTCATGAATTATTGATTGATAAAGATATAGTTAATGAGGATTTTCATATAGATTAGAAACATTAATTAATGTTTCTTTTTTTATATAAACCATTTATTGTAAATGCTTAATCTATCTGATATAATTAGATATAGTGGAATAGTAGAAAATAGGTGGAAGTATGGATTTCTTTGTAAGATTTTTATTTGATTTTATGTCTCAATTTTTTGGAGGCTTAATTACGATTGTAAAAAATATAGGATTAGGTATTATGCAAATCTTTAATTTTAAGGCTTATGCAAATATAATTAAAGGATATAGTGGCGATATTCATGGAGCTGGATGGATTCTAGTTGCATTAGTAGTACTAGTTTTTGTTGCATTAATAGCATTAATAATTTTTATATTATTTTTATTAATTAGAAAATTAGTTAGAGTTAGAAAATCTTTAGTTGACCAAGAAAGTTTATTAGAAGAAGTAGCTGATTTAAATAGATCTGTATTAAAATTAACTACTGAAAAAGATAAAATTATGGCAATGAAGGTTAGTCAATTAGGATTAAAACCTGGTGAGTCTTCAGAAATTGAAGATCTTGGAGATGATGCTAATCCTGAAGAGAAAAAAGCTAAAACAGAATTTAGTGGTAGATTCTTTAAATTAAGTGAAGTTGATAAAGCAATGGCAGACTATGTTCCTGAAGATTTACATAATACTTTTACTTTAGAAGAACTTTGTGAAACATTTAGAAATTTTGCTGCTTCTAAAATGAAGTTATATTATAAAGTTGATATTATTAGATTATTTGTAAGTTCACTTGCATCAACAAGACTTGTTATATTACAAGGTATTTCTGGTACTGGTAAAACATCTCTTCCATATGCATGGGGTAAATTTTTGAAAAATGATGCAATTATTGCATCAGTTCAACCTTCTTGGCGTGATCGTACGGAATTATTTGGATACTTTAATGAATTTACAAAGAAATTTAATGAAACTGAAGTATTAATGAAAATGTATGAAGCTAGTTATAAAGATATTGTTTATTTAACTATTCTAGATGAAATGAACATAGCTCGTGTTGAATATTATTTTGCCGAAATGTTATCTATTCTAGAAATGCCATCAAGAGATGAATGGGTTATTGATTTGGTTCCTAATGTATGGCCAGATGATCCGAAGAAATTAACTGATGGAAAACTAAAAATTCCTGATAATATGTGGTACATTGGTACAATCAATAACGATGATTCAACATTCATGGTTACAGATAAGGTTTATGACCGTGCTATGCCAATAGATATAAATGATAAAGGAGAATACTTTGACGCTCCAGTAACTGAAGGATATCAAATAAGTAGCAAGTATTTAGAAGGTCTTTTTGCTGATGCTAAAGAAAAATATAAAGTTGGACAAGAACTATTAGATAAACTTGAACAAATGGATAACTATGTTATTGAACATTTTAGATTAGCTTTTGGTAATCGTATTGTTAAACATATTAATGAATTTATTCCTGTTTATGTTGCTTGTGGTGGAAAAGAAATTGATGGTTTAGATTATGTTATTGCTAAAAAAATATTACGTAAATTTGAACAATTAAACCTATCATTTATTCGTGATGAAATTGATGGATTTATAAAATTTTTAGATGGTTTATTTGGCAAAGAAAATATGAATGAATGTAAGGCTTATTTAAATAGACTTAAAAAATTAATGTAGGATGATGATATATGAATAATAATTTAGAAAAATATTTAGATAATGTTGATTCATTTGTTAAACAAGAATTTTTAGAAAATAATAAAGCTAAACTTAAAGTTAAAACAGATTATCGAAAAGTTGAATTTGATTATAGCTGGTTGGATAAAACTGAAGAAACTGTTGAGTATCTTGATGCAATTATTAGAAATCCAAAAAGATTTATCATGCAAGAAGAAGAAGTTGTTCCGGTTGAAAAGGCTAAAAAGATTACTGAAGAAAGTATCAAACATTTAGCTACTCATACTTATTTAATTCAGGAATTTGATGAAAAAAAAGGAACAATAACTCCTTCTAAAGTTTTGAATATAAATAAAGAAGAAAGTTTTGATATGTACGAAAATAGATTTATATATTCATTATTATTGAATCTACAAATGTTTATATCAAAAAGAAAAGAATTAACCAAAGAAGGTTCAAATTGTAAAATAAATAAGAATATTAATTATTCTGGTGTTACTAAAGTAGGAAAAGAAAAAGTTAAAATAGATATTAATTTTGAAAGTTCATATTTTGAAGATTTAGTTGGAAAAGATCCTAAAGGATTAGATCTTTCAGAAAGAGTTGAAAGAATTCAATTTATTATTGCAGACTTTATGAAAAGTGCTTTTATAAAAGATTTAATGGCTGCACATGCTATGATGGTTAAATCTCCAATTAGAAAAACAAATGTTATCTTAAAAAATCCAAACTTTCAAAAAGCATTGGAATTATGGGAATTTATCGAACAATATAATGTTAAAGATAAAATAGAAGAAAGTGATTCAAAAGATTATGAAGATGAATCTGTTGCAAGAGATAATATGAATGAAGCTTTCTTATTGGATTATTTGATTCTTAATGGTAAAAATTCACCTTCATCAAATATTAAAAAATATTATATAAGAAGAATAATAAAAGATTTTATAGAAAATAATGAAAAATATAATGAAAAATCTTTTAAATCTTTAATAAATAGTGAATTTAAAAATATTTATTCTGAAAAGAAAAAAAGAGAAGACAAAATAGCAAAAATATTTAATAAAGAAATAGATAAGTTTAATAATTCAAATAAAAAAGCATTAGAATTTTTGGTGAATTAATGACTAAAGAGAGAAAAAATGTATTATTAATTGCTTTTAGATTGTTAGTAATTATTGCATCAATTGCACTTGCAGCATATGCATGGTTAAATAAAAATAATGAAATAAAAGCAAATGATTTAGTTTTAAGAACGAATTCGTATAGTGATTTATTGATTTCATTAGATGGGGAAGAATGGAGTAATGAATTATCTCTTGATTTTACTAATGATTATTCCTTTGACCACGAAATAACGGGTGATGGTGTTAATTTTTATATAGCAACAAGTAAACGTGATGATGGAACACCTGTTACTTTTAAAAGAGCTACAGCAAATAAAGATTATTTAGAATTTGATGTATGGTTTAAATCATCTGGTAATGTTGGGGTATTTTTAGAAGATTCTTCCTACGTATTACCAGCTACTGGTACAGATGAAAATGATTTATTAGGCACAGAAGTAGAAAGATTATCATCATCAGGTAACTTTAGTAGAGATTTAATTGCGGCATCGACTAGATTAGCTTTTATTGATAATGAATATAATAATGGTTATTATGCAGTATCCAATAAAGCAAGTTTAGTATGGGCACCTAATAAAAATTATAAAATTGATTGTAGTACTGGAAAATGTTTTGTAACATTATATTCAGTTGAACAACAAGATTATAGATTTATAGATGCCAGTGAATCTGCAATATATGAATTAACAAGTATAGATAATTTAAGGGATAATCTTAGTGCTTCACATAAAATTCAAAGTGCTAATGGAGATCCCATGTTAACATATTTAGATAATAAAAAAAATGACGGTATAAAAAAAGTTACAATAAGAATTTGGATAGAAGGAAATGACCGAGATAATTTAACTGCTCTTACTGGTGGTATGTTTGAAATGAATTTATCGTTTACATCATTTGCTAAGCAGATTAATAATCAAATACCTAATGTTTCGGTAATTGGAAATACAATTAATAATTATACTAGTGATTTAGAATATTCTAATGATTTAGGTTTAAGTTGGATTAAGTATGAAAATGAAAATAATCCAAGCTTTGAAAAAAATGAAGTTGTTTATGTAAGACAAAGTGAGACAGGAACTACTTTTGCATCCAATCATAAAATTTTAAATTTCTGAGGTGAAGAACATGAAGAAAAGTAAAAAAAATATAATAATTAATGTTTTAACAATAACTCAAATTATTGTTATTTTGGGTATAGCAGTTTCATATGCTTGGTTTTCTGATGCAAGTAATCCTAGTATTAAAGAATCAAATATGAGAGTATCAGCTGCCCAAGGTTTAGTTATAAAATTAACTCCTGATAGTGAGGCAAGAACAACAATTAATTTAAATGAACTTTTAAATGATTGGGATAATTTTGAATTAGAACAAATGTCAAGTATAGATGGAATAAATTTTTATACAATTGATTTTGGTGCCGGATTATCAGCAAATTTGCCTAAATATAAAGCAATAACTGCCGATACATCATCAGGAACTATTAATATGGAAAAATATGGCTGTATTGATTATAATTTTTACTTTTCTACAGAAGATTTTGCAAAGCACGTTTACTTTCATAAGGATTCATTTTTAAAAGGATCTGCAGAAAGTGCAATTAGAGTTGCTATTACGTACACTCAAGCTGGAATATCTAATACTTTAATTTTTGGTACTTCGAAAGAAGATGGAACTATTGCATATCCATATGAAACACATGCCGTAAAAAGTGAGGGAGAATTTGATTATACTAATTTAGCTAATGAATTTACCGATAATCAAAATGTTCACTTATTTAGTGAATACGATGGGGGTAGATCAGAATCTGATAGTGCGACAATTGATTTATCAAAAGTATTATTTACGATGGATTCAAATGCTACGGCTAAAGTAAACGTTAAAATATGGCTTGAAGGCGGAGATAAAGATTGTGATAATGAACTTGCAGATAGTTTAGTAGATATTTTATTAAAATTTGGTAGTGCAAACGTCTTAAGAGATGCACCAAATGTATTTGCTAATAATGCTCAAAAAACTATAACAAATTTATCAAGTGATATGGAATATTCTTATTCAAATGATGAAGATGGACAATGGACAAAAGTAACGAATTCTTTAAAAACATTTAATGCTGGAGATGTAGTATATGTTCGTTATAGCGAAGTTGAAGGTGTTTCATCTTATTCCTATGTAACCACTGTTACATTTAACGGGTAGGTATTTATGAATAAGAGAAAGAAGATAATTTTAAATATTGTATTAACATTAATATTAATTGCTGTAACAGTTGCTTGGATGATTACTTATAATTCTAAAGGTGAAATTGCTGATTATAATAGGCATTTAATAGTTACAGCATTGGATATTGATGTAAAAATGTTTCAATATATTGATGATGAATATGTTGAATTAAATAAAGAAGATTTAAGTATTCCAAATATGGCTCCTGGTGATGTTGTTCAATTTAAATTTGAAGTAACAAACAATAATTCACAGCCAGCTACAACACATATTGTATTATCTGATTTTACTGGTGATTTTGATATATTATCAAAATATTTGATATTTTCAACAACATCACCAGTGGCTAATCGATATTTATTATCAGATTCATATGAAGAATTAAGTAATGGTAAAAAAATGATGAATTTTGTCGATAAATTATCAATAGATGCCAAATCAACTACAATTTTATATTGGAATATTGAAATGGATTCAAGTGCATCAAATGATGTAGCTAAAAAGAACTTAAAAATAAAAACTATTAATTTTATAAGACCATAAGGAGAATATATATGAAAAAAAAGATTATTAATTTTTTTGAAACAATTTTATTAGTATTATCTTTTTTGATATGTATTTTTGTTGTTGGACAAAAATTTATTTTTCATGAAAGTGGTATTTTTGGATATCGAATGTTTGTAATAGTAACTAGTAGTATGTCACCTAAATTAGAAATAGGGGATGTAATTTTAGTTAAGAAAGAAGATTTAAATAAAATTAAGGTAAAAGATTTAATAACTTATCAAGGCATGGAAGGTGACTATAAAGGTAAAGTAGTTACTCATTTAGTTAAAAATATCAAAAATGAGAATGGTCAAAAAATCTTTTATACTAAGGGGTTGAAAAATGACATAGTCGATCCAGCTGTAAAGGAAAACCAAGTTTATGGAAAAGTTATTTATAAATTTTTAATTATTAGTTTTTTTAGCAAAATTATTCGATCTAAAATTGGCTATTTTCTTTTGATTTTAATCCCATTAATATTTATTTTACTATCTGAAGTAAAGAACTTAAAAAAATCATTAAAAGATAGTGAAAATAATGATATAATTAGTGAAGATAGTGGTGTAGACCAATCATTAGAAAATATGTCACTTAAGGATTTAAAAAAACTAAAGAAAAAAATATAAAATAAAATGCAATCCATAAATAGAAAGGCGGTTTTTATCTATGAAAAAAATAAAGCTTGTTAAAAATAATAAACAAACTTCTACAGATAAAATTCGCCTTTTTGCGTGCATAAATAAAGTATTTGGTAATATTTCTTCAAATGTAAGGAATATTTTAAAAAATTCTAAAACAAGAAATTCATTTTTTATAATATTGGTAATTGTAATGATTTTATCAAGATCATTTGCATGGTTATACGATGAATTCATTGGAACTGGTGCTGATATTACTATTGGTGAAATATCTCATAAAGTTACACAATATGATAGTAATGGAGAGATTTTAGAAGCTAATAGCGATACTCAAACAATCGTATATGAATCTAATATGAGTAATGTAACAAAAAATAGTAAAATTATTGAAATTAAAAATACTGGTTCATTAGATTTAGAATTTAGTATGACATATACTTTAGAAGGAACTACAAATGTTGCAGGTATTTTATATTATCGTTTGTATGAAGTAACTGACAAAGTTGAAAGTTATAAGAATAATAATTCATATGATTCTTTAGTAAAAGCTTATGCAATGAATAATCCTATTTCAAATACAATTGAAAATGATTCAGATATTCCAATAAGTAATATGACATTATTAAATAATGATATTACAATTGATCAAATTTCAGCAGGAAAAAGCAAATATTATCGTATTGATTATGGTATGTATCAAACTGTTAATACATCTATTTATTCAAATGATTCATTTTCTGTTCATATGAATGTTTATTCTTCACAAGTTGGAGTTATATCAGCAGAAAATACTTCTGGACAAGTGTGGAATGTTCAAAATGAAGCACAATTAAGAGAAGTATTACTTTCAGCTTTAGCTGGTGATACAATCAGACTTATTGAAGATATTAATATTAATGGATCTTTAAATATACCAAAAAGAATTAATTTAGATACTAATGATTATAGATTAACAATATCTGAAGATTTAATTTATGAATTCGTTAGTTTAGGAGATTTAAAAATTGATACTAGTGGTACTGGAAAATTAATAGTAGGTAATAATTTTTATATTACTGCACCTAAAGCTAATGTTACTATTGTTGGTGATAATAAAAAATATGATGTTGTTGTTGGTGGAGAAATGGCCGTATCAACAATTCAAAGTGATGGTAGTGATGGATTATTCTTAGAAAATGTAAGAATTGTAAAGAGTACAAGCAATTTAATTCCTATTGATTTAATAGTAAAATCAAATACCAGAGTTACTGTTGGACCTGATGTTGAGGTTGGATATATTTATTCATATGAAGATAGTACGAATATAGAAATAGTTAATAATGGATATATAACTCAAATAGATTTAAGTAAAATGAAATTGTTAGATACTTTTACTAAATATCAAATATATGTTTATAATCTAGGTGAAATTTATGGAGCTCTTGGTAGTACTTCAATTGTATTACCAAGTAATGCAACACCATATAAGAAAGCTAATGATGGAAATACATTGATTATTAAAGGTGTTACTTCAGGAGATATTACAGTATCTGGTTCTGATAACTTTAATAAAGATGATATTACTGCAACTGAGGCTGATATAACTGTTCAACCAGTTGAAGGTGAAGAAAACGCATATTTAGTATATATTAAAGATTCACTTGCATCTGTTGAAGGTTTACTAACAAATTATTTTAATGAACATGATAAAAATCCAATAGAAGAAATAAAAAATATCAAAAAATTAATTATTTATACCGTTAATGCACAATATGTCGAAAATGAAGATTTTGATTTTATGAATAGTAGTAAAATTCCTAATCTTGAATATTTAAGTTTGGCAAATTCACGTGTTAAAGATAATGATAAATCTGGAAGAATTAAAAGCCGTGCTTTTTATAATAAGACTTCACTAAAAAATGTTTTATTACCTTCAAGTTTAACTGAAATAGGAGATTATGCTTTCTATAACGTAAGTCTTGGTGTTTTACCATCTGATTTAGATGAGACATTTGAATTTTTAACAATTCCATCAACAGTTACAGACATTGGTGCATATGCTTTTAATAATAGTAAATATATTAAGTTTAAATCAACAATTCCACCAACTGTTGGTAGCAATGCTTTTGGTGATAATTCTAAGTTATTTGTAATTAATGGAACTATTGAAGATTATCAAAATACGGAGAATATAAATGAAGCTCATGTTTATCAAACTGGTGAAATATCTGATGATCATAGATATATTGTCTATGAAACAAATAATGGACTAGGGCTTTCGTATATTGTTAATAATTTATTAACTGGTAATACTTTAGGTGTTCCAAGTGTTATAACTTATCAAGGAAGTAATAAAAGTGTTACATCTTTAGGAACGAATTCATATCGAGAAATGAATATTACAAGTACAACTGGTGTAGGAATATCCCTTCCAGAAACAATAGATACAATTAATTCTTATGCATTTTATGATTTAAATGTAACTGGTATTAGTTTAACAAATGTAAAAACTATTGGGGATTATGCTTTTTATAATACTAAATTGGATAAGATAGAAGCTTTGAAATTAACATCTATTGGTAAACATGCTTTTGAATTTTCAACATTAAAGACTGTTACATTAAGGGTTATAAATGAAATAGGGGAAAGTGCATTTGCTAGTAATCAAAGTTTATATCAAATAGATTTAGGGTACGTAAAAAAAATAAATGATAATGCTTTTTACGATTGTAAAAAAGTAGTTAGAGTCTATATTTCAAACGCAAGTGATATATTAGTTAATAATACTCAAACGGTTGATTTGGAAGTAGGAGATAACGCCTTATTTTCTAACTGGGGCTCATATGTAGATGGAAGATTAAGATTTTATGTTACTGATAAAACTACATCTTCTGGAAAAACTATTTTAGATTTATATAAAGAAAAATTTAGTGAAAATAGTAATTATATTTATATTAACGGTAATGATATTGAAAATTATAAATATATGGCTGTTGATTCTGAATTATATAAATATACTGTTAGACAAACAACAGTAAAAGATGTTAATGGAGCAAATGTTAGTGGTGTTGAGATTATTTCATATCAAGGTCCTGATATAGATAAAAACTATAAATTGCCTGATACATTGACATATAATAATAATACTTATAATGTTGTATCTATAGGAGATAGTGCTTTTATTAATACTAAAGTTGAGACTGGTGTTGATTTTAGAATTGAAAGTAAAAAATTATTAAATATTGCAAATAAAGCTTTTAAAGATTTTAATGTAAAAGTATTTATTGCTGATAATTTAGTTTCAATAGGGGACAATGCTTTTGAAAATAGTAAACTAAATAGATTTGAAGGACTTAACTTAAAATCTATTGGTAATTATGCATTTTATAATTGTGAAGATTTATATGTTCTTAATTTAGGAAATATTTCATCATTTGGAGAATATTCAATATCAAATATTCCTAATTTAGTTCAATTATTTTTAAATAATAATTCTAAAAATATTAGTATATATAATAATTCATTATCTAATATAGGAACTAATATTAAAGATAGATTAAGAATATATGTTTCAGAAAATGAAAGTATAATTAATTATTATAAAGAATTATTCTCAGCTTATTCTAGTTATATATATCCAACTGGAATAACAATGGGTCATTATTATTATGGTAGCGTTAATTATGATATTGGAGAATATACAATTAGAGAAGTAACAAAAACTAATGCTTCTGGAAAAGAAGTTAAAGGCTGGGAATTAATTGAATATCATGGACCAGATTTAAATAGTAATTTTGCTATTGCAGAAACTGTTTATTCGGATTCTGATGATGTTTCTGTAAAGCAAACTGCTGCAAATTGTACGTTAAATACATGTAATGTTTCGTTTACTATTTATAATAATTCTTCTGATGAGATTAATGATTGGATATTATCTTTAAATTCAAAAGATAATTTAGTTGTTTCTTCTTTTGAAGATGCAGTTATTACAAATAATACAGATGGTAATTCAATTGATATTGAATCTCCATCTAGCATGAAAACAATAAGTGCTGGAAGAACAATTAACTTTACTCTTACATTAATATGGGACTCTGCACATGATAGTGTAGATATATTAGGAATAAATCCTAGTATGAAAAATAATAATGGTAGAAATATTATTTCTGTTGGTGACAATGCTTTTAATCATACAAAAGTAAAAAATGATTCTTCATTTAATATTGAATCATCTCAATTATTAAGTGTTGGAAATAGTGCATTTGCTAATTTAAGTGGTATAAAAAAAGTAGAATTAAACAATGTTGTATCTTTAGGAAATAATGCTTTTGCAAATACTTCAATGACATCAGGAGAATTTGAAAATCTTAATAAAATAGGTGATTCTACTTTTAATAATTTACAATATTTATATAAATTAAATCTTGGAAATGTAAGAGAAGTAGGTAAAAATGCTTTAAGTAATATACCAAATTTATATCAAGTATTATTTAGTGCATCAGGAACTAATTTATCTTTATCTATAGCTGAAAATTCTATGAATGATTTAGGTGGTCAAACTAATGGTAGAATGCGTTTCTATGTTACGAATGGTCATACTTCAAATAATGAGGAATATGTTGATATTTATAGAAGTCAATTTCCAAAGGAATTTGCTAGTTATTTCTTTGCATATGATTTTGTTATAGGAAGTTATACTCCTTCAGGTATTACAGATGAAATTGATATTGGTGAATATTCAATTAAAGAGACTACTTTAACAGATAAAGATTCAAATGAAAAATTCGGTTATGAATATGTTGAGTATCATGGTGAAGATATAGATCAACAATTTGAATTTCCAACATCGTTGGCTTTATCAGATAATACTATGAGTGCAACATGGACATTAGCTAATCAATGGGGCTCACCTGGTGCTTATACAAATACGATTGATATAACCGTTACTAATAATGGAGATACTACTATTAGTTCTTGGAAAGTTGTTTTAGACATTCTTGATGGTGGAGAAATAACTGGAGCTACAAACTGGAATAATGGTGCATCATTTGAAGGTTCAAGATTAACATTAACTAATGCCGGATTTAATGGAATATTAAAAAAAGGTGAAAGTGCAAAAATATCAGTACAGGTTACTCATACATTATATGCATTTACTCCAGAAATTCATGTAATTAAAGGAAATGCATCTGAAGCTGATGAGTTAAGTGTTATATCAATTGGTGATTATGCATTTGTACATACAAATGTAATAAGTGGATCTTATTTTGATATAAATAGTGATGACTTAATTAAAATAGGAAAAGGTGTATTTGAAAATAATATTAGTATTAGAAAATTTATAGCTGAAAATTGTATATCAGTTGGGGACTATGCATTTAATAGTGCTTATGGATTAATTTATGCATCATTTCCAAATTTACAATCTCTAGGTTCATATGTCTTCTATAATGATAATAATTTAATATCTGCTGATATTGGAAAATCTAATGCTATTAAAGAAGGGGCTTTTTATGGAACTTCAAAATTATTACAATTATTTATGAGTAATAAAAATGTTGCAGTTTCAACAAATGCAATTGGGATTACAATTGCTGAAAATGCATTTACCAATATGGGAACTGCCGCTGGTAATCGTTTAAGAATTTATGTTCCTGATGGTGAAACTGCTTCAGGATTGACATATTTAGATGCTTATAAAAATGGAATGCCAAGTAATCTTAAAAATTATATTTTTGAAACAGGTATTGTAATTGGTGATTATGTAGCAACAAATACTGATATAAATGTTGGACAATATACAATAAAAAAAGTTATGTTAGATAATGTTACCGGATGGCAAATTATTGAATATCATGGTAATAACATTGATGATAGTTTTGATATTCCTGAAACTATTACAGTAGGTGAGGATACAAGAACGGTTTTATCAGTTGGACCATACGCATATTATTTTGCTGATATTTCTGAAGATTATATTTGGGATTTAGAATTCACAAGTATTAAATATATATATGATTATGCTTTTTATCAAAGAAGTGTTAATAGTGTAACAGGAGATAAAATAAAATATGTTGGTTCTTATGCTTTTGCTCAAAGTTCTAAATTAATTTCTGTAACTTTAGAAAATGTTGAAAATATCTCAGAATATGCATTTTATAGATGTCCATCATTATATATGGTACATTTAGGTTCTAATGTTGTTGAGATAAAAGACTTTGCATTCTATAATTCATGGGTAGAAAATAGTTTGAATCAATTTTATATTAATACAAAAAATCCACCTATAATTTATCAAAATACATTGCCAGCACAATATTGGAATAGTAGTTCATTAACAATATATGTACCATATAATTCAACATCTTTATATTCTACTGCGGATTATTGGAAAGATTATACATCTGTTTCAATTGGGTCAATATATAATAGTGAATATATTTATGAAATAATTAATGGTAACCAAATAAAGATTACTAATTATATTGGTAATAGTTCTTCGCTAATTATTCCTGATACTTTTACAATAGATAATGTTAATTATAATGTTGTAGCAATATCAAATACGGCATTTGATGGTGCATCTAGATTAAATAGTATTGTTCTTGGTGCATATGTAAATAATGTTGGAAATTCTTTCTTGGAGAATAATAATACTGTTAAAAATATTTATGTAAATACTAACAATCAATTCTTTTCGAGTGATGATGGAGTATTGTATGACCGTAATGGTGAAACATTAATTAGATATCCTCGTGCTAAAAAGAATTGGAGTTATACTGTTGGATATAATACTAAAGTTATTAGTAATGGTGCATTTGCAAATTGCATTAATTTAACTACAATAACATTTGATACAAATTTAATAGCATTATCAGATAATGCATTTAATAATTCTTCATCTTTAAAAGAATTGTATTTTAATAGTTCTGTTCCACCATATTTTACGGGATTTGAACCATTCCCAATGAATTCAGGATTGAACATTTATTATCCAAGAGGAGCAGAAAATGTTTATAAACAGAATGTTTATTTTAACTGGTATTCTAATTATTTAAAATCATAAAGAACAAGTGTGTTTTTGACACTTGTTTTTTTGTTATTTTAACAATAAATCAAGTGTCTATTATTGACACATTAAACTATAAAAAGTTATAATAAATATAGAAAGTAAGAGAGTTAGATATGGAAAATAGAAATGAATTAAAATATAAAAATTATATAGTAAAAAGTGAGGAAAATTTAGAAGAAAATTTACTGTTTGTGGAAGAAAAAAACATATCTAATTATTCGAAAAAAGATATTTCTATAACTAATTATGATTTATTAAATATCGTTGAATTTATTACAGAAAATAAAATTAACAATAAAGTTTTAATAAGTATTCCAAATATGTATGGAAATAAAAACTATGAAATAGGTTTAATAAAAGATAATAAGTTAGATAAAATAATAACACCAAAAGTAACTAAAGATACAATAGAATTTGAAGCAGAAGAAATTTTTATTTCAACTTTCAACTTTGCACTAACTTCAAACATTTGGAGATGCTAATGATATAGCAACTGCTTCATCAAATGCAAAAAATATGGTTGTAGTAAAAGTAAATGGAAATTTAAAAATAAATAGTGGAGTTACAGTAAAACCATATTATACAAATTATGGTGGTCCCAAAGGATTTACATTATTCGTATCTGGAAAATTAACTAATGATGGTATTATCGATAATTCTCATGGCGCTAAAACACCTGGGGAAAATGTATATTTATGGAAAAATGAAGATGAGACTTATGAATATGTTCCTGCAGTAGGAGCTCGAGGTGGAAGCGCTAAGACTGCTTATCAAAATGTTGTTAATGGAAATGCTGGCGCAAGCGGAAATGGAAGACAAACTGGCGGAGGCGGAACTGGTGCTGGACGAAGTTGGGAACAAAGTGCAAACATTGGAGCTGGAGGATCTGGAACATCATATTCTGGTGGAGCTGGGTCAGGCGCATCTAATAGTGATGGCGGTAGTGGATGGGTTTGTACCTCTGGCGCTGCTTCTTCAACAGGTGGAGGCGGAACAGTTGGAGTAGTGTGCTCTAATAATGAATCCGGATATGGCCAAGTATCAATGGGTGGTGTTGGAAATCCAACTGCTGGATATAATTACTATAGAACTGCACCAATTAATTATGTTTATAAATCTGGAACAGGCGGATTATTAATTGTTTATGCTAGAATTTTAGAAAATAACGAAGGTGCATATATAAGAGCCAATGGTCAAAGTTCTTCAACTGCTATTTTGGGTACTACTAATGGTCGTATTGATACGGGTGGATCATCTGGTGGTGGAAGTATTAATTTATTTTATTCAAAAATAACAAATAATGGAAATGTTACAGCTGTTGGTGGTAGAGTTGAATGCGGTTTTTATGGAAATTGCTCTGGTGCTGGTGGTAAAGGAACCATATCTTACAAACAATTATAAAACTAACAAAAAATGTTAGTTTTTTTAATGATTTAAATGAAATTTATATTTATCAATGAAAAAAACAAGAAATATTATTTCTTGTTTCTTTGTGTTAAAACATAGTATTTATCTGTTGCAATATTAACAATTACTGATTCTTTAGGAGATATTTTTCCATATCCAAAAACCATTCTTTTATCAAATGAATTATCTGGGGTATCTTCTAATTGAGAATTAATTACACATTCATCATGAGTTAGAATGACATAATAATAAGTATAATCTACATCTTGCCTAATTAGTTTTCCATTTTCAGTTTCATAACCATATTCATATTTGTATTTGCCTTTACAATAATTATCAGATTTATCATCAGAAACATATTGTTCATATGTAAAATCTTTATTAAATATATAAGTGCCACCAGAATTATTATATTCCCAACTTCCAATTAAAATATTTTTACCTTCATTAGGATCTTTAGCTAGTGGATCTTGGTTAAAATAATTATATGTTGCAATTATTATGCAAATAATCGCAACTATTAATGATGCATTTGCTAATTTTTCTCTTTTTTTAATTCCAATAATAGAGAAGAATAAAGCCATTATTATACATAAGATGAAAGCAACACTATTTGAAATAGTAAATATACAAAGAATAGCAAAGAATGAAGAAACTAATGAACGTTTGATTTTTCTTCTTTTAACATCTTTTATAAAACTTTGATATTCTTCTTTAAATCTTTTTAGAATATTTTTCATATAAACCTCATGTTTATTATATAAAAAAAAGCGAAAAATGTCGAATTATAATTGCAATAAAATATATAGTTTGTTATAATTTTAAGTATAGTAGGAGGCTAAGTTGTGAAAAGTAAAAGTGCTTTAGAAATATACTTGAGTTTCAGAAAACAATTTGTTATTAGTTTTTGTAAAGAACTTTTACCTAAAAATTATTATGCACAAAATTATTTTAATTTGTTTGAAAAAATAATTGAAGAGAATTATTTGAAATTCTTTTTTAATCAAATTAGTTTAGATGATTTAATAACCGATGAATCAGATAAGGAAAGCATTTTAAAAATATTTAGTACTAATAAAATTTCCAATAAAGAACTACAATTGATTTATATACTTTTATTTAAAAAGAGTATTATTGAATCATGGGTAGGAAAGCTTGATGAGAAACAAGAAAAAATAAAAAAAGTTTGTAATGTTTATGCTACTACTATTTATTTAGCATTACAATTTGATAAATATATCGAATTAGATGCTAAATCAAAAGTGCCTTTTAGCAAGGCAAAAAAAGAAATCTTATTGGGTTTAAAAGGTTTCTTTAATGAAGATACTTTGAAAAACTTGAATGCAAATGCAGTTAAATTAAAGTTGATATTTGATAATAATATTAATAAAAATATTGGCTTTCTTAAAAATTATTGCATTAATGATAACTTGAAATTAAGATATCACAGGATTAACAAAGTAAATTCACCTGATAATACAAATATGTATTTATCAGAAAGCAACTATTCTATAAAAGAATTAAAAGATTATAGTAAAAAAGAAATTTCTAAAATTGAATTAAAAAGCAAAAATGTTTCTGATTTCAAAAAAGTTGAAATAGAGAAAATGTGCTATGACTTATTTAAGAATATTCATAGTCAAAAGAAGTATTTAGCTTTTACTAATTTACCTGATTGCTTTATGACTAAATCAAATGTTTCTTTTATAGTAAAAACAACAAAGCTAGTAAAAGAAAATATTATTTTTAATATTAGCTATGATCAATTTATAAATCATTCAGATTTGATTAATTCTTTGAAAGAGAATGGAATTAATATAGGATGTATTAAAACTGATAAGGAAATAAGTTTTAAAAAATTATATGATATTAAATATTGTTTTTTGAATTATGCCAATGATATTAGTTTTAGTAAAACTATAAATGAATTAAAATTAGGAAAGATTAAATCTATAATTTTAAATTATTCCTCAATATCTAATGATGAAGACATTAAAAATCTTGATTTTTATGTTGCATAATTGGTTAGTGGGGGTGTGAAATTGAAAGAAAAAAGAACTATTGAACTTACGGCGAAGGAAATATATAAAAGAAAATTATTGATGCGTACTGTTACAATAATAATTGCATTTTTACTTTTATTTTTATCTATTTTATATGCGTTATTATACATAGTTAATAAAGAAGGAAACTTTACAATTTCATTAGACCCAAATTTGGTTGCAAAGAAAAATATTGTTATGTCAGCCGATAGTAATTTTAGTGATACTGCTTTAACATTAAATGCAAAATCATTAGATTATATGGACAATATATCAGAATCATGGTTGCCACTTGATATTGATGAACATGAAGGCGAGCATAGCGGAAATAATTATTTAGCTTATACTTTTTTTGTTAAAAACAGAGGTAAAGAAACAACAAGTTATAGTTTTTCAATTAACATTTTATCTGTAATAAAGAATGTTGATGAAGCTGTAAGAGTTGCTTTGTATACTAATGGAGAAAAAGTTGTATATGCAAAAAAAAGTGCTTCTGGAGAGGCTGAAAAGAACACAACTTCGTTTGAAAGTGATAGTCGTATAATGTATTATATGAGAGATAATTTCAAACCAAAAGATATAGATAAATATACGGTTGTAGTTTGGCTTGAAGGTGATGATCCAGAATGCGTTGATGCCATATTAGGTGGCGAAATGAAAATGGATGTCTCTTTAGGAGAAGATAAAGCTTAAAAAGTTTATGGGAGGAATTAGTTATGAAAAAGAAAAAACTTTTATTAGCATTTAGTATGTTATTACTATCTGGTGTTGCATTAACTACTGCATCATATGCATGGTTTACAGCTAACACAAAATTATCATTAGGATCATTAGATGTTGAAGTACAAGCATCAAATGGTATTACAGTGTCAGTAGATGCACAAAATTGGAAGTCTACATTAACTACTGATGAAATTACAGCAGCAACTTATACAGGAAGTACAAATCAATTTCCAACAGTTTTAGAACCAGTTTCTACTATTGGATCAACTACAGCTGGTATATTTGATATGTATTATGGTGCTTTACAAGAAGATGGAACTATCAATTTAACAAAAGAAACAGATGTACAAGATACAACTGGGGATGTTGGAAAATATTTAGCATTTGATTTATTTATTCAATCAACAGCTACAAAAGAAATTGAGTTATTAAATACGTCATCAGCTACTGTTAATGGAAAAAATGATGTTGGTTTACAATATTCAACAAGAATTGGATTCTTAAATAAAGGAACTGATGCAACAAATACACCAGCAACTGCAAGAACTTTAAATAGTACTGTTGAACAAACAATTTGGGAACCAAATTCAGATTCACATACAACTGTTGCAAAAAATAATTTAGGTGCAACAGATGGTACAACTTATACTTATTTGGGTGCAAAAGCACTTGGAACTGGAGTAGCATTAGACGATTCAACAAGTTTTGGAACTTTAAGTGCAACATTAAGAACTACAAAGACTGATAAATCAGATTGGTCAAGTGATAAAATTTTCACTGTAAATCCTGGTATTACAAAAGTAAGAGTTTATATTTGGATTGAAGGTCAAGATGTTGACTGTGAAAATTCTGCATCATTAGGTGATGGTGTTAGAGCAATAATTAATTTAAATGCTAAAGCAGATACAAACGAATAAAAACATTTAAATTATAAGGAGGAAGTAAAATGAAAAAAGTACTTAGCTACATTGGTGATTTTCTATTAGTTTTAGTTGTAATAATTGCTATAGCTATTACATTTGTATCCTTGAAAACAGATAATAGAGGTATATCAAATATTGGTGGTATAATGCCATTTAATATTCAAACTAAATCAATGGAACCAACTATTATGACTGGTGATTTAATAATCACTAAAGAAGCAGAATTTGATAAATTACAAGTTGGAGATATTATTTCATTCTTATCTGAAGAACAAGATACTGTTATTATTAAAACACATAGAATAATTAAAGTTAATGAGCAAAATGGGGTAAAGACTTATGTGACAAAAGGAGACAATAATGATGCAGAAGATGAAGGATATGTATCAGAGGAAGATTTTGTCGGATTATATAGTGGCAAAAAAGTCGGCCATTTAGGTACAGTTTTATCATTTTTGCAATCTAGAGTTGGCTTCTTCATATTTATAATTATTCCTCTTTTTGGATTATTCATTTATCAATTATATAAATTTATAGTTACTATAATTGAAGAAAAGAAAAGAGAATTAGTAGATAGTATAAAAGCAGAACAAACTAAAAATAATGATAATAAAAAAGATTCCGAATAACGGAATCTTTTTTATATGAATTTAAATAATTCATCATTTTTTTTGTAATAAGAAATTATATTTTTTATATTTATATATGATACAAATAAACTAGCAATAATTATTGTTCTAAATATAAATAATACATATGGAATTCTAGTAATTGTTAAGCATATTAATGAAATTAATATTGCCATAATACACATTCCTAATGAAATATAATCCATTACTAATAATTTTTTTCTAGCGTTAGCTACATTAAACCCCTTATTCATTTAAACTCCCCCCTGTTTATGAGTCTATATTATACACTTTTTATTATTTTTGTCAAGCACTTTACATTTTATACATTATATTGTCAATTTCTAAGTAAAAAGTAATTATTATTTGAAATATATTTACTAATATTATAAAATAAATATAAGAATAGAGTGATATGTATGAAGAAAAAAATAATATTAATAGTAGCAAGTATATTTGTCGTGGTGGCTCTTGTTGCGGGAGTTACTTATGCATTCTATAGTGCCAATGTAAATAGAATAAATGAATCACAAACAGTAGTTAAAACAAATAATCTAACTTTAACTTATACTGGTGGCCAAGAAATCAATGTATCTGGAATAGTTCCAGGAGATAGTTTTACTAAAACATTTACAGTAGAAAATACAAGTAATATAGCAGTAGATTATAATATTTATTTAGAAAATATTACAAATGAGTTTAATGAAGATTTAGTGTATACATTATCTGATGAAACTGGTAATGTGATTGAAGAATCAATTTTACCAGTTAGTAATATCGGTAAAACTTATTTAAGTTCTAGTATTTCAATTAATGCAAATACAACGAAAAACTATACATTAAAAATAACATTTAAACATAGTAATGAAAATCAAAATGATCTACAAGGAAAAATATTTAGTGCAACATTAGGAATTGATACAATTCCAATATCTCCTGTACAAATATTAAATGATAAAATAGATATTTCAAATTTAACTGAGACACAAGAAATAACAAAGGAATTTAATATTTATAATCCAACAAATAATAAACAAAAATATAATTTAATGTTAAGTGATATTGTTAATGATTATGGAAATAATTTGACATATACTTTAAAAAGAGATGGTGAAGTAGTTGTTGCTGAAACAGCAATGCCAACTAGTGATACTAAGATTTTAAGTGGAGTTAAAATTGATGCAAATGCAACTCATTCTTATGAAATGATAATTAAATATACTTCTACTGTTGGAAATAGTAATGCAATTAAGTTATTAGCAAATGAAAAATTTAATGCAAATATTAAATTGGAAATAATTGATATGTTAGGTGTAATGCCACTTACTGAATATGTTAGATTACTTTTTGAAAGCAATGACTCAAGTTTACAAAAAGATAATACTTCGGATGCAAATATTAGATATGTTGGAGAAAATCCAAATAACTATATTAAAATAGGAAATGAAGTATATAGAATTATTGGAAGCATGAATAATATTCAATTAGCTGATAATTCAGGTTCTAAAACTTTGATTAAAGTTGTTAGAAAAGATAGTGTTACAAATATGAAATGGGATGTAAATAATAAGAATGATTGGAACAATAGTACAATAAAAGATTATTTAAATACTACTTATCTCACTAGTTTAGGTAATCTTCAAAATCAAATAGCAAATGTTAGATGGCAAATAGGTTTATCTTCAATTGGCAATGGTAACATTGTATTAACTTTTTATAATAAAGAAAAAGATAATTCATATATTTATAATGGAAAAATTGCTCTTCCTTCAGTTAGTGATTACGGATATTCTTCTCCTAGCGATTGTTGGACTGAAAAAATGAGTTATTATAGATGTTGTACTACATGTAAAGATCGTAACTGGCAAAAATCTACTGGTAAATGGTTTTTAGATAGATATAGCGGTTATGCTGCTTGGTATTCAAATACATCATGGGATCCAACTTACGGAAATGCAAGTTCTTCTTTTAATGTTTTTCCTGCATTTTACTTAAAAGCAGAAGTAGAAAAAGTAAATGGAACCGGAACTATAAATGATCCATTTATAATCGAATAAAAATAAAAAACGTTGTAAACATTTACAATGTTTTTTTTATATGAAAAATAATCGTGTTATAATTATTATAATAAGGAAAGTGATAATATGAAAAAATATATTTATGATGGAAATAAAGCGTGCTCTAAAGTTGCATACTTATTTAGTGAGCTATGTAGCATTTATCCAATAACACCTTCTAGTCCAATGGCTTCTAATATTGATTTACTATCTCATAAGAATACTTTGAATCTATTTAATGAACAAGTTAAAGTAATAGAGATGCAAAGTGAAGCTGGGGCGGCTGGGACTATGCATGGAGCGTTAATAAGTGGTTCGTTGGCTTCAACTTTTACAGCAAGTCAAGGACTTCTTCTAATGATTCCAAATATGTATAAAATGGCTGGAGAATGTTTACCAGGTGTTATACATGTTGCATCTCGAACAGTTGCAACCCATGCATTGTCTATTTTTGGTGATCATTCAGATATTTATGCAACGAGACAAACAGGTTTTTGTATGTTATCTTCTAGTAATGTTAAAGATGCTTATTATATGGCAGCAGTATCCCATTTATCCGCAATAGAAGGAAGTCTTCCATTTGTTCATTTTTTTGATGGCTTTAGAACGAGTCATGAATTAAATACAGTTAATCTTATTGATGAAAATGAATTTTTAAAATTAATTAATTATGATAAGATTACTGAATTTAAAAAGAAAGCTCTTAATTATAAGTCAAATATTCAAAAAGGAATGGCTGAAAATGAAGATATATATTTTCAAAGTGTAGAAGCTAGAAATACTCTATATAATAAAATGCCTGATATAGTTAATGAATATATGCAAAAAGTTAATTATTTGGCTAATACTGATTATCAGCCATTTAATTACTATGGAGATAAAGAGGCAGAGAATATTATTATTGCTATGGGAAGTGTAAATGATACAATTAAATTAGTTATTGATAAAGAAAATTCTTTAGGTAAAAAATATGGATTAATAGAAGTACATTTATATCGCCCATTTAGTAAAAAGTATTTAATAAATGTATTACCAAAAACAGTTAAAAATATTGCTGTTTTAGATAGAACAAAAGAGTCTGGTAGTATAGGTGAACCATTGTATTTGGATGTATTATCCAGTTTAAAAAATATGCCAATAAATATTGTTGGTGGAAGATATGGCTTATCGAGTAAAAATACTACACCAGAAGATATTATTAGCGTTTATAGGATGCTAGAGCAGGAATTGAAAGATAATTTTACAATAGGTATTGAAGATGATATTACTAATTTATCACTGGAAAAAGTTGCATATGATTTTAAATTAAGTGCTGATGAAATCAAAATATTTGGTTTTGGTTCTGATGGAATGGTAAGTGCTAGTAAAGATATAATGAATATTATTGGTAATTCGACTGAGAAATATGTTCAAGGATATTTTGAATATGATTCTAAAAAAAGTGGGGGAGTTACAGTTAGTCATTTACGTGTTTCAAAAAAGCAAATTAATGCACCATTTTATGTAACAAATCCAAATATTATAGTTGTTACTAAACAAGAATATTTTAATAAATTTAATATGGTAAATGATATTAAAGAAAATGGAATTTTATTAATAAATGTTTCTGATATAAATGAATTAATTACTATGTTAAAAAATGAAGAAACATTAAAAAATAAAAATGTAAGTATATTTGCAATTAATGCTAATGAGATAGCAATAAAAAATAATATTAAAGGTAAAATAAATAAGATTATGGAAGTAATATTATTAAAAAAGCTTGGTGTTGATAATGCTATTAAAATAGTATCTGATTCAATTAAAGAACAATTTAAAACTAAAGGTGAAGATATTGTAAATAATAATATTAATGCTATAAAGGATGCTTTTGAAAATATTAATAAAATTAATATAAGTGAATATTCAAGTAAAAATAATAAGTATAAAAATATTTATGAAATAATTAATGGAAGAGAAGGAAATTCATTAAAAGTTAGTGATGTTTTAGAAATTAGTAATGGTACTTTTCCTGCTCAATTATCAAAAAATGAAAAAAGAAAAAGTGCTGATAATGTTGTAAAATGGAAAAAAGAAAACTGTATTGAATGTGGTCAATGTTCATTTGTTTGTCCTCATGCAGTAATTAGACCATTTGCTATAGAAGATAAAAATAAAGGAATACCTTTATTGGGTAATGACAAATATAATTATATGATTAGTGTTTCAGAGGCAGATTGTACAAGTTGTGGTTTGTGTATAAATATATGTCCTGGAAAGAATGGAAATAAGGCTTTAGAATTTGGAAAATTTGATTTAGAAAAACAAAAAGAATCTGAAGAATTATTTAATAATTATGAGAATCCTAAAATAATAGATAAATTTAATATTAAAGGAAGTCAATTTGAAAAACCTAGATTCGAATTTAGTGGAGCTTGTGCTGGTTGTGGTGAAACAGCTTATACAAAATTATTAACTCAATTATTTCAAGATAAATTAGTTATTGCTAATGCAACAGGTTGTTCATCAATATATGGTGGTAGTGCACCTTCAACACCATATTCTATTCCATGGGCTAATTCATTGTTTGAAGATAATGCGGAATTTGGATACGGAATGCATTTATCTTATAAATCACAACGTGAAAGAATAAAAAATGTAATGCAAAAATCTTTAGATATTTCGACACCAGAAGTAAAAGAACTATATGAAAAATGGTTGAATAATTCTAATGATTATGAAATTACTAAAAATGTCTATGATAATATTCAAGATAAACAAGTATCCAAAGAGATAAAAGATTTATTGAATTATATTCCAAGTAGAACTGTATGGTCTATTGGTGGAGATGGATGGGCTTATGACATTGGATTTGGTGGAATAGATCATGTTTTATCTTCAAATGAAAATATTAAAATTTTGGTTTTAGATACAGAAGTATATTCAAACACTGGTGGACAAATGAGTAAGTCTTCTCATGTTGGGCAAGTAGCTGAATTTGCTGATTATGGTAAAAAAGTTGCTAAGAAAGATTTATTTAGAATTGCTATGAGTTATCCTAATGTTTATGTTGCAAGTATTAGTTTAGGCGCTAATATGATGCAAACAATAAAAGCTTTTAAAGAAGCTGAAGAACATGATGGCCCAGCAATAATAATTGCTTATTGTCCATGTGTAGAGCACGGAATAAAGGGTGGCTTAAGTTGCACAAATCAAGAACAAAAACTTGCTGTTGATTGTGGTTATACTTTGTTGATGAGATATAAAGATAATAAATTATATATTGATTCAAAAGAACCTGATTTTATGAAATATGATGATTTTCTAAATAATGAAGTTCGTTATAATTCTTTAAAAATAAAAGATGAAAAACTTGCTGCTACTGTTTTGAAAACTAATAAAGAAAATGCAATTACTCGATATAATTACTATGATAAACTAAAAAAAGCTGATAACGATTAGTTATCAACTTTTTTTAATGTATAATTATTATTAATTTCATATTTTAAATAATTTGCAATTTCATTAATTAAATATTCTGATATTTCAATATCCATATTTTTAATAGCATCAATAATTATGATATTATTTTTATCAAAAATTAATTTATTGTGAACAAAAATTCCTAATTCAAGATCAGAAAAAACGTATATTAACATTTTTTTGAAATAATTGATATTATTAAATTTTATTAAATTTGGATTATTTGAAATTAAATCATAATTAGTTAATGTATTTATAAAAGTATCATGAATATTCTCAATATTATTCAAATCAATTTCTTCAACATCCTTAAAATATAAGTTTATTAGTATTTTATAAATTAATACTTTATTATTCATAATAAGCCTCCTAAAACCAAAAAAATTGAAGCTGCCCCCTGAAGACAGCTTCTAAAAGAATAAAAAGGGGTTGACTAGTGTGATACTAGCACCAAATCGCCTTCTTAAGTGATTTGGTAGGTACTATACTAATCGATAAATGAACTTTTGTCAACAAGTTTTAATAAAAAAATTAAATAAAATTAATTATTTAAAAAATAACAACATTTATTGATTATAAAATAGTATGTGTGATAAAATAATATAAGATAGAGGAATGAAAAATGAAGGATAATTTTTTTATTAATGAAGCCATTGAAGAGGGTATAAATAATTATTTGAATAAGACAAATAAAAATGAAATAACTACTATAGTTATAAATGCCTTAATAATTATATATGGAGAATTAGATATTGTTAATCCATATAAGACTGACACAGAATCAGGTTTAGGTAGTTTTGAACAAAACATTATTAAATTTGGATATTCATTAGAAGATTTATCTTATTTTAATCAAAATTTAATGAATTATTATGTTTCTAAAGAAAATATTCCTAATAAATATATTAATGAAGTAATTAAAAATTTAATAGATATGTATATTTTAAGAGTAAAGAGTTTCAATAATGATTTCAATGATGAGCAATTGTTTTTAGATAATACAATCAATAATACTAATATTATAAGGTATAGTCAAGATCATGAAGAAATCAAAAAATATTATTCTTTTAAAAAATATGAATTATTGAATAATATAGAATATATAAAAGAAGAAAAAAATAATGTATATAAAGATGCATATGAAATGATTGGTTATTCATACGATAATGTTGTTAATATGAATATTCAAGAAATAAATAATATAAATAAAAAGGTATATGAATATTTTAATATAGATCCATTAGCGGAAGATAAAGATTCTTTATTAGAAAAAGCAGTTTTGTATTATAAAGAGTTTCCAAAAGTTGAAGAAAATAAATCTGAAAATGGTTATGTAGAATTTTTATTGCTATCTGGATTTATTGCTGTTAGTATATTAGTAGTAACAGTTATTGTGGGAGTTTTGATGAGATGAAGAATATAATTATAAATGAGAAAAATTTTGAAATTATAAAAGATTATAATGATGCCATAAATATAGAGGAAATAAGTGATAAGTTAACTGACTATTTTAATAATTTTGATTATGTAGTTGGAGACTGGTCATATGGCAAACTAAGACTAAAAGGATTTTATGAAGATAAAAATAAAAATGCTTCAGAAATTAATAAAATTAGTTTAGTTGATGATTATATAAATAATTATTGTGCATATGGATGTAAATATTTCATTCTTCGTAAAAAAGATTGAAATATTTTTTTTGTTCTGATATAATTACATATAGAATAGAGAGTGATTTTATGGATACTAATATAACTATTAATAAACCATCTGGAAATGAAGTATATAAATTAATTTCAGCATATAAAAATAATAATGAAGATTTTTTAATTGTTGATTCTAAATTAAAAGATGCAAATCAAAATACTATTGTTTTTGTAAGCAAAATAAATGGAAGTAATTTGGAAGTTATTGAAGGAGAAGAATGGAAAAATACAATGGGAACTTTAATTTCTATTGTAAAAGGCCAAGCTTCAGTTGAATATATTAAACCGGAATTGCAATATGCTGCATCTGAAAATGTTGGACATCTTTTAGCATTAAAAGATGAACATATTGAAATTGTAAAAAAATCATATGATGTTAAAGAAAAAGAAGTTTCTTTTGATGCAGAACCTAAAGTTGAAGAACCAATTGCTGATATTCAAGTTCAACCAGAAGTACAACCGGAAATTCAACAAGACATTAAAGAACCTGAATCTATAGAAAAACCAATTGCTGGAGATCCAATCGTTGTTGAAGAACCTGTAGTTCCTGCTGAGCCAATTATTCAAAATAATTTAGAAGCTGCTATTAATAATGTTGATATGAGTAATTTAAATCCTTTAAATAACATTGAAGATGTAAAACCAGAGGAACCAGTTATTTCAGAACCAATAATTATAGATAATGCGCCATTGGCACCAGAATCTGTTATAGCTGAAAATACTCCTGTAGTTGAAGATGTAACAAATATTCAACCAGTTATGGAAAATCCAGTAGACATTCAACCTGTAATTACTGAAAATCCAAATGTCATTTCTCAAGAATCTAGTGTTTTATCAGAAGAACCAAGTAATATTTTTGCAACACCTGCTCAAGAAGATAAAAAAGATGTTCAACCTGTAGCTGAAGGAACGATGTTTGTTGACATTGATAAAGCTTTAAATGATTTTAAAGAAGCTTTATATGCTAAAGAAGCAGAATTAAATAAACGTGAAGCAGAATTAAATAGAAGAGAAAGCGTTATTAAAGAAAAAGAAGAAAATATAGATGCTAAATTAGTTGTAGCTAATCAAGCATTTGAAAATGCTCAAGCATTAAATCAAAATAATATGAATGCTGTTCCAATAGTTGAAGAACCTGGGATGTCATTAAATTTAAATAAAATAGCATAGGTATAAACCCTATGTTTTTTTAATATATTTTATTATGAAACAATTTTTAAAATATTATTATAATATAGATGTAAATAATATATGTGAAAAAGATTATAATTATTATTTCTATAATGATAATAATTTATTTTATATTGAAAAAAATATTAGAACAAAAGAAGAAGTTAATGATTTATATGAAATAAGTAGGGAATTAAATAATAAGAAATTTCCAGTTAGTACAATTATTATAAATAAATTTGGAGAAATAGTTAGTGTATATAATGATATTGAATATATTTTATTATTAATAAATGTTGATACATCTTCAGATATAGACTTAAATGAAATTTCTAAAATAAATAAATTAATTGATTTAAGCAAAGATAAGAAGAATCTGTATAGAAATAATTGGGCTTATTTATGGGAAACAAAAATAGATTATTTTGAATATCAAATAAAAGAATTAGGCTATAACAAAAATATTATTTTAAATAGTTTTAGTTATTTTATTGGTTTGGCAGAAAATGCTATTAGTGTAGCTAATATTGCAGAACTTAAATATAAAAATGATATATATGAAATAGGATTATCAAGAAAAAGAATATTTTATCCTAATATGACTATTGATTACTTTAATCCTTTATATTTTATATTTGATCTAGAAATTAGAGATGTAGCAGAGTATATTAAAAGTAAGTTTTTTTATGCAGATGAAGAATCTATTATTTCTGAATTTATAGTGTATTTAAAAAATAATAATATGAGTAATTATGAAGCAAATATGTTATTTGCTAGATTATTATATCCATCATATTATTTTGATATATATGAAAAAATTATTGAAGATAAAGAAGAAGAAGAAAAATTATTTGATGTTTTAAATAAAGTTAATGATTATGAAATCTTTTTAAGACATATTTATAATGAAATGATCAAAAAATATAATATAGAAAAAATTGAATGGATAATAAATAAAAAGGAGTTATAATTCAACGTTTATAACTCCTTTTATTTCTTCGATTTCACTTTTTAACATTTCCTCAATGCCGTCTTTAATAGTATGATCTTGAAAACCACAATGAGCACATGCTCCTGATAATTTTATATATACATAGCTATCTTCATATTTAATAAATTCTATGTCACCGCCATCCATTTGAAGATATGGTCTAATATTTTCTAATAATTCTTTTATTTTTAAATCTATTTCTTTCATGTTAATCACCTAAAGACATTATAACATTAAATTAAAAAATGTGTTATACTTAGATATAGAGGAGTGATTAAATGGAAACTTTTATAGTTGGAAACATTATAAAAGGGCAAGTCACTGGTATAGAAAAATACGGAATTTTTATGAATTTAGAAAATGGTTATAGTGGTTTAATACATATTTCAGAAATATCTGAAGGTTTTGTAAAGGATATTAATGATTTTGCTCAAATAGAAGATACAATATTTTGTAAAATATTAGAAATTAATGAAGAAAATAAAAATACTAAATTATCTATAAAAAATATTAATTACAAAATGGATAATGGAAATGGTAAATTTACTGAAACAGTTAGAGGATTTTCTCCATTGAAAGATCAATTAGATAATTGGATTAATATTAAGTTAGAAGAAATAGAAGAGGAAAATAAAAAGACATCAATATAATGATGTCTTTATTTTTATGTATAAAAAAACAAGTATTAAATACTTGTACTTTTTAAGTTGGTGCCCAAGGCCGGACTTGAACCGGCACGGGCTTTAACACCCGCAGGATTTTAAGTCCTGTGCGTCTACCTATTCCGCCACTTGGGCAAGGCACTGTCTTAATTCATAAGACTATTTAATTATAATCGATTGTTTTTAAATAATCAAGTCTTTTTTTGCATTTTTTTATAATAAAAAACATTTATTTATATTGACATAAGAAAAAGTCTTATGTTATAATCAATTTGTCGTTGGAAAATGATAGTCGGAGGAATACCCAAGTCCGGTTGAAGGGACTGGTCTTGAAAACCAGGAGGTCGCGCAAGCGGCGCAGGGGTTCGAATCCCTTTTCCTCCGCCATTTAAATTTTGTATATCGCGGGATGGAGCAGTCTGGTAGCTCGTCGGGCTCATAACCCGAAGGTCGTTGGTTCAAATCCTTCTCCCGCAACCAAATGGTTCGTTAGTCTAGAGGCCTATGACGTCTGCCTGTCACGCAGAAGACCACGGGTTCGAATCCCGTACGAACCGCCATTTGGCTCCATAGCTCAGTCGGTAGAGCAGAGGACTGAAAATCCTTGTGTCACTGGTTCAATTCCCGTTGGAGCCACCAGAATATAAATTAAAGCCTTTTTTAAGGCTTTTTTATTTGTAAAAAGAGATGTATTTTCTATATTCAGAATATATCTCTTTTATAAATGGAGATTTAAAATTCTTATCAATAATTAAATAGACTTTATTTTTAGTTCTTGTCAAGGCAACATAAAATAATCTCCTTTCTTCATTATAAATATCATTTTTATTATGTAATAATAAATCAATTAAATAATTATTTTGAATATTACTTGGTAAACCATTAACTTTATTTGTTAGATTAATAATTATTATATTATCGGCTTCTAATCCTTTTGATTTATGAATAGTAATATAATTAATATTATTATCTAATATATATTTCTTATCTAAATAATTATATATATCATTATTATTACGACCGATAATAAAATAAGTTTTATCTTTTAAAATATTTAATAACTTTTTTAATTTACTTCTGTCAACAAAAATGATTGGTTTAGAAATTCTTTTATGTGAAATCATGTTTTTTTTTAATTGCTTTTTATTTTTCATGATAAAATTACCAGCAACTGTTATTAACTCTTGTGGATTTCTATATGTATATTTTAATTTTTTTATACAGCTATTATTAAAGTATTTTTTGAAATTCAAAAAAATATTTAAATCACATCCAGTAAATTGATATATTGATTGAAAATCATCACCGACACAGAATATCTTTGTATTATATTTTTTATATAATAATTGAATTAATTCTAACTTGGAAAATGAAGTATCTTGAAATTCATCAATGATTATATATTTATATGGCAAAAATATTTTTTTGTTTTTTAACATCTTATAAGCGGTAATAATTAAATCATCAAAATCTAGATCATTGGAAGATTTTAATTCATTAGAATATTGTTTATATATATTTAAAATATTTATATAATTCATGTATATTTCTAATCTTGTATCTTTTTGTTTTATCTTTGATATTTTTAAAAATATTTCTTTTAATTTAGTCGAATCATAGTTATTAGCTTTATATAAATTTATAAATCTTTGAGCTAATTTTTTAAATGAATTAATATTTTTAACATATTTTATAAATTTCTTCTTCTTTTTTTTATATAAAAAAAGATTTTCAATATATTTATCAATTATATTATTTAACAAATTTGCATCAGCAAGAGAGTAATCATAATTTGATTGCTTTAATATTTTCATTGCTAGTTTATGAAATGTTAAAACATCAATATTATTATTTAATTTGTTTTTTAAATCATTGACTGAAGCATTAGTAAAACTAATACATAAAATATCTTTTTCTTCATATCCATTGGATAATAAATAATTGATTTTTCCTATAATAGTTGTTGTTTTTCCACATCCAGCACCTGCTAATAATAAAACATTTTTATCACATTTTATTGCTTGTAACTGATATTTATCATATATAATTTTATCCATTAAATAAATATATTTTATTTAATAAAGATTGTCAAAATTTAAAATTATATTATTAGATAATTAAACTATTAAAAATATTATTAATTTCTAAAATAAAAGATAATATTATTTAATAAAAATAAGCAAATTTGCAAAAAAGCGATAAATAATATATAATTTAGTTGGTGATTGCAATGAAAATTGAAAATGTAGATTTGACACATGTTGCTGTAAGACAAAGTCAATATCCTGAAGCAGATAAAAATGAGTTTTTATTAGTTGGGAGAAGTAACGTTGGAAAAAGTAGTTTTATTAATTCGATAGTTGCTCGTAAAAATTATGCTAGAACAAGTTCTAAACCTGGAAAAACTCAAACTTTAAATTTCTATTTAGTTAATAATTTATTTTATTTAGTAGATGTTCCAGGTTATGGTTATGCTAATGTAAATAAAGCTACACAAAAAAAATTAGGATTAATGATTGAAGAATATTTAAAAAATAGACCAAATTTAAAAAAAGTTTTCTTATTAATTGATTATCGTCGTAAACCAATGGAAGATGATATCATTATGTATGACTTTTTGAAGTACTATAATTTAGATATTACTATTGTTGCAACTAAATATGATAAAGTGGCTAGTAACCAAAGAATTAAGCAAGATAAAATGATAAAAGATGCTTTTAAAATTGATGATGAATCTTCTTTTGTACGTTTTTCTAGTTTAACTAAAAAAGGTAGAGAAGAAATATATTCTATAATTGAGAATACTCTTAATACAAACAATTGACATTTGATTTAACAAATGTTTTTTTATTGCCATAAATATGTGATAAAATGATTATAGGTGATAATATGAAAAATAATAAAGGTTTTACATTAGTAGAATTAATGGCTGTTATAGTTATTTTAGCAATTCTAGTTACAATTGCTGTCCCATCAGCTATATCAATATCTAATAAAATAAAAAAGAAAATGTATAACACAAAAGTTGAAATGATTTATAGTGCAGCAAAGATGTATGGACAAGATAATTTAGGTAAATTTGAAAATATAACAGAGGGAAATTGCAATTCAATTACGGTGCAAGATTTAATCGAAGGTGGATATGTAAAAAAAGATTCAGAGACTGATGTACAAGACCCTAGAGATAAATCTCCATTAAATGAAAGAAGAATATGTTTAGAATATAAAAATAGCAGAGTATATGTTAATGCGGAAACGGAAGATACTACCTTAAGAAAGGAAGAATAATATGAATAAAGTAAGTGGAGAAAAAAAGTTTATTATAGTATTAGGAATTATAGCAGCAATTTTGGTGTTTATTTTTGTTGGTTATCCTATTGCTAATTCAGTATATAACAAACAAATGCAAAAAGCATATGATGAACAAGTTGAAGATATTGTTGCTGCAACTCGTACTTTTGCAGGTGCTAATAGAAATTTTCTAACAGAGCAAGGTACTATAGTAACAGTTGCACAATTAATGAAAAATGGTTATTTAAAACCAACTATTGATGCTAAAAATCAATCAACAGGTGAAATTAAATATATTTATGAAGATCCTAAAAATAATGATATGACATCATATCGTATTAGTGTTTCAAAAGTTAATAAATCTTATGTAATTGATTTAATAGATTGTGGAACATGGGAATCAAAAATCAAACTAACTAATTATTGTAATTAATTTGCATAATTAGTTTTATTATGGTAATATAAATAGCCAAAAAGGAGGAACTAGTTATGAAACATACAGTTTGTTTAATAGGAAGACCTAATGTAGGTAAAAGTACTATTTTTAATAGATTAATTAAAGAAGATAAAGCTATTATTATGGATCAACCAGGAATCACTCGTGATAGAATTTATGGTACAGTAAATTATAATGAAAAACCATTTTTATTAATAGATACTGGTGGAATAGATTTAGGAAAAGAAGATTTTAATAAAGATATTATTGTTCAAGCAGAAATAGCAATAAATGAAGCAGATGTAATTGTATTTGTAGTAGATGGAAAAGAAGACATAACTGCAAATGATCATAAGATAAAAGAAATGTTATTAAAAACTAATAAAAAAGTAATAGTAGCAGTAAATAAAATTGATAATGCTAAAAGAAAAGAAGACATTTATGGCTTTTATGAATTAGGATTTGAACATGTTCTTCCTTTAAGTGCATCTCATAAAATAGGTTTTGAAGAATTACTAACAGAAATCACTAAAGATTTTAAAGATAGTGAAATTAAAGATGATGATTCATTAAGATTTTGTATTATTGGAAGACCTAATGTTGGAAAAAGCAGTTTAATAAATGCCTTGTTAAATGAAAATAGAAATATTGTTAGTAATATTGCTGGAACTACACGTGATGCAATAGATACTAAATTTAAATATGAAGGTAATGAATATACTGTTATTGATACCGCTGGAATGCGTAAAAAAGGTAGAATATATGAAAATATCGAAAAGTATAGTTTAATAAGAAGTCTTAAAGCTATTGATCGAAGTGATGTATGTGTTATTGTAATTAATGCTGAAGAAGGAATTATTGAACATGATAAACATATTATTTCGTATGCTACTGAAGCAGGTAAAGGAATAGTAATATGTGTTAATAAATGGGATACAGTAGAGGATCCTAATACAGCAATTAGAGAATGGAAAGAATTATTAAAATATGAATTACAATTTGTACCATATGCAAAAGTAGTATTCCTATCAGCTATGACTAAAAAAAGAATTCATACTTTAATGCCTGAAGTTATAAGTGCCTATGAAAATAATCGTAAAGAAATAAAAACTTCATTATTAAATAATGTAATAGTTGATGCTGTTTCAATGCATGAACCACCATCTTATAAAGGAAAAAGACTTAAAATATATTTTGTTAATCAAACTGATAATTGTCCTCCAAAATTCACATTTAATGTTAATAATAAAGGGCTAGTACATTTTAGTTATGAAAGATATTTAGAAAATAAAATAAGAGAAAATTTTGATTTTACAGGAACACCAATCATTCTTAAATTTAAAAATAAAGGCGAAGAAGAATAAGCCTTTATTTTTTTGAATCAATTCGTTTATCAATAATTATTTTATTTTTATCATATACAATTAAGTCAGTTATATTTAAATTGAGTTTTTTTGATAAATTATCTAGAAAATTAATTGAAATATTAACTTCACCACGTTCTATACATGCCATGTATTTTGAATTTAAATTATATTTTTCGTAAAACTTTTCTTGTGATAAACCAGTTTTATATCGATAATATTTCAAATTATTTCCAATTACTTTATTTATATTCATTATTGCACTTCCTGCAATAAATATATTTATTTTTAAAAAATAAGTCCACCTATAAGTAACTATACGAAATTGACAAAATGTAAATTATAAGTTATCATTATGTTATGGAGGATAAGAATGGTAGTAGTAAACAAAGAATTAAAAACTTTAAAAGAAAAGAGAATAGAACAAAATTTATCTTATCAAGAAATGGCAGATAAATTATCAATTTGTAAAACATTTTATTGGCAAATTGAAAATGGTCAACGTCGACTAACATATATAATGGCAAAAGAAATAGCAAAGATTTTTAATTCTATGCCAGATGAATTGTTTTTTAAAGATGTATAAAACAATATAATACTTCTTACATATATTATTGTAGGAGGTATTTTTAAATGGCTTTTAATGATGACTTTTTTAAAAAGGTTGAGAAAAAAACTAAAGTGGATAAAGATACTATTGTTTCTTTGGCAGAAAAATTACAAAAGGGTAATATGAAAGATGAAAAAACAATAAGAGAAGTTATTCAAAGTTTAAGTGCGATGACAGGAAAAAGTGTTAGTAAAGAAAAAGAAGATAAAATTTTAAATACAATATTAAAAGACAATGTTCCTCAAAATGTTGAAAAAATGTTTTAAAATATGAGTAATATCATATTTTTTTCATTTTAATTTCACTATTACTTCACAGTTAATTAATAGAATGAAGTAGTAGAAAGGAGATAATTATGTATATATTTAAAAATGCAATATTATCAATAAAAAGAAATAAGGGGAGAAATTTATTAATTGGAGTAATATTTATTGTTATAGCGTGTGCAATAGCTGTATCGCTTGCAATTAGAAATTCTGCTAACACATTAATTAATTCATATGAAGATAGTTATGAAATAACTGCTAGCATTGGCATGGATAGAAAGAATTTCATGGATGGATTTGATCCAACTAGTGATTCAATGGATGAAAAGATTGATGAATATAATGATATTGAATCAATTACTGTTGAAGATATAGAAAATTATGGAGATAGTAAATATGTTACTGATTATTATTATACTAATAAAACTAGTTTAAATAGTGATGACATTGAAAAAGTTACATCTACCAGATCTGATGATGATTCATCTAAGAAGGGGTTTGGAGGAATGAGTAATCCTCAAGAAACATCTTCAGCTGATTTTACGTTAACAGGGTATTCAAGTATTAATGCCATGAGTGATTTTATTGAAGGAAATTATACAATTACTGATGGTGCTGTTTCAACAAATTTTGAAAGTACTGATATATTAATAAATGAAGAATTAGCATCCGCTAATGACTTAAGTGTTGGAGACACAATTACTTTTGTTAACCCTGATAATAAAAAATTAACATATGAATTAACTATTGTAGGTATCTATAGTGACAATACTGAATCAAATGATAGTCGTATGAGTATGTTCTCTAATTCTGCTAATACAATAATTACTAATACAACAGTTATTGAACAAATATTAAATGATGATGAAGAGTTGGAATCAAGAGTAACACCAACATTTATTTTAACAGGAAAAGATGTTATTACTGATTTTGAAAATGAATTGAAAGAAAAAGGGATGAGTGAATATTTTAGTGTTTCTACTAATTTAGATCAAATTGAAGGAGAAACTGCTTCCATTACTAATGTAAAAACATTTGCAACTACTTTCTTAATAATTACTCTAATTATTGGTGGAATAGTATTATTTGTATTAAATATGATAAATGTCCGTGAAAGAAAATATGAAATAGGGGTATTAAGAACAATAGGCATGAAAAAAAGTGCTCTTGCTAGTCAATTTATTATAGAAATACTTTCAATTTCAATGTTATCTTTAGTAATTGGTACAGCTGTAGGATCATTAATAAGTGTTCCCGTTGCAAATAATTTACTGGCTAGTGAAATCGAATCATCAAAAAATAGTTATAATGAAATAGAAAATAACTTTGGGGCTCCTGGGGAATTTGATAAATCAAAAATAAATAAATTTAATGGAGTAGTTAGTGTAGATAAAATTACTAGTATTAAGGCAGTGGTAGATATAAAAGTAATTATAGAATTAATTGGATTAGGAATTGTTTTAAGCTTTATAAGTTCGTTAGCTTCAATGATAAATATTCAAAGATTCTCACCACTTACTATATTAAAGGAAAGGAGTTAATATGAAAATATTAGAAATAAAAAATTTAGCATATAGATATAGTGATGCAAGTAGTGATGATTTTGTTTTTAAAAATTTAAACTATGATTTTGAATTAGGAAAAATATATGCAATAAAAGGTAAAAGTGGAAGTGGTAAAACAACACTATTATCTTTAATATCTGGATTAGAAAAAGCTGAATTTGGGTCTATAAAATTTAATAATAAAGATTTAAGCAAAATGGATTTAGACAAGTATCGTAGTAAAGATATTGGAATTATATTTCAAAGTTATAATTTACTACCACATATGACTGCTTTAGAAAATGTAATATTGTCTATGGATATAAGTAAAGTTGATTGCAATAATAAAAAAGAAAAAGCTTTAAGCCTTCTTGAAAGTGTCGGTTTAAATAGTGATAAAGCATCTAGAAGAGTTTTAAAATTATCTGGTGGAGAACAACAAAGAGTTGCTATAGCTAGAAGCTTATCATATAATCCCAAAATTATATTAGCTGATGAACCAACAGGTAATTTAGATCCTGAAACTGAAAATGAAATAATTAATATATTTAAAGACTTAGCTTATAAACAAAACAAATGTATAATAATTGTTACTCATTCAAAGAATGTTGCTGATAAAGCAGATGTATTATACGAATTAAAGAAGAAATGATTTGCTATCGCAAATTATTTTTTATTGTAATAATAAATCTATAGTGTTAATATACATAGTAATATTTTAAGGGGAATAATATGGAAGAATTATTTAATTTAGGATTTCTTGAATCTTTAGAATATGATAGTGATAGTAATGTTTATAAAAAAGTATTAAACTATCAAAAGTACTATAATAATCAAGAAGAAATATTTTTAGAACAAAATGAAATTTATTGTAAAAATTATTTAGAAATAATTAATCGAGTAAACAGAGTTATAAATTCAATAATAAATCAAGATAGTTTATTTGAGTATTTAGGTGCATTATCATATTTAGTATGGGAAGGCTACATTTCTTTTGAGCATAGTTTCATGTATGATAGTACTTTAGATGATATCGAAATGCATAAGTTAGGTTTAAATGTTATATCTGGAAAAGGGTGCTGTAGACATATATCAAGATTATTTAAAGATTGTCTAAATGCTAATTATCATAGTGCTTATTATATGGATAGTAATATTTTTAAAATACAATCAGATTATATGACATTAAATATAAATAGAAATGATACTAATGGATTAATGCATAAAGATTGTTTGGATATTGGCAGTAATGAAAAAGAAAGTAAATTTAATCATGCTACTATTTTAATTCCATATAAAAATTATTTTTATATTTATGATCCAACAAATATAATGCTATTTAGTATAAATAATTGTTATGGTGATATGTTAGTTGGAAAAGGTAAAATAAAAATTAATCCTCTTAGTTTAGTAATATATAATAATTTTTCAGTAGATGAAATGAAAGCTTTTTTTGATAATATGAGTGTTGCTAAATTAAAAAAGACAGGGGATAAATTTCATGATTTATTATTTAATGGAGCAAAAATAATGAGAGAAAATAAAGAATTATGTGAACAATTATATTTTAATAGTATTGCTAATATTGAAAATATAAATAATTATAGGAATAATGTAGAAGATAATTTAAAATTAATTAGAACAAAGATTAATCTAGATAGATAAGATATCTAGATTTTTAATGTATTTAAATAATTAGAGAATATATGAACAATTTCTTTCATAGTATTAATTAGAAAAATTGAAAGAGGTTATTTAAATGGAGAAAACTGAAATATTAGCATCTATTGCTAAAAGAGGAAATGGGGAAATCTATTTAGGTGTTGTAGGAGCAGTTAGAACTGGTAAGTCTACATTTATAAAGAAATTTATTGAAAATTTAGTTGTAAATAATATAGAAGATGAATACGAAAAGAAAAAATGTTTAGATGAAATACCTCAAAGTGCTTCTGGTAAAACTATAATGACTACAGAACCTAAATTTGTTCCTTCTAATGGTGCAAAAATAAAGATTGATGAATTTTCTACTAATATTAAATTAGTGGATTGTGTTGGATATGTGGTAAAAGATAGTTTAGGTTATGAAGATGAAGATGGTAATCCAAGAATGGTAAAGACACCATGGTTTGATGATCATATACCTTTTGTAGAAGCTGCAGAAATTGGAACTAAAAAAGTTATAGAAGATCATTCAACAATTGGAATTGTTGTAACAACAGATGGTTCGTTTGGTGAAATCAAAAGAGAAAGTTATATTGAAGCTGAAGAAAAAGTAATAACTGAGTTAAAAGAATTAGGAAAACCATTTATAGTAATACTTAATACTACTCATCCAACTTCTAATAGGGCTTTAGATATAAAAACAGAATTAACAAATAAATATGATGTTCCTGTATTACCTATTAGTGTAGAAACAATGAAAGAAACAGAAATAATGGAAGTATTAAGAACTGCTTTGTATGAATTTCCATTATTAGATATAAAAATCAATATGCCAAAATGGGTACATGTTCTACCAAATACTCATGAAGTTAAAAAACATTATTTAGAAAAAATAAAAGAAAGTATTGTTAATGTTAATAAAGTTAAAGATACTGATAGTATTATTAAATACTATAAAGATAGTGAATTTATTAGCAAAGCTTATATAAGTGATCTTGATGCAGCAACGGGAATAGTTACTCTGAATTTAGAAAGCAGCAATGAATTATATAATAAAGTATTAAAAGATATTATGGGAAGTACTGTTGCTACAAAGGCCAGTTTATTACAAATCTTTGCAAGTTATAAAGAAACTAAAGAAGAATTTGATTCAATAAAAAGCGCCTTAAAAATGGCTAGAAGTACTGGCTATGGAATTGTCTATCCAACATTAAAAGATATGAAACTTGAAAACCCAGAAATTATTAAACAGGGAAGTAGATTTGGTGTTAAATTAAAAGCTGTTGCAAGTTCAATTCACTTAATGAAAGTTGATGTAGAAAGTACTTTTGAACCAATTATAGGAAGTGAAATTCAAAGTAAAGAATTAATTAATTATTTAATGAAAGACTATGAAACAGATCCATCAAATATTTGGAAAAGTGAAATATTTGGAAGAAGCTTAGATGAAATAGTTAAAGAAGGTATTCAAGCAAAATTATCAATAATGCCAGAAAATACAAGATATAAATTAAGTCAAACTGTAACTAAGATAGTTAACAAGGGAGCAAATAACTTAATAGCAATAGTGCTATAATTGACAATATTTTATTGTTGTGATAATATATCTCTCACGAAAAGGGGAGATATTTTTATGAAAATAAGATTTGGAAGACCAATATTATTACAAAAAAATAGTGAAAATGCTGATTATATAAAAGTATTAAAAAATAAGACAGAAAATTATGATATTTTATTTGATGAAATAAAAGTTAATAATTTCTTTAAAAAAGCTGAAGATATTTTTAATATTAGCGAAAAAGAATATGATGAATTATCTAAATCTATGTTTAAAATACCTGAAGAATATTTCTTTAGATATACATATATTTTTGATTATTTATTAAGTTTAACTGATGAAGAAAGAAAAATCTTATTAGTTGAATCTAATAATGTTTCATATGATAGTGGCTTTGATTCAGTTATTATTAGTAAACAAATTATAGATTATTACTATGCAATTATTAATGAAACTACAGAGATAATAGTTGATAAATATTCAAAAGATTTAGAAAAGATTGGTTCTTGTTTACAAGATAAAAGTATTTATTATAATTTACAAAATAAAATTCTTACTAAATTTGATTTCATAAAGAGTAATAGTGAATTTTGTAAATTATTTATGGATATAGTTTCTAATATAGAAAATGATTTATATAATTCATGTATTGATTTGGCTGCCAAATTATCAAGATATGATGACTGTTTTTATCAAGGATATAAAAATAAGAATTATATTAAATATTTAGATAATAAAGCATTACAAAAAAGAATACCAAGTAGAACTAGAAATGTAAAATAAAGGTCAAATAAATGCCTGAGATATGGCAAATATTTGTCTTTTTTTATGACATTTTCTATTTTATATTGCATTTCGTTTTTATTTTTGCTATTTTTAATATGTAAGGACGATACGCCTTATAATAAACATTTTTATTGGGAGGTAAAAATTATGGGAAAAGCAGAATTAGTTTTATATGTTGCTGAAACAGCAGGACTATCAAAAGCAGATGCTACTAGAGCATTAGATGCAGTTATCGAAGGAATTACTAAAGGACTTAAAGAAGAAGGAAAAGTTGCTTTAGTTGGTTTTGGTACTTTTAGTGCTAAAGAAAGAGCTGCTCGTGAAGGAATTAACCCTTTAACTAAAGAAGCAATCAAAATTCCTGCTAAGACTGTTGCATCATTCAAAGCTGGAAGCAAATTAAAAGAAGCTATTAACTAATTTATAAATAATAGTAAACTGAAAGAAAATTAACATAGTTTTATGTTAATTTTTTTTATTTACTTTGTTATAATGATATTAAGGGTAGGTGTTCATATGAAAAATGTTACTAAAATTTTAAATGTAATTGGAATTATTGTAATAGTAGTTAGCTTTATTTTAAAAAAATTTGACTATGCAAGATTATTAGAATTATTGTTAGGAGTACTATTAATAGAAATAGCATTAATTTATAAGAAACCTAAAAGAAGAATAATTATCTTTTTAATGCCATTTATTTTATTAACATTTTTATATACAATAGACACTGTTTTAACTTATAAATTTGATTGCAATCCAATCTTTGCTAAAGAAGTTGTTTCAAGTAATAATTTTAAAAATTATAATAGTATTTTTTATAGAATATATAATTGCACGGATATAGAATATTATGATTTCTTTTATCAAAAAAGCGATGTATGTGATATTAATTCAATGGATGAAAAAAATATTAATTCATTAGCATCAGATGTAATAACAAATTTTAAAAACTATAAAGACAAATTTTATGTATTTAATGGTAAAGTTAGTTTTAAAGAGGGCAATAATATAATAGATATGCAATCATTTTCTGTTGGAGAAGATTCAATTAATGGTAATGTAATTTTTAATGATAATATAACTTTTAAATTTTATTTAAATAATTCATATAATAATGAAAAATTAAAGGTTTATGATAATGTTAAGATAGTTGGAAAAATATCTAAATTAGAAAATACATCTGGAAATTATACAATAGTTATTAAAGATGCCTATTTAGATGATGAAGATTTATATGACAATTTCTCAATAAATGTTGTGAATTCTAAAAGCTGTGAAAAAGATAAAAAAGAATATGTTAAAACAGAAGATTTAAATTATTATACAAGTTGTTTAAATAATTTATATATTATTTATGAAGAAAATGAAGTCTATGAATTAAGTTATGCTTTAAAAGATAAAAAAATAGAGTTGTCTGAATTATTGGTAGAATATAATAATAAAATTAATAATGATACTATAAAAAATGAATTATATGAATTTAATGATTATAATATTTTAGTTTGTGAAAATAAAAAAGATATTATTATTGGTAATAAATCTTTATCTTTAGATAATAACTATTGTGAAGTTACAGAACTTGACAATGAAGATTTATAAAAATTGCTTTATTTTTATCAAAGTAGTATAATTTTAATAGTTTGGAAATAGGAGAATATAATGAAAAAAAGAATAATTAGTGCTATTGTAGCACTTATAATAATTGTTCCATTAGTTATACTTGGCGGAAAATATTTTGCCATTGGTGCTGGAATAATTAGTGTTTTAGGTTTAAAGGAATTAATTGATTTAAAAAACGCTCATAAAAAGATTCCGGATTTTATGACTTTAATTGCATATGTTTGTTTATTATTATTAGCATATTCAGAATTTGATGGATATTCAATAGCATTTGGATTAACATACAGAGGTTTAGCTATTACTTTTTTAGCACTTTTAATACCAACAGTTTTATATAAGGATGAAAAATATACAACAAGAGATGCATTATATTTAATAGCATGTGTAGTATTTTTAGGTTTAGTATTTAATTCTTTAATTTTAATTAGAATGTTAGATATAATGCATTTAGTATATTTAGTATTAATTACTACAATGACAGATATGTTTGCTATGTTATTAGGAATGCTAGTAGGAAAACATAAATTAATTCCTCATGTTTCACCTAATAAAACTGTAGAAGGTTCAGTGTTAGGTACAGTTGTAGCTACTGCAGTAGCTAGTACATTTTATTATATTTTAATAGGAAATAAAAATATATTTATAATAATAATTGTTACAATAATATTATCAATAATAGGTCAATTTGGAGATTTATTATTTAGTAAAATTAAAAGAGAAAATGAAATTAAAGATTTTTCAAATATAATGCCAGGACATGGTGGAATACTTGATAGATTAGATAGTCTAATATTTGTTACATTAGCATATATTATATTATTTTCAATAGTTTAAGGAGAAAAAAGTTATGTGGATATTATCAATTTTAATTTTAATAATTATATTATCAATAATAATTATTATTCATGAGTTTGGTCATTTTATTTGGGCTAAAAAATTTGGAGTACATATTTATGAATTTTCCATTGGAATGGGTCCAGTTATTTTTACACACAAAGGTAAAGATAAAATAGATTATAATCTAAGAGCATTTCCAATTGGTGGTTTTGTATCAATGGCTGGAGAAGTTTATGCCGATGACGATAAAATAAAAAAAGATGGTTTAATGTGTAATAAACCATGGTTGCAAAGATTAATAATTTTAGTAGCTGGTGTCGCTAATAATTTTATATTAGCAATAGTTGTATTATTTATTAGTTCATTAATATGGGGAGCAAGTTATTCAGAATCAACAATTGCAGAAGTTGTAGAAAATTCAGCAATGGATTCTGTTGGAATTGTTAAAGGTGATACAATTGTTGCTGTTAATGATAAAAAAGTAACTAATTGGGATAAAACACAAATTTTACTATATTATAAGACAAAAAATAATACATATAAATTTGATATAAAACATCAAGATGGTACAGTTGAGGCTTATGATGTAACACCAACAATAACAAAAAATAAAAAAGGTGAAGAAACTAAATCATTTGGATTCAGAGTAGAAACAAGAACTGAAAAAGGATTTATTAATTCTATAAAATATGCTTTTGTTAAATTAGGTACTTTAGTAGAAACTATGGCGCTAACATTAGGTGGTTTATTTACTGGAAAACTTTCACTTAATGCATTATCTGGTCCAGTTGGGATGTATGAAGTAGTTAATCAAGGAATTGGCTATGGAATAAGTTATATGATTTATTTATTAGCATTTTTAAGTATAAATGTTGGATTCTTAAATATTTTACCATTCCCAGCATTTGATGGTGGAAGAGTATTATTTATGATTATTGAAAAAATAAAGGGATCTCCAGTAGATGCAAATATAGAAAGTAAATTTCATACTGTTGGATTTATATTATTAATGTTATTAATGGTATATATTACAATACATGATATAATTAGATTTTTTTAAAGAAATTAATTTGAATTGAATACTAACTCACAAGAAAAAAGCATTGGATTAATATAACAATGCTTTTTTTGATTTTATTAGCTTTTATATAAAAAATATATATGAATAGAATTAAGTAAAGATATTTATGTTTACATAAAATTAAAAAAATACATTTACTTAAATTTTTATTTATTATAAAATGATATTAAGAATAGAGTGATTGTATATGAATATAAATAAAAAGAAAAGATTATTAATTGTAGGAAGTCTG
>CAZHOG010000002.1:0-142737 GCA_964533935.1 uncultured Muribaculaceae bacterium | reverse complement strand
AATCATTCCCAGTAACCTCATTAAATAATTTATCATGCAGTCCTTTTTTAAATAACTTAAGGTCTTCAATTTTCTTTGTTTGTAGTTCTATTTTTTTATCTAATAATGACAGAAATTTAGCTACCTTATGCTGTTCTTCTTTTGATGGAATATTTAGTTTAACACTATATACTAACTCACTGCTGATGTTACTTACAACACCACCAGCAGATAAAGTTTTATACTGTTTTTGAATAAGTGGAGAACTCATAAAATGATACAAATATTTTTTATTTAATAATTTTTCATAATCTCTAACTACAAACCATCCATCATGAATACATCCATCAAGATTCAAAATATAAGGCCTTCCGAAACTCATAGAATTAGAAAGAATTATTTCTCCTTTATAAACTCTTCTAGATTTTTTTACACCTTCTTTAGTAATTTTTTCTGATGTACTATTTATATAAGTTTCATTTGGAGAAACATCTCCAATTTTAATCCAGTTAACACTATCTTCTGATTTAGTAATAAAATTAACAATGGGTCTAGGAGAACTTCCCCTATATAGTTTTGCAACATCATAAAACTTATATGATTTATATTCATCATTAAATTCTTTAAATCTTAATTTAGGAGTATTCATTTAATCACCACAATTCTAGTCCTTAAGTTTAATAAAAAGATACTAAACTAACTACATATAATTATATCATATTTTTTAAAAATTAAATCATCAAAAAGAAAAAGCTATTTATTTGCTTTTTCCTGAAATACTTTGCTTACTAGATCTATACATTTTTTCTTTTGAGAATATCTTGGATGAACATATAAATTTAAAGTGATATTAACATTAGCATGTCCTAATAGTTCACTAACTGTTTTGTAATCACATCCTAAGAAAATACAATTTGTTGCAAATGTATGTCTTAAAGAATGAAAATTGAAATGTTTTATTTTTAATTCTTTTAATTTCTTATTAAAATATTTTCTATATGTTCTTGGCTCAATATATTTATCATTGTTAGATAAAATATAATTTTCTTTATCTGTTTTTAATGGTTTCAATAATTCTATAAAGTCTTTATTAATTGGAATTTCTCTGTTAGCATTTTTAGTTTTTGGGGTTGTGATAATAACCTTAGAAACATTTTTATCTTTGTCCTTAATATATACTCTTTGAATTGTTTTTGAAATTATTAATTTATTATTTTTAAAATCTATATCTTTCCATTGCAAAGCACAAAGTTCACCAATTCTTATCCCTGAATATAAGGATATTAAAAATCCTATATTTTTTGTATTTTTATTATCTAAAACATAATTAGTAATTTTATTTTGTTCATGCTTTGTTAATATATATATACTTTTTTCTTTATTATCTTTTGGATAATTAAATGATAATTCTATATGCTTTATTTTTCCTTCATTAATTCCTTTTTTTATACTTCCTTTTACAATAATTGTAATATCTTTAATAGTCTTTTCTGATAATCCACCTTTTTTATCCTTTCTTCCATTTTTAGACAATTCTAAAAGAAAATCTTGAATAATCTTATGATTAATCTCTTTTAATGTGTAATTTCCTAATTTAGGAATTATATGATTAAAAACATTATTTGAATAATTTGCATAAGTAGATTCTTTAATATAATCTTTTTTCTCAATAAGCCACGTATAAATCCAATCCTTGTAAAGTATTTTTCTTGATTTAATAATCATTAAATTCTTTCTCCTTTCCAAAGATATTATATAGGAATAATTAATTATCACTTTTCAAGTATTAAACTTAAGGACTAGTTCGGTGGTGAGATAATGAATGTTCCAAAAATAAGATTTTCTAATTTTTCAGATGACTATATAATAAAAGATGTTTCAGAAATAACTTCAAATATTTCTTCTGGGAAAATATCTAAGCAATTAGAAGATGGGGAATATAATGTGTATGGCTCTATGGGTATAATTGGAAAATCAAATTTCTATGATTATACTGGGGAAAAAGTATTAGTTGCAAGAGTTGGTGCAAATGCTGGAAGCGTCAATAAAATTAATGAAAATTGTTGTATTTCTGATAATACTTTAGTACTTGAACCAAAAGATATTTTAAATGATTACCTATATTATTCATTATCGCACTATAATCCAAAAAAACTGATATTTGGATCTGGACAACCACTTGTAACTGGTGGTCAATTAAAAAAAGTCCAGTTAGGTATTCCTTGTAAAGAAGAACAAGCTAAGGTATCCAATTTTCTATCACTTTTAGATAAAAAGATAGAGTTACAATCTAAGAAAATTGAAGACCTTAAGTTATTTACCAAAAATACAATTTCAAATGAATTAAATAATTTACAAAACTATAATATATTTAAATTTAAAGATATATGCAATATACAAACTGGTAAAAGTAATACACAAGATAAATGTGATGATGGAATATATCCATTCTATATTCGCTCTGAAAATATAGAAAGAAGCAATAATTATATATTTGATTGCGAAGCTGTTTTAACTATTGGTGACGGAAATATCGGTAAAGTGTTTTTTTATGAAAATGGAAAATTTGATTGTCATCAAAGAGTTTATGTATTAAATAATTTTAAAAATGTTTTAGGTAAATATGTTTATTATTATTTTTCAGCTTTTTTTTATAAAAGGGCTATGTCAATGAGTGCTAAAAATACTGTCGATTCAGTAAGAATGGAAATGATATCAGACATGATTATAAAAGTTCCCCAAGAAAAGGAACAAATAAAAATGATAAATCTATTTAGCTCTCTTGATAAAAAATTAGGATTAGAACAAAATAAATTAGATAAATTACAAGAACTAAAAAAAGGACTTATGCAAAACATGTTTGTATAGTCTTTTTTAGTATCTTCTTTATTTAAAAAAGGACTTATTAATAGCATTGGAAAAAATATCGAAATAGAGAAAATTCCTTTAAAAAATATATTAGCAGAACAAAATCATAAAACAATTAGAAATAATGAATATGAAATACTATCTTCTACATCAAAAGGTCTCTACTTACAAAAAGATTATTTTAATAAACAAGCTGCTAGTGATAACAATGTAGGTTACAAAATATTAAAAAAGAATCAACTAGTTCTTAGTCCACAAAACCTATGGATGGGAAATATAAATATTAATAGTAAATATAACATAGGTATTGTTTCACCATCATATAAAATATTTGATATAAATAATAATATAGATATAGATTTTTTTGATTATTGGATTAAATCTCCTAAAGCACTATATGAATACAAAATTTCATCCGAACAAGGAGCAAGTATAGTAAGACGAAATCTTAATATGGATTTATTTTATGAAATTAAAGTTGATATTCCTAAGGGTGAAATGCAAAATAAACTAGGAAAAATTATCAAATTGTTAAATTTAAAAATTCAATATAACGAAAATTTACTTCAAAAATTACAAGAATTAAAAAAAGGACTTATGCAAAATATGTTTGTATAAATCCTTTTTATTATAAATATTTTCTAAATACTCTTTTAAAATCTTCAGCTTTATTTAATAACCATTCATATCCTTTTGACAAATCACTATTCTTTAAATCTAATCTAAAATCACTTCTTATATCAACACTTCTAGCTTTACTTCCTTCTTTATAATCCCACTTAACAGAATATCCTAAATCCGTTTCTATTTCATTTTTATGTTCAAAAAATTTATTGTATAGACTTTTATTATTTTCAATCCATAATGAACAAGCAACTTCACCGTTTTTATTAACAGTTAAATCTATGTGGCAATCGCTAGAACCAATAGCTAAACTATACCAATGTTGAGGCTGAGCTTTTCTAATAGAAAATGTAGTTCTATTGTCAGATAAATATTCACTAAAACCTTGCCAAAAATTTAAATCAACAAGTTTCATTCCAGTTAATTCCGTATTGCTTTGATTACTTCTAATAGTTTTTGTCCAGTCATTTGGTTGACTTATTATTTCAAAATGAGGGGCTATCTCAGAATTTCCAATTTTAAACAATTCAATTTTTACCAAAAATAAGTTTATATTTTCATCAGAATGCTCATTTAACCATTCGATTGCTTGCTTGTGTTCTTCATTATAATCTTTTACAATCCAAATAATTGTTTTGGCATCATATCCAGCTCCATATACAAGAACTTTTCCTAAATGGTCATGATTAGTTATTTCAAGTTGATTTTCAATAATAATATTTTCATTTGTATCTTCGTTAACTGCTAGAATATCTAAAGAATATTTTCCGACAGAAGCTTCTGTCTTTAAAACTTTTATTGAAATCCCTAGTTCATCACTTAATAGTTTAATATTTTGTTCTTTAGCTAACCAAGGTGTAAAATCATATTCTTCATTTTTCCAAATACTTCTTAGATCTTTTATTTTTTCAAGTTTTCCTAATTTAATTTCATTCATTAAATTTCCTCCAAACCTAATTCCTTTAAGTAAACATTAAGTTCTTTATCTACTTCAGCTATTTGCTTATCTATGTCTTTAAGATCTTGCTGAACAGCTTTAATATCTATTTCTTCTTCCTCTTCAAAAGTATCTATATATCTAGGAATATTTAAATTATATTCATTTTCCTTTATTTCGGACATTGGAGCAACATGGCAATATTTTTCTATCTCAACTCTATTTTTATAGGTTTCAATAATTTTATCAACATCTTCATCTCTTAATCTGTTTTGATTTTTTCCCGCTTCAAAATCTTTTGATGCATCAATAAATAAAATATTATCTTCATTTTCTCTACATTTTTTAAATACTAATATACAAGTTGGAATACTTGTTCCGTAAAATATATTAGCTGGTAATCCAATTACTGCATCTAAATAGTTTTTCTCTTCAATTAAATATTTTCTAATTACTCCTTCTGAAGCTCCTCTAAATAAAACGCCATGAGGAAGAACTACTGCCATAGTTCCATTATCTGATAATTGGTATATCATATGTTGAATAAAAGCAAAATCTGCCTTTGATTTTGGTGCTAACTTACCATAAGCACTAAATCTTTCATCTTCTATAAACTTTGGATCAGCACTCCAGTTTGCAGAATATGGAGGATTAGCAACTATTGCATCAAATTTCATGTCTAAATGTCTAGGTCTTTCTAAAGTATCATCATTTTTAATATCAAAATGTTTAAATGAAACTCCATGCAATAACATGTTCATTCGAGCTAAGTTGTAAGTTGTAGAATTAAATTCTTGTCCATAGTATGAACTTACCTTACATTCTTTACCTACTCTTAATAGTAATGAGCCAGATCCACAAGTTGGATCATATACACTTTGAAGTTTTGATTTATTTAACGTAACTAATTTAGCAAGAATTCTTGATACTTGTTGTGGTGTATAGAACTCTCCTGCTTTCTTTCCAGCTGATGCTGCAAAGTTTGAAATTAAGTATTCATATGCATCTCCTAAAACATCAATTTCAGCATCTTCATGATGAAAATCTATATCATCTATTTTTAACATAATAGTCGAAATTAGTTTAGATCTTTCTGCTTCTCCCCTACCCAATTTAGAATTATTTAAATCCATATCTTCAAATAAATTTTCAAAATCATCCTCTGATTCATTACCTAAAGTGGATTCAGAAATCATATTAACTGCTTTTGCCAGCATTGATATATCAAATTTACCTGTCTTAATTTTTTCAATTAAAGTACTCCATAAATAATCAGCATCTAAAAAATATCCGATGTTAGAATCATTTATTAACTGTTGTTTCAATGCATCTCTATAGTTTGCTATTTTCCAGGCTTCTTCATAAGTCATATTATCATCTTTCAAATAAATCTTATTAACATAATTAACAAGGTTTTCAGATAGATATCTGTAAAATATTAATCCCAAAATATAATTTTTAAAATCATTAGCATCCATATTTCCTCTTAATGTATTAGCTATACTCCATAATTGTTTTTGAAGCTCTGCTTGCTGTGCTTTTTGTTTTTCATCTCTTGACATATTTTTTCCTCCTACAAATAGTATTATTTACTCTTTTCATATATTATAATTAATTTTAATTTAAACATATTTGGAAGTATTTTTATACGATTCCAATTATTTTTTTGTAAAAGTATAAAAATTATCAAATAATTTAAATTAATCTTTATTTTTACATTCTAATTTCCAATTACATCCCATATTGTCAATATTCCAATAACTCTCTCACTTTTTTTACCAGAATTAGTAACCATAATACATTCTAATTTACTTTTATTTTTATATTCTTCAATAAATCTTTTAACAACATCATCATATAATGAATTCTTAGATTCAAAAATAACTCTACCATTCAAATTTTCCAAATTTATACATTCACGTATTTGATCAAATGTAGTATCCTCATCAATAACCATAAATTCATTTTTTAATAAAAAATCATATAAAGAATACTCACTAAAAATACCAACTAAATTCCCATTCAAATCATCATATATTGGTATATGAGTATAACATTTATCATTCATTTCTTTCATTACTTTTTTTACATTTGAACTTAACATTGCATCATATACCCCTTTCACAGATTTGCTATTTAAAGTATACGGATGTTTAACTTCTTCTAAAATTTTTTCGAATTTTTTTATAGTTTCATCTGTAAGATAGAAATAAATATCATCATTACTATGAAATTTTATATTTCTGATTTTAATACAAAAATCAATAAAATCGTAATTTTCAAAATATGGGTTATATCTCAAATTATATAAATTATCAACACAAGATTTTAAACCTATATAACCATTTTTCTTATCATAAGTACAGTCAAATTTTATTCTCTTTTGTTTAGCTTTCTTTCGTGTTTCTTGATCAAATTCTTTAAATAACTTATCAAATTTTTCACTATTACTCATACACTTCTCCTACACATATTTTTTGAATATATTCATTATAAAAACCTTCACACCATCAATTAATGATATTTTTTTTAAAAATGGTGCATGAATAGCTTCTCCTATCATTTCATTAGGAAATATTCCACTATATTCATATTCATCAATTACTGCTTGAAGAACCTTTAAATCAATATCATTTTCTTGAGAAAATTTTGCAATTTCTTTTTCTCTTTCTTTATTCATATGTTCATTGAAAGCATCATCTATCGAATCATCTTCTTTTAGTGCAGGTAATATAGATTTTAAGAAACTCTTAATTAAATCTGCTTTTAAGAATAATTCATCATCTGTAATATTTGTTAACTTACTTTCAATATCTGCAATATCACGTTTCTTCTGTTCTTCATCTGTTAAATCAACATTTCTAATTAAATTAAGTATATATGAAACATTAATTCTATCAGTTTGAATTAGTTCTAGTGAGAATGTAACATCATTTAGAATTGAACTTTTTTCCTTATCATTAGAAATTTTTCTGTATAACTCGTAATATTTACTTTTATAATCTTTAAACATTTGAGTATTAATAACAGTATCATCATTATCTAAATCAAATTGATTAAATGTTTTTAAACTAACAAGTATTTTAGCAACCTCTCTAAATGTTAAAACAAACTCTTTTATATCTTCTTCTCTTTCTAGTCCATCAACACTATCAACAGTTGGAGTAATTTCTAACAACTTATCTACAGCTTTATTAAACTTATCTAGGTAAGTATCATATGGTGCCATTATTACTGTGTCAATACTATCAGTTTGAGAGAATAATTTAACAGCTTCATCCACTCTAGTTTTAGTAGTTCTATAACAAACTATATTACCAAATGGCTTCGTGTCGGATTCAACTCTATTTGTTCTTGAAAATGCTTGAATTAAATCATGATATTTAAGTGTTTTATCAACATATAACGTATTTAATCTTTTAGCATCAAATCCAGTCAATAACATATTAACAACTATAACTATATCAATTTCTGTGTTTTTTATTCTTTTACATATATCTCTAAAATAACCATCAAAATTATGAGTAGAGAAATTTGTGTTGAACATTTTGTTATAGTCTTCCATATATCTATCTAATACTTCTCTTGAATGTTCTGGATTTTTATCTAAATCTTCATTTGCTCCGTAAGTAAATATTGCTCCAATTTTTAAATCATGATTTATCTTTTTAAAAGCATCATAATATTTTATTAATAACGGTATTGAAGATACAGTAAATAATGCATTATATTTTCTATCTCTTGTTTTAATATTATGATGATCAATAATATGTTTAGCAATTAAGCCTACTCTTTCATCTGCTAAGAATACTTCATCAGTATCTATTCCTTCCACCATAACATCTTCTTCTAATGCACCTGTATTTACTTCCATAAATTTTATATAGTCTACGTTAAATCCTAATACATTTTCATCTTTAATCGCATCTTTTATTAGGTATGTATGTAAGCATTTTTCAAATATATCAGCAGTACTTCTACCATCTTGTGATGGATTTTCTTTAAATCTAGGTGTACCAGTAAATCCAAAGTATTGTGCTTTACTAAATGTCTTTGAAATCTGTTTATGCATATCACCAAATTGTGATCTATGGCATTCATCTATTATAAATACTGTTTTTAAATCTTTATATTTTTCCATAATATGTGCATATTTAGGATTAGTACAAGCATTGGCCATTTTTTGTATTGTAGTTATAATCAATGGTTTAGAACTGTCTTTAATTTGTTCTATTAATTTATCTGTTTGATTAGTCATATCAACACAGCCTGGATCGAATTTATTAAATTCATCTAAAGTTTGTTTATCTAAGTCTTTTCTATCTACTAAAAAGAATACTTGATTGATAGATGGTTCTAAAGATAAAATTTGACTTGTTTTAAATGAAGTAATAGTTTTTCCAGAACCAGTTGTATGCCATACATAACCATTATTACTTGTATCTAGTGCACGCGATACAATATTTTCAACTGCATATACTTGATAAGGTCTCATTACCATCAAGATTTTTTCTGTTTCATTAACAATCATATATCTTGCAATCATTTTTCCTATATGACATCTATCCAAGAAAAATACACAAAATTGTTCTAAGTTATTAATTCTATCATTATTTATATCAGTCCAATAAAAAGTAAATCCATAATTTAACTCTTGATCTCCATTTGCAAAATATTTAGTTTCTACCCCATTACTTATTACAAATAATTGAATAAATTTATATAAGCCTTGGTATGAATGCCTTTTATATCTCTTAATTTGATTAAAGGCTTCTTTCATATCAATACCTCTACGTTTTAATTCAACTTGAACCAAAGGTAATCCATTTATTAAAATAGTTACATCATATCTATTCGTATATTTTCCTTCAACAGTAGTTTGATGAGTTACTTGAAATATATTCTTACACCAATCTTTTGTATTGAATAATTCAATATAAACAATACTACCATCATCTCTTTGAATATCTTGTTTTTGTCTTAATTCTTTTGCTGATTGAAAGACACCTTTACCAGATATTTTAACCATTAATCTTTCAAATTCTTTATCACTTAAATTTTTTCCTTTAAGTTCTATTTTGTTATGAATATTGACTTGTTCTCTAAAATTTTGTTCTAATTCATTAACATCATTTATTACTACCTTAGAATAACCTTGCTTTACAAGTTGATCTATCATACGATTTTCTAGTCTTGCTTCACTCTCATATACTCCCATCATTACACCTACCAATCAACATATATTTCAATTATATCACGAAAATTGTCATTTTTTGGCTTACGTCCACCAAAAAAGAAGAAATTAATATTAACTTCTAATCATTTTTCTATTAATTTCTTCAATTTATTTATCTGTCTATTTAATAAAATACATAGTTTATTAATTCTATTATCTGAGAATCCTGTTATATCTTGATACTCATGTAATAAATTATCAAACAATTCAGGAATATCTTCTAGTTTACTTATATCAATTCTTTTTATATCTTTTACTACTTTAATTATTTCATCAAATGGTTTAACTTCATAAAATAATTTACCATCACCAATAATATGCATTTCTTCTTCATCATAGTATTCAATATTTAAACTTTGACCATTATCAAATATTGGTGCTACATCTAACCACTTTAAAGTATTAACATCTCTTATTATTCCAAAGTTATTAAGATGTCTATCTTCATTCATAATTAGAAAATCTAAAATATACATATTTTCTATTTTTTCTCTTGTATCTTTAATTCCTTCTGATTCTAGTTTTTTAATATATTCTTCATAATCTTCTATACTATTATGTTTTTTCATATCATTTCTTATTTGATTACAAGTAATTAGTTCTGTATCTTTTGTTATGAAACAAGGACATTTTGATACAACCATATCTTTATAAGCATCTAGTTTATATTCTACGTGATCAAAGCCTAATCTTTTACATATTTCACTTGCTAATACTTCATTAAATGGTTGTAATGTTTCATTCTTATATCCACCTTTTAATAAATATCTTGTACCATTTTCAATAATCCATGCTTTTTTTAACATACCATCTGTAGTATTATTAGGTGTTTTTAAAGATGTTGCATTATGAATCATCTTACTGTTTTTTGAAAGTGATGCTTCCATAAATTCAGCATAATCAAAGTCATTATCAAAGAAATTAATATCTTCATATTTAATATTAGAATCTACTGGTTTTAACCAATACTGATCTGATAAAGATAATCCAAAGGCCTTATCTAATAATTCACATGGGGCATTAATATTAAGTCTATGTAGTAATAAGTCTATCTTATCTCTCCAAGATGGTATTCCTCTTCCCTTAAACCATTCACTTAAATTAGTTCTTAAAGAAGTATCATTAACATCTTCATTTTTATAAAAACTTTTTAAAATATACGGAGCATAATCAATATTATAAACATCATAAATATTAGTAAATACTCCTGTTGCAGAATCATATTCTATTAACATTACTTCTTTATTTTTATTCATTAAAGTACATTTCATAGGAATTCATCTCCTTTTCTATATACTATTATAACATATTTATATTTTTTAACAGGCAATATTTACCTATAAACAAAAAAATGAAGTACTCTCAAAAAATGATAGTACTCCTAAAAAAATCTTATAATAAATTATAATCTTAATATCATATAAGAAAAATAGGGCTCCATCAAAAATGACAGTGCCCTTGCAAAAGTATTTCTACTTTTTCCTCGCATAATCATAATACCACATAACAATGATCATGTCAAACTATTTTATCAATATCACTACTATAATATTTTTTTATTATCTTATCAAAATATGTATATATTGATTTTAATAGTTCATTATTATTATAGTATTCTTTATGTGAATTTATTCTTCCATAAAATAGATTATTTATATCTTCAATAATATTTTTCTTGATACCTTTGCTTGTTACAATCTCATTAAACATATAAAGTGTATAAGTTATTTGTCTTATTCTAGAATTAGAAAGCTTATTATCTCTTGTATCTTTTCTTATATTACAATTATTTAGATAAGTTAATATTTTATAATCAGGAGCAAAAGTATTATCCTTTTTGTCTAAATCACACAAAATACAAGAATTGTGTGCTACTGCATTTCTTAATTTAACTATTTCTCTGAAAATAAAAATATTTTTTATTTCTTTATCCAAACTATATTCTTTAGCAAAAAATTCATAAAAGTTGACTAAATCTCCAAATGTTATTATTTCTAAAAACTCCCAAATAGGAATATTTTCTAGCTTTTTATCTTTATCAATGTCATATTTAGAAAAAACTTTATCATAATAACTACTTCCCACTTTTTTAAAAATACTCTTATGCACTTTTTTAGGAAATTTTTCATCATTAAAATCTTTTTCTAAATACATATTAACTATTCGATATCCATCCTCTTGTTCTATATCTTCTATTAAATTTAAAATTCTTATTTTTAAATAGTGCTCAATGTCTATAGTCATTTTAAACAATACCAATCTTGTTCTATGATCAATTATTGCTAAATCTTTTAAATAAGCAAAATCCAAATCAATAAATTTATCAACAAATTTTCCATCAATTACATATCTTTCAAAATTATGCTTGTATGCTGTTACATTATAATAATTATTATTATATCTTAAATATTTTTCAGCATCTTTTTCTGACATTTTTTCAAATTTAATATTTTTTTCTTTTAAATATGGAACCATTTCTGATATTTTCATCATAGGTCTTAAATATTGATTTGTTTCTTTTGTAACATCCACATTATCACTTCCTAACTGCTATAAGAATTATAGCACACTATCTTTTAAAATTTTATATTTAAAATAAATTTATAATTCTTTAGGACAATTAGTTTTGTATTTAACATCATTAAAACCATATACTTTTTTACAATCATTGCAAATAATTGCTATATAATCTGCACCAACAATACTAAACCCATCACCTTTTAATACTGATATATTTTTGGAATTACATTTAGGACATTTAACTTCTTCTTTCATCACTTCATTCTGACTATATGCATCCCTAACTATTTCATATCCATTTCTATCATATTTAGGAACGTATTCATCTTTATTAAATATTTTAATTCTACCAAACATAAACTCTAATTTATCAACTTGTTTTTCTGTATGGTAGTGTCCACAATACCATTTGTCGTAATTAATATTTTCTTCTATTTTGTCTAAAAAATGTTCCATAGATTTATCTACTTTAGATTGATCTAATCCTTGCATAAATACTTCTCTAGGTTCATATTTATAAGGGCAAGCATGAGTTAACACTATATCAAAATGTTTACCTTTTACTTTTTCTAAAATGGTATCCATTTCTTCCTTAGTTAACTGCTCATCTTTAAACCACTTATATCCATGTAGTAATCTATACTGTTTATCTACTGAATATGCTCCACCAATTACTAAAATCTTTTTACCATCAATATTATAAGTTTCTCCATCTTTTGCAAATATTAAATTTGGATAGTCTTCTTCAATAAATACTTTCCCACCAAACATTTCAACTTCTTTATAAGTAGATATGTTTTCTGGTCTTTCTTCATGATTACCTCTTACACAAAACAATTTTAATTTAAGTTTTTTTAAGTATTCTTTGCAATTTTTATCTTCTTCATTTAAACAATAATTAATTCCGACATCTCCTAATACTATCAACATATTATCAGTATCTTTTTTCAACTTATAAATTCGAAAAAAATCTCTATGTGTATCACCTGTTATATAAATCATTATTTTGCCTTCTTTATACAATGTATTATTTATTTAGTTCTAATCCATAATCTACTCTTAAATATATAAAAGCATGTTCTTTTATTTTTTTCTTCATCTTTTTTATAATTAACTGTGTCATGCAATGTCCTATAAATACGATTAACATCTATAAGATTATCATTAAAATATTCATAATTTAAACAAATTAAATCAGCAAGCAGTCTAGCATCATTTTCCATTCTTAATTTATTATCTTTTTTAACAAATTCCTTTTCATTTTTCATGAGATTCATTCTCCAATTTATTACATGTTACATCTCTTGCAATAGATTGTCAAATCATTATAATTTAATATCAATTCAAATCAGAAAATAATTCATTCTCATTACTTTGTATTTCCTCTTCAATATGTTGCTTATCATTATTTAGTTCATTTATTTCTTGACCATATACAATTAATTTTGAAGAATTATTTAATTTAGATGCATATTCCATACTTACTGATAAAATTCCGCCTGTACCACATGCACCATCATATACTGTTTTAATTTTTGAACTATCAGCCAAATCATTTTGGTCTTCAAACACAATGTTAACCATCAATTCAATTACTTCTCTTGGGGTATAATGTTGTCCTGCTTCTTCATTATGTGCTTCAGAAAATCTTCTTATTATTTCTTCAAAAATATATCCCATTTCTATGTTAGAAACTTCATTTGGATGTAGATTTGCATTCTTTTGATTAAACGTTTCAATAACTGTATATAAAATATTATTATTAGCCATTTTTTGAATGTGTCTTTTCAAATCAAAATTTTCAACTATATCGGTTACTTCTTTTGAATATCCATCTAAATAATTATAGAAATTTTCTTCTATATTTGCAGGGTCATCCAATAATTTTTTAAAATCATATTTACTTGTATTATAAAAATTCTGACCAGAAGTTTCCTTTAAAATAAAATCTCTTTGGGCAAAAGTTTCAGGAAATTTTTTACTTGCTTCCAATACTTTAGATTTTGTATCAGAAAGTACAGAATCAAATCTTTTCAACACTGTTAATGGTAAAATTACATCACCATATTCGTGTGGCTTATATACACCTGTTAATTTATCTGCTACACTCCATATCAGATTAGCTTTATCTCTTACTACACTTGTTAAAGTTGCCATTATTATCATCACTCCTTTATTTATTAATTTTAGAATAATTATTTATATATTTTCTTAATGCTTTTTCAAATTTAATCATATTAATTTCCATGAAATCCATCATTTTATTCCAATCTTCTTTATCATATATACTTACTTCTTCTAATTTATAGGAAATTCTTGACATTTTTTTATTATCTAATCGTTCCCAACATAATTTATCACCAAATGAATTTTCTATTTCATCCTTGTATGAATAAAAATAATCATATATTTTTTTATTTTCTTCTTGAGTTCCACCAGATATTCCAAGCTCTATTCCTGCATAACTTTTAGTAATAAGAAAACTAAAATGTACTCCTGATATTCCTGAACCTGTACTAAACCAATGATCATACTGATTTAAAGCAATATTTCTTCCTGAGAATAAACTGGATTTTTCATTAAATCTTGGAATAAATATATGCCAAAATTCATTTCTTGTAATTTGACAATTTGCTAAATCTTCCTTGCTTTTAAAATCTTCTTGGGCTTTTTCATCATATCCTATCATAATATCTGCAATGTCTTTAACTGGTATTATTTGTTCTGTATCAACAATTAATTGGTCATTAATCATATATGGTACTACTTTTATACATTGAATTTTCATACCATACTTTCTTGCCCAAATTACCGTATTAGTAACCTCTTTTCTAAATTCTCTAGCAACTAATATAATTCTTTGTGTTAAATCCTGATTTAATTGAACTTCAGAAAAATCAGCTTTATTTAAAAATTCAACAATTGATTCTTCAGCATTATCTGATGAGCCAATCTTTGATAAGTATTGTGAATAAATATCTTTTATATCTTCTTTTTTTAACGATGAACAATATCCAGCATATTTCAATGATTGCCATACTACATTTCTGCCACTATCATCTAATTTATTTTCAATAACAACTAAATTTCCATTTTTGTCTAATGCTAATAAATCTAGTCTTTCATTCGTATCATTAAATCCATCAAATTCCTTTTGAATTATTAATAGTTCTTCTCCTAAAATAATAGGATTATTAGCAATCCATTCTTGCAAATCATTTCTTTCTCTTAAACCAATCCCTCTAAAAGATATTTCTTTAACTTCTGATGTGGTTTTATCTGTACTATTAACTAAAAACATTATTATCCCTCCTTTATAAATTCGATTATCTTACTTTTTAATAACACATTACGTTTTCTATTACATTATAACATATTAATTGTACAAATCATTATAGAGTCTCGTATTTTGTAAGCCTTTTAAAAATGACTCTTTAGTTATTTTTAATTCATTAGAACCTTGTAGCCTTATAATTTTAGGATAATTTTCTGGATGAGCGTCTGTCATTGCTAAAAAACTACTAAATCCATCTATTCCTGAAACTTTATGTGGTAAAGGTCCAACCAAAACATCACTGTAATTCATTGAATTTTCTAATTTTGCAAAATTGTAATTATGAAGTCTATCATAATCCAATTCAAACTCAAGAAATTTTTCATTAATACCATACTTTTTTGCTATAACAACTAATTTATCCTTACTTACCATAGAATTACCAACTACTAAAATTTTGGAATTATTCCTATCATAATATGGATACTCTATTTCATCCTGTAGGCCATATTTATTTAATACTTCATTTAATCTATTCTCGTAATATGCCTCTGTTACTTCTTTTAAAACTTTTTGATAAATTTTTTCTTGTATTTCTAATAAATTAACTTCTTCTCTCATTAAAACATCTCCAATACTTCATCATCAAAATAGTTTTCATATTCTTCCTCTATTTTCTTTAGATGTTCTTTTGCAATTAAGTATTGTTTTTGTTTCATTAAATATTTATTTGCAATTTTTTCTTGAGTTTCTATATCAAATGTTGAGATATTCATTTCAATTAAATTACTAGGATTTATTGAAATTATTACTGATCCAGTTTGAATTTGATTTAAAGTAGCTTGTCCATTTGAAGAGTTCAAATAAGAAGCTAAATAATATGGATTCAACTTATTTGTATCAATTCGTAATACCAATAAATTCCCATTTGCTACGATTTTCCTATTTTCAATGTTGTTTACAACGGCAATTTTAATTCTTGTACCTTTAGATGAAATTATAATATCATTTTCTTGAACTAAGTATCTTTCAAATCTATTGTCATTAACTGAAACCTTCTTTAAATTAGATGAAATAATTCCATTATCTATATCACTGATTGTAAGTATTTCATATTCACCGTTTTCATCTTCTAATTCTTCTACTTCCTTTGAAGTCATTTGATAACCTCTATACTTATCTAAAACAAAATCAGCTAATTTTCTTGGATTATGATATTGAATTTCTTTTACACCAACATAATTATCTACTTTTAATAAGTATCCGTTATTAGCAAGCTCCTCTTTTGATTTTATTACTACATTTTTGTTTTTATCATTATTAATGATATCAAATACTTTGTTCATCAATACAACTTGTTTAAATTTATCACCTGATACTTCTTTAGAAATATCTACAAATTTAACAGATTCATTATTGTTACTAATAACCATTGCATATTGCTCTATAGAAGTATATCTTCTAATTGAAGGAACTTTTATAATAGCTTCTATTAATCCATTGTCAATTAAATCTTTTCTAAAAGTTTCATCTATTGTTTTGAATAATGGACCTGCAGGTAAAAGCAATACCCCTTTACCATTTTCTTTTAACATTGTTAATAAAATATTAATAAAATACCAATCACTTGATCCAGATGCAATTTTCCAGTTAAATCTCATTTTTTCTGTACTATGAGATAAATAATCTTGAGTAATTTTATCAAATCTCATTCCCCATGGATAATCACATAATATCTTGTCATATTTTTTACTATAATCTAATGAAAATAAATCAGCAGTAATTATTTTGCTATTAAAACCAAGGACAGCTAATCTTATTTTAGAAATCAAAGATGCATTAGAATTAATTTCAATTCCTGTTAAAGATTTATAAGAACAACAATTTCCAACATTAACCAAATAATTGCCATAGGATGAACATATATCCAACACCTCATCATTTTTGTTAATGTCTAAAAACAAATTTACAATTCTACATAATTGCTCTGGAGTCCCAGTTTGACCACTTCTAAATCCTTCGTTAGCTAATAAATCAAAATTCATTATATTCTTTATAACTACATCAGAATAACTGGATAAGGCACATATAATATCTTTTGTTTCATCAATAGAATATTTAAATTTTTCTATTTCTTTTATTGTATCTTCAACTAAATTCATATCTTCTATGTAATTTTCAAAATAATTATTTTTATTATTCAAATATAATATTTCATTAAATTTTCCTACTATATTATCAATTTTCACGTTTTCTTGATGTGCTAAATCCATAAAAGCTTTTTTACTTACATATCTTAAAAAGCAAAGTTCATAAATAAATTCGCCACGATTACTAAGATGTATAGTTCCAGCTAATTGATTAAGTAATTTCCATTCATTATTCATATTATTTTCCACGTAAATCCCTCCTTGGTTTTTTAAAACCAATATAAATATATCATCATTTTTTCATATTGTCAACTGGTTTTTCAAAACCAATTTATTTTTTGGATATTTTCTTAAAATGGATAAATAATGTATAATATAAATAAATGAGAATAAATGAGGTATGTAATGTATAAAAATAAAGAAGTAAACGTAGCAGAAGAATTAACAGAAATATTAAATAATATGAACTTTAATTTACCAGATAAGCGAATGGAACAAATTGATTTAAAAACTTAGTACTCTACTAAATAATATGGAATATAGAGACTATATAAATTTTATTAGAAGTGATGAAAAATTAAAACTATATGATTACTTATTAGGAAAATATTCTAACAATGATACATTATCTAAAATGTTAGTTAAAAGTTTTAATAATGATATGTATGAATACTTAAATAAAATAATAGATATTAAACTTAAAGAACTTAGCTTAAAATAAAAAAATAAAGTCTCTCTGAACTAACAGAGAGACTCTTTAATTGTTTTTAAAATATACAAATTGAGAAGTATTTTGCCATTTATATTTACCCCATAAATCAGTTGCACTACTACCTGGATCAGCCATTGTAACTCTATTACCTATTGTATCTATTACTGCAACCCAATGTTGTCCTGTATCACCCATTACTTCTACTGCAAGATAATAATTATGTGATTGATATTTATTAATTAATTGATACTTCTCATTTTTAGATTTACCTTCCAAGCTTACTCTTCCTACAAAAGAAAAACTTGGAATAAACTTAGTAATTGCTCCATATTGTAAATTACCATTTTCATCAAAGCCGCCATTTTCATTCATCTTCTGAACAAATGTCTGTGGAGTAAAAGGTACTATTGTCTTTCCAGCTCCAGACCTTTCAATTAATATAGAAATAGATGTTGCTAAACAACCTATCTGTCTTAAAGTTTTACCAGATGTACCAATAGGTGTACTTGCCCAAGTTTCATCAGTTTGTTTCCAATTAATAAAATCACCAAAGTTTGTTCCATACAATAACTGAGCCCATAAATCTGAATACTTATCACTCAATAATTCTCTAGTATTTTTCTTTTGCTCATCTGTAAAACTATATTGATTCATTATCTCATCTAAACTTTTTGATTGAATAATAACATGAATAATTGTCTTACCATCATCAGTTTTCGTTTGAGTATTAGATGAACTGCCTTGAATAAAAGAACCATCTGTTGCTATTAAATCCCCATTACTTGATGCTTTAGATATACTAACTTTATTAAAATCATTAAAAACATTTCGTATATTTTTAATATTTTTTTCATTTATATACATAATTATATCGGCATTTTCTTTATCATTTGCGTATTTAACAGAATATGCTGCAATTACTTCTTTCCAATTAGTAATCGTATTATCCATAACTATTTCACTATTGGGAGTCATTAATTGTTCTTTTTCTGCCTTCTCATAAATCTCATTATTAATTTGAGATATTACACTGCTCATTGTTCTACTATTAGATTCATTAGAAAAGAAAATACCAAACATAGATGAACATAATAATCCTATCAAACAAATTAATATTACTACTATAATTGCTATTAATCCACCTGTACCAAGCAAAGCAACTAAAGATTTAACTCCAGCAATTAATGATTTAGTAAAACTAATCATTGCTTTTATTATTTTCTTTGTTACACGAGCTGTTACCTTTGCTGTTTTCTGTGTTGTTTGTTTAGTTTTTATAGCAAATTTTCTTGCTCTTTCAATATTTTTAGGAGTATCTTTAAACTCCTTAATTGTCTTATCTTTAATTTTCTTTTCTACACCAGTTTTAATTTTATTTACTTTTTTATTTTTATAATTCTTTATTATTCTATCTTTTATTTTAGTAAGCACTTTTTTAGAACTATTAATCGTTGTATTTTTAGATTTATTAGTCATCATCTCAATCTTGTTATCAGCATATTCTACATTAGATGTTTTTTCTTCATTAAGCATATTACTTCTATCTCTTATATCACTTATAGAATCTTTTACTTTAGAAGTCCAAACAACCGATTTATCAATAGTTTTAATACCTGTTTTATATTTTTCTTTTACTTTAATATCTTTCACAACTATTTATCCTTTGGGTTTGTACTCATCAATTTATATAATTCTAAATCTTTAGGAAAATGATTTTCAAAAGGAATTAAATTGCTTCCTATTTTTAACAATCCTTCTCCTGGTTCAGAATTAGTAATATAACTTAATTGCATTTCAGATATATTAAGAAGTTTTGCTAATTCTAATCTATCAGTAGCTGCTTGATTTAACATAGCAATCAATTCAGAGTTTGCTAACATTGTTTTAGCTGTATGACTTTGTAATAAATCTTCTACATTTTGTGTTATACCAGTACAATATGCCCCATACTTTCTAACTCTTTTCCAAAGTTTAAACAAGAAGTTAGCAGAATATTCATGTTGAAATAATAAGTATATTTCATCTATAAAAATATAAGTGTTTCTACCTTTATTTCTATTCAATGTTATTCTATTTAAAATATTATCTAGTACTACTAACATACCAAATGATCTAAGTGATTTATCTAACTCTAAAATATCATAGTTGATTATTCTACTATTAATATTTACATTTGTTTCCATTGCAAAAGTATTAAATGAACCATTAGTATATCTTTCAAGAACTGTTGCCAAATCTTTTGCTTCTTTTTCTGGTTGCTTTAATAATTCTTCTCTTAAATCAATAAGTGTTGGTGGAACTCCTTGATAGTTTCCTTGTTGATAACTTCTATATACTTTATTAGTACATCTATCAATTATAGATTCTTCTAGTGGTCCTAATTTTTTATCTTTCATCAATATCTCACATAAGGACAAGATAAATTCGGATTTTAAAGTTACTGGGTTACTACCTTCTCCATATTCAGAGTTAATATCCATGGGATTTATATGATTATTACTAGTTGCACTAATAACAACATTTTGACCATTCAAAGGTCCTATTAGTTTTGCATATTCTCTTTCAGGATCAATTATTAATATGTCTGCATTTGGATCTCTTAATGCTAGTGAAACTATTTCATTTTTAGCAGAAAATGACTTACCAGAACCTGATACTCCAAGTATAAAACTATTACCATTTAATAACTGCTTTCTATCAGCCACTATCATATTTTTACTTATTACATTTAATCCATAATAAATACCATTTGTATGATTTACTTCTTGTACTCTAAATGGTGTAAAAACTGCAAGTGACTCAGTAGTTAGTGTTCTTAAAGCATTTATTCTTCTCATACCATAAGGAAGTGCTGTATTAATTCCATCTAATTGTTGATATTTTAATACTCCTAATTGACATAAATGTTGTTGACCGATTGATAAAATACTTTCTGTATCTTCATCTAGTTGTTTCTTTGTATCAGCTGTATGAACATAAGTAATGACACATACAAACATTCTTTGATCACGTGTTGTTAAATCGTCTAACATTTCTTTAGATTCCTGTCTTTGCTGTTCCATATCATAAGGAATAACTGCACTAAAGTTATTATTACTATTTTGTCTTCTTTGCCAATTCGTAATATTGGTTTCTACACCCAGTCTTCGATTCTCCACCTCTCTAATTGCCACATCCATAGGTATAGGAATTATATCTATAGATAATATTACACTTTTATCAATATCAGTTAATTCTGAAATCATATCATCTTTAATAAAATTAGCATATTCTTTTAAAAATATTGCTCTACCAAATTTATTTTCGAATTCAAAATAATCACTTTGAAAAGAAGCTGACGAAGGACAAATATAATCTTTGAAATTATGTCCTTTTTTCATTAATTCTTTATTATCAAAATTAAATGTTTCTGTATCATCTAATCTGTAAAAATCATGAAAGAGTCTTAATCTTTCACTAGCATCCAATTTTATCAAATGTGAACCAAGTTCTCTTAAATGATTATTAAACTCTACATCAATTCTTTTAAAATAGTTTCTTGCCTCTTCAACACTTTTCTTTTCAATTGATACAGTAATATATTTTTCTTGAATCATCTTTTTATTATTAGTTATTTGTTCTAATAACATTTGATTATATTCATTTCTATATTTATCTAAGTTATCATCGGAACTTTTTAATAATATATTCTTTTCAAAATCCACTCTATTTAACTTTCTGTTTATTATTGTTATTTTTGTAGTAGCATCACTATCTAAGGAATTTAATAGTTCTGAATATTTTAAAAATATTGCTTCTTTGTCTCCTCTACTTGCAACTGCATAGTTAATATCAGTAAACATATAGGTTTTAGTATATTTATTTTTTCCTATTAAAAATATTCCATCTCTCCATATTCTATTAATAGGTATTATTCCTTGAATATTTTTAGGAATATCAAATTCATCTACATCTTTTTTGAATTTAAAGACTTTTTTCATTGCTTTCATTTATTTTCTCCTTTTCCCTCGTATTTATTAATTCATAATAAAAATTAGTCGGTTCAAAGACTAATTCTCTTTTAGTTAAAAACTCAGATTCAATATAAGCAAGCATAAATTGCTCACCAGTCATACCGTTGTATTTAACAAATCCCATTATTCCAAATGGAATAGCACCAATTATACAAATCCATGATGTTATTTCGGTTCCTAAAACTGGTTTGAATATAAAGAATAATATGAGTGCACTTGCACAAGCTAAAATACTAAAAATAAATTGCCTTAAAGATAATCCGAAAAATATATTTTCCGAATAGTTTCTTATTTCTTTATTAATTTTTACTTCCATTATCTTTCTTTATCCTTTCCATTATAAAATTTCATGCAATCTTCTGGTAATTTAGAAAATTCACAATATTTTTCTATTGTTTCTTTTGTTATATTATTTTGCTTACAAAATTTTAAATATTTTTGAACACCCTTTTTACAATCAATATCATTTGGATACAATTCATAAAGTGAATTCCATAATCCATGATGAGTGTTTGGTGATACATATAACAATCTATTACCTTTAATTTCTAATTCATTAAATACATAATAGTCAAAATTAAAGTCCCATTCAGGAACATACATTTCATTTGTTACTCTATTTGAAAATACATCTATTGTGTCTTCATATGATGATTCATATCCATCAGATATTAATACTCTAAATTCATTTTGCAATTTGTTGTATAAAATATATTCTATTTCCATACCATCATGGAAATTGTTATTATCTAAATCTTTTAATTTATCTAACAAATACTTCTCTGTTTTCTTATCAATAAAATTATCTATCATCTAATATTTTTCCTTTCTTTATTTCTCATTTTATCTTCAATATATTCACATACTTTATTTGACTCATTTATTGCTTTAAATAATTCATTAGGTTTATCTTTTAATATCTGAATCCAACTTTGAATATAGGCTTTATGATTGTTATAATCCTCAGTCTTTGGATTTATATCTAATTTTTGCATCAAAAAAGAAGAACTAATCTCAGCAATTAATTCTTCTCTTGCATAATCTTGTTTATTATTAATATCAAACCTATTTAGCCTAGATTCATGTCTAGTAGAATGACATAATTCATGAAGCTGTGTTGCATAATATGAATATTTATCATAAAATTTATTTTTTTCAGGCAATACTACTTTATCTTCAATTGTATTATAAAATGCCTTATCACCTTCTTCTTTATATTTAACCTTTAACTTATCTATAATTTTATTTATATAGCTATTGACTTGAATATTATTATTTTTTGTTTTATCTAGTTCTTTAAGTCCTTCTATTAAACTACCATTAAATACATAAGTAACATTGCAAAATGTCTTATATTGTTCTTTACGTTCAGGAGCCTTGTCTATTATTTTGTTATATTCTTCAAAAGAAATTTTCTTTTTATTCTTAATATCATAAACTGACCAAAATTCTATAGGAACTCCTTTACCTTTACTATTTTTTAACTTATATCCTTTTTCTTTAATTTGGACATAAGTAAACCATCTATTATCTTCATAATGTTCTTTATATGAAACATAAGATAATAATAACTGATTAATTCCTTTATAAGAAGTATTTGTAATACCATTTTTATTTAATGAATTAAGCCAACCCTTTCTCCAAGGAATAACATTTTCTTCTAATGATTGTATATACATTTTTACTAATTCATCTCTTGTTTTATTTATAATTTCACCTCCTAAGTAAATTAACACTAATCAACAATTTCTCTAAATAATTTCTCGTATCCATCTAAAAGAGATACCAAAACTAACTTTTTCCAAGTCGATGTAGAGAACTCCCCATTTTCAATGCACCATATTTTATAATGTTCTTTTTTAGAATTTGTATATTTATCTATTTTTATATTTCCATTGCTATCATTATATTTAGCTAAATAAACATCAGAAGAATATCTATTAACAGCCAAATCAATATGAGTAAATTTATTTTTATTTGGAAAATACATTCCATGTATAAAAGTTGTCAGTATATATTCTTTATCTTCTCTAACACATGGTAAAGTTTCTATTTCGATATGCCAAAATTCTTCCTTAGTATTTTCATCAAAAACAGTTTTTTTAATAAGTATTAATTTATTTAAACTTTCTTCATCAATATGAACTGTTATTGTCTTAAAATCATTTAAATTATCTTTTTTAAAATCAAAATTAGGTCCTCTTAGCTTAGCGAAAGATATTCCTGTATAATCATAATAATATGCCTTTGGAATTGCCAAATTTTCGTCAAGTCGATATAAAATATCACAGTTAGTAGTTTCATCCTCAATGACTTTAGCAAATCCAGGCATAGAATCCATTGAATTTATATATTTTTTATGAATATATGGGTTATAATAATATGCTTTATCATCATAAAGTATTCCGTCTTTTTTAAACTTACAACCATTAATTTTTATTAAATTATAAGGATTTTTTTCATAAATAAAATTTTCATTTTCTAAAATCCAATCAAATTCATTTTCAATATTAGTATAGTTGTCTAATATATATATAAATACCCAATAGGCAATATCATACTCGTTAATATCGTCAAACAAATCGATTAAATTTTGGCGTTTTTCCATGCACTTTGCTATTTCATTAATTTCTTCTTTTGTTTTTAGAAACATGGAAAGGAAAGAACGAATCTCATTATATTTATCATTATCAATCATATAATAAGTTAATTTATTATAATCAATTTTCTCTTTATCCAATACATTTAAAATTAAATCAAAAAATGGTTTTGCCCATTTATCTATTTTTTTATTTTCATTTTGTGGATAATAAATATAAAATGGGACAGAAACTTTTATACTTAAACATTTATATTTTATTTTTTGATATTCTTCTGAAATTAGTAGTTCATTAATTAATTGTTCCATACACATTTGATAACATCTCCAATACTAAAAATACATAAAATTCCTATAAATATTATAACACTATAATCCCATCATTTCTCTTACTATTCTATCTGAAATTTTTATAGTTCCCACTAAAACTAACATATTAAATATTAATTCTCCAATGTACTTCCAGACCTGTGTTACTGCCGCTGCACTTGAATCTACTACTGGTGGCGATGATGCAAATAAACTAAATATAATGCAAGATAATACAATAATCGCTCCTTCCAAACAAACTGCTGTGTAACTTTTCAAAAAAGATTTCCCAATGTTACTAGTTGGTTCACCTGCAAAACTTGATAAAGGAATTGGTGCTAATGCTGTATATAAATATAACTTAAAGAACCTACCATATACTGTCATTATCATAATAAATGATAAAACGGTTACAACTAATCCCCCAATTAATGTAACTGCCCATAATGGAATAGATTCAAAGAAACCACAAGATTCTATTGCTGTAATTATAGAATTAGGTAAGGTACTTTTTGAACTAAAAGTTATATTGGCTGTAGATATTATCTTTGATGTTATACCTTGAGTTATCTTAAATACATCTAACATTAATGTCATTCCATAGGTAACAACTATTTTTGCCAAAACAAATCTAATAAATAATTTAAATACCTGTTCTGGTCTTTTAACTTCATCAAAAGAACCACAAGTTTTGATCATTCCTACAAGGAAAAATAGAACTAGTAATCCTAGTCCTATTCCTTGCATAGAATTATAAATACTTTTAATTACATTCCATATTGCACCACCTTTAAATGTTTCTGGTGTAGTTGTAACTAAACTCCAAATTTCTGCTAATTTTGAGTTCCATGTATCAAGTGCATTTTGTAAGTTTTGAACAACCCAATTATCACTCATTTACAACAACTCCTATCCTAATATTTTTGTAATAATTGCTTTTGAAAAACAAATTATTAACCCTCCACCTATTGTCATTACACTACTCGCTCTTTGACTTGCATCATGGCTTTTAAAAGACATACCAAATTGAACAACACCAAAGATTAGCATTATTGCTCCTAAAGATTGAACCAAAGTAAAAATAAAATTTGTTAAATTGTTTACTGCTGCTATTGGATCATCTGCTGCATAAACAGTACTAATATTCAATAATGGAACTAAAGAAAGACCTAACATCTTTAATTTAGATTCAGTCTTTTTTAGTTTGTTTTGTTGCTTTTCTTTTTCTTTCATATTTTCCCTTTCTTTCTAAAAAATCATCTATCTCTTCTGAATAGATAACTTCATATTTATTTTTAATTTTTTCTATTTCATTAAATTCAGTATTTTCATCTATTAAAGAAATACTAACTTCTCCGATAGATTCATTAGTTGTTCCATGATAATAATTTTTTCCATTTCCGTCTGGAGTAAAATTAATATTTGGATGTTTTTTTATATCGAATTTTAAATCTATAATTGGTCTTTCACCTCTTATAAATAAAACACATTGTTTATTATTAATCATTCTTACTTCATCAGGCATAAGCAACTCTCTTCCTGCATTTTGATAGTTGGTAGAATAATTACCTTTTAATCCACTTGTTTTACCATAAGTATTTGTATCAATAGTTTCTTTTCCAAGTAATTCTGAAACATATTTAAAAGTTTCTTGCTCATTACCACCTAGATATAAAAACTCATCACAGTTACCAACTATAGACCCCCATTGTTTTTCAAAAAGTGCTTTTAGTTGTGCCAAATTTTGTAAAATAATGGATACAGATACATTTCTACTTCTCATTGTAGATAAAATATTTTCAAAGTCATCAGGTAAACTTACATTAGCAAATTCATCCATTAAAAAATGCACATGAACAGGAAGTGCACCATTATAAACATTATCTGCTAAATAAAATAGTTGCTGAAATAATTGAGTATATAAAATACTGACTATAAAATTAAAAGACTTATCTGTATCAGATATGATTGCAAATAAGGCTACTTTCTTTTCTCCTAATGAACCTAAATCTAATTCATCAGTTTGAGTAAGTTTACTCATTGAATCAAGATTAAATTTTTCTAATCTACTTATTAAAGTTATTTGTATAGATTTTAATGTTTTACCAGCACCAGATTTATATCCTTTATAATATTTTATAGCAATATGATCTGGCTCTCTTGCTTCTAATTCATTAAATAGCATATCAAGAGGACTTACATAATAATCATCATCTTCCTTAACATCTCCAGCTCTTATCATTTCCATTACCATAGGAAAATTTTGTTCTTCTTCTGGTGCTTCATATTTCAAATAAAATATAAGTGCAGAAAGTAGCATAGAAGCCGCAGTATCCCAAAATGGATCTTGAGATGTTGAACCTTTAGGAGTGGTACTCTTAAAAAGATTTGTAACCAATCTTTGAACATCGTTCTCATCTTTTATATAAACAAACGGATTATAGCAATGAGATTTTTCCATATTAATTAAATCCAACACTTTAACTTCATAACCTTTTTGTTTTAATAAATTACCTTCTGCTCTAGTTATTTCACCCTTAGGATCTAGTATTACAAATGATGTATTGGCTTGCATCACATTAGGCTTAGCATAAAATCTTGTTTTACCAGCACCACTACCACCAATCACAATAGTATTTAAATTTCTCATATGCTTATGGGCATCATATCCTATAGAAAAATTTTTACTCAATATTTTATTAACTTCAAATGGAATTTGAGAATATCTCTTATTTAATTCGTGAACATTTCCCCATTTAGCTGAGCCATGTTCTTCTCTTCTTCTATAATTCTTTTTATCCATTAAATATATTGTTATTCCAAATACATAAACTAAAACAAAAATAAATACTACTGGTATAGTATTTTTACAAAAAATCATATTAAACGGATGGCTTATAGCATTACTAAAACCTTCAATAATATTAAATAGTCCATTAGAAGATATTGGCGCTATAAGTACTCCTAACCATATAACTGGAATAATTCCAAATATATAAATTAAATAATTATCTTTCTTCAATATACTTTCTTGGAAACATTCTTTTTTTCTCTGGTAGATTTAATACTTTTAATAATAATTCATCTACAAAAGTTGTATCCTTACCTTCCTCGATTAATTTATTTCTAAATTCATTTAATGCATTTATAATAAGTCCTTCTTCATATTTATCTAATTCTAAAACTTTTACATCTTTCATTTAGTTCTACCCTTTGATTTATTTATATTTTTATCAATATTAATCTCTTTACTTACAGATTTATCCTTTATTTCTTTCTTATAATCATTTAACTTTGCTCTAACTGATGGCTTTTTACTTTTTAAGTTGTTACCCTTAATTGGTGAAGTCTTTTGCACTTCTGAGAAAGGCTTTGACAGAGGGCTTTTTTCTGTCTTTGCCAAATGGGGGTTTAAAGAATTATCTTCTTTCTTTTTGACTCTTGATTTTGGATTTTGCTCCTTGCCTTTATTAACACTCTCTCTATTTTTTTCAATGCTAGATATAATTTCTGCCTTATTAAATTCTGCAAATTTAAATCTTTCTACTATTCTATTTATTCTTGCTGAATCTTCTTTTCTAACAACTATATCTACTATCCCATCTTTAGATTTATCTTTTTTATCTACTAATGCACAATAAAGTATTCCATATCTTTTTGCTTCTTGCTGAAACTTTGCAAGATCATCTTTTTTAATAGTAAAAATTGTAAGTGTCTTACCACTTTTTAACATACTTGAAAGTTTTGATTTACCACTTGTTTGTTCTTTATTTTTCATAATGGTATATAAAAGCACTGCAATATTTTTAGCACCACTTCCTGTTACTTTAACAGCGACCTCAAAGCCTTCTAAACTCATTCTTACAATTTGTTCTGCAGCATCACTTGACTGATTCATTTACTCATTCCTTTCCTTTTGATTTTCTTTTTCTAATCCCTCAATTTTTTCTTTAATGGATATAGATTCAACATTTATTTCATTACATAAATCTATTTCTTTTTTTAATTTAGGTAATTCTTCATTTATTTCTTTTATCTTTTTCATGATTCTTATTTTTTCTTGTTTATTATTAATACTAGAAAATTGTTTTCTTAACTTCTTTCTAATGTTAATTAAATCATCATATTTATTATTTATCATAATTTCATACTTTCTAAATGATTCATCATCAGTTATTTGTTCTCTATCAAACATTCTAATAATTAAATTGTATTTTTCCAATTTCATAGCATCATCTTTGATATAGGTATAGTTATTATATTTTTTATTAGGATAAACTTTTAATAGATAACAATAATATCTATATAAAGCGACAATTCCATGATACTTATGACTAAAATTTTTCTTATAAAATCCTTTATTATTTTGAGATACATTCTCAATATACTCTTCCTCTAATATTCTTGATTTAATATTATCTATGGAATATTCTTCACCAAAGTATCTCTCAATTCTAATATTTCTTTTATAATATAAATTTCTAACTGAAAGTTTTCCATATCTATTCTGCACTTCATAATTCATAGAAGACAGTATTTCAATAAATTCTTTGTAGTTTGAAGATTTAGCTATAGCAATATCTATATCTCTTTTAGTTTTTTTGTAATAGTTATTTCTGTTAGTGTTCTTAAGATAATACGGAAAGTAAATTCTACCTTTAGATGTTGGCTTTTCATCTAAGACTGATAATCCATATTCTTTACATAAATCATCACTAATTTCTCTTAATCTTGCTGTTGATGATCTATTAGAATAAAATTTCATGCCATCAATAAATGAAACTGAATTAACAATAAAATGATTGTGAAGATGCTTAGTATTTAAATGAGTTGAAACTACTACTTCGAACCTATCACCCCACATTTCATTTGCAAGTTTAACTCCAATTTCATGAGCTAATTCTGGAGTAACTTCTCCCTCTTTAAATGATTGATAACCATGAAATCCTAAAATACCTTTTGTTTTATTAAATAATCTTTTAGTCTGATTCATTTGTTGTAAAGCTGTCTCTATTTCACAATTAATTCCAGACACATAAAAAAATTCTTCAGTCTTATCTTTATTCATTGCATAATCAATAGCAACATTTAAATCAATAAGATTGGAATTAGTCTTTTTTCTATCCTCTGCATAATCAATAGTTCTGCCTAAATTACTCCCTATTTTCCATAATTTTGTTACTGCTATAAAATCACCTTCTTATCCTACCAATATCTAAAACTTTATCTCTTATTTCTAAAATTAGTTTATCTAATTCTTTTTTATAATGTTCTAAATAAATATAATTAACATTTCCTGTTTGATTAGAAACCTTTGCTATTTGATTTATATTAATTCCTATCTTTCTAATCTCATAAGTTAATTTATTAATTTCTTTATTAAGATTAGTATTAGGCATATAATCATTAACCAATGATCTAAAAAATTCTGACTCAGTAATTCCTAAATCAAAACATTTTTTTCTTAACAATTTTTCTTCTTCACTTGTTAGTCTTATGTTCTTCTGTCTTGTTCTTTTCATAAGATACCAATTCTAAATCAGATTTTTTAGAAATTATACACATACACATTAATGTTATACCTGATAATCCTCCTATCATTAAACCTAATAGGAAAAATAAAAAATTACTCATAATTCTGTTCCTTTCTATATTAAGGGGATTGGGGTTTCCCCATATTTGAATTTGAAAGCACCTTTAAGGGTGCTATACAAATTCATTGCTTGCTAGTAATGAGGATATTATTCCTCATCTTCTGTTTCTTGGTCATTATTTTTTACTGACTTAATAGTTATCATAGACTCAGTATCATTTTCTTTTAGAAAATCGCTTATGGCTTCCATAACTGCACGATCACTGCTATCAGCCTTTACCACGTAACTATTGTATGATTCTGCAAATATTTCTACAGTATATTCTTTCATTATTTTCTCCTTTCTATAAAGTTAAAGAGATGAAATTATCTTTCATCTCTTGCTTCTTGTTCTTTACTTCTACTTGATAGAAATGTTACCTTTTCTGCAATAACATCTGTTGAGAATCTTGTTTCTCCATCTTTCTCATAAGAGTTAGATTGCATTCTTCCTTTAACACCTACTATGTCTCCTTTTTTACAATATTCAGAACAATTTTCAGCAACTCTGTCAAACATTTTTGCTGAAATAAAATCAGTTTCATAAACCCCTTCTGCATTTTTAAATGTTCTAGGAATTGCTAATGTTACTACTGCATATTTATTACCATTCTCAGATTCTTGTAATTCAATATCCTTAGTAAGTCTTCCAACAAATATAACTTGATTTAACATTTTCTCACCTCCTTTCGTGTTATTTTTTAAATTCATTATCTTTATCACCTTCTTTCAAAATAAAAAAAGTCATAAGATTTTTGTTTCTTATGGCTTCTCTCAACAATTTAATATTTTTAATATCATCAGTTGTTATACCTTTAATATTAAAAATGTCATCTATTTTGATATTTCTAATTTTCTCATCAGAATCTATTCCATTTTTTATCAATTTTAGAATAGTTTTATATCTTAAATTAATTATTTTATTTTCCAATCTATCCTCCTATACTAGTTCTAATATCATAACTATTTGTTTTTCCGTATTATGCCTACAAGTAATTAAAGTTAATGTTGTTTTAGATAAGTTTCTTTTAATTTCAACTTTACCATTCTTATCAACATCATAAATATTATCTACTTTATAAGTATAAGTTTTATCTTTGTAATCAACTGTTGCCTCATCCCCAATTTCTAATTTATTTAAATTTCTAAAATAGGAAATTCTTGCATTACCAGAGTGAGCAGCAAGTATTAAGTTACCACCAACAACATCAGGCATATTAGAACCTTTTATTATTTGTACATTATATTTAACATTATTTAAATAACTAGATTCATCAACTAATCCTCTAACTAAATTAATTTTATTAATTTTAAGCACTGCAACATAATTAATTTTTTTATTTTCTGCTTGTTTATTATCTGAATCACTTTCTATATTTTCTTGTTCAGTTTCTTCATTTGATAAATCATCTTGATAAAATTCTTGAATCATTTTTTCTTCTTGCTTATCGTTAAAATAATTAAGGAGCAATTTATAATTGCCCCCTATTATTGCGAATAATATTAAAATAATTCCTATAATTATATACTTATTAAATTTTATTTTTTTCATATCGTATCCTTCCATACAAAATAAAAACAGAATACTAATCTTTGTATTCTATTTCCATATAATATTCTTCTGCTACAAGATCACTCTCATCCATTGTTGCAACTTTATCTTCGTACAATATTGATTCTTTATGAAGTTGCTTAATTAAATCTATAATGGCTTTATCTTCATATCTATACTCATAATATGAATCATTTATTCTAAAATTCTCTGCTAATAATTCATTATAAATATTCATTTCATGCTCTAATATTTTTCCACTTGCAAATTTAAATACTTTAATATATTTAATATCATTTATTTCTTTATTATCTTCAAGTTCTAATTTAAGAAATTTACTATTTAATATTTTATATATTTCAGTTAAGATTCTATTTTCCTTTATACCATCATATTTTTCATTATAAATCATCCTTACTTTTTCTAATAGCATTAATTCGTTTAAATTTATTGTCTTTCTAACCTTCATATTCTCACCACAAGAACATGATAACATTTAGCTTATAAAAGTAAAAATGTGTAAATTTTTATTTTATACATTTATTAATGTTAATTATTTTTTCCTATTCTTTTTTACTCCATAAGCAATAGTTCCTATACCTGCAACACCGACAATTATAGCAACAATTACATATTGATTTTTATCAGTAATATAAGTATTAGGTACTTCTACTATTTGGTTGTCTTTCATAACTGATTTAACTATTTCTCCATCTTCCTTTATTTCAAAGAACATTTTATCAGGATTAATCTCCCATCCTTCTTTGGCTTCTTTTTCAAGAATATAGTATTTGCCAACAGGAAGTCTGTCTATTATGATTTTTCCATTTTCATCAGTTATACCTGTAAAAATTAACTCATCATTTTCAGTATATATTTCTATTTTTGTATCTGGAAGTGGCTTACTAGTTGAAAAATCTATTTTGGTAAATTCTAATTTTCCTGATGCCAAATGATTTTTAATTGAAGTTGTATATTCAATTGTATCAGTATATTGATCCTTATACTTTAATTCAAATTCATATTTAGTTTTATCCAATACATGATTTCCAACAGTTGCGATTTCTTGCAAATAATATTTTCCCAGATGAAGATTATCTATTTTAATATTACCATCTTTATCTGTTAATACTTCTTTTACTAAATCACCTTTTTTATAAATTACTTCCCCAGTTCCATCAGTGATGTTTTCATTAGCATATAAACCGAATTTAACTCCTTCTAATTCTACTTCTTTATATTCATATCCATTTTCTTTAAGCTCTACATTTTCACCTTTCTTATTTACTTTAATGGTTCCTTTTACTTCTTTATTTTCAAATTTAACCTCAAATAATATTCCATATTCATTATCGTTAATTAATTTTGAATCTTCACCTATAGTGAATTTTTGAGATTCTTTATTCCATAAATATTTATCGATTACTTGATCAATTTCTTCTAATTTATAATTACCACTTTCTAATGGATTAGGTGTGATTAATTCACCATCATTATTAGTACAAAACTTATCAAGTGTTTCTTTCTTAGGATATGTTACTGATTGTGATACATATTCATTTTTATCTGTATTGAATATTCGAAAACAAATATTAGATCTTTTAATTACTTCTTTAGTATCTTTATCTATCTTAACAACTTTTAATTTTGCTGTTATTTTAGCATTAGAAATTGTGTAATAAATTTTACTACCACTTTCCCTTACATCTAAATTAAAATCATCTACCTTAGTTGTATCCTTTGAAGTTGTAAGTTGTTTAACTGTATAGCTTCCATAAACCAAATTAACTGTAAGTTTTCCGTTTTTATCAGTAACTCCTTTAGTAAATAATTTCCCTTTATTATTGTAAAATCCAAATTCAACATTTGGCTCTGGTGTCATTATTTCCGATTTGTTTATTGCATATACTTTTGTAATTTCTACATCTCTATTAATAACTTTTTCATTAACTGCTATTTCATTATCAATATTTTTTAAAGTACTTTCAAAATAATATTTATTAGTATCTAATTCATAACCCTTAGATGGAAGAATCTCTTTTAAGTAGTATTTCGCAAATGCTGGTAAATGCTCTAATTTTCCTTTTCTATCTTTTCCAGTTGTAACTTTAGAAACTAATGCATCAGTTTCAGCATTATATATTCCATAAACTGCTCCTTCTAAAGTTGCTTCACCACTTGGAATTGTTGAATTGTTATCTCTATCATACTTTGTAAATTCGACTTTACCTCCAAGTGATTCAATATTAACTACTGATAGTGCTGGATCTACAACCCCTGATGACATCATAGTTTGTTTACCACTTGAGTAATAAACTAAATATTCTCTATCAGTATATAATCTCTTTTTAAATTGTAATGTTACTTTACCAACTTTAGTTGTTTTAACTATTAATTTGTTTCCATCAATTCTAACCTCTGCACCATTACTTGCTGATACATAATAATTTGATAAAACATTGTTTGTATCTGTAAGTATTACTTCTTCTCCTACTTTTGCATTAATAGTAATTCCATTGAATGAAGGTCTTACATAATGATTTCTTACTAATCTTTCTATTTCATTTCTTTGAGCACTAATATCATATATAGTACCTTGTGCCCATCTTTTTGATGAAAATACAGTTTGATCTGCATTTATTGTTTCCCATAAAAGAGCTTGAGTTGCTGCTCTATATTCAGTTGTTTGATGTCCAGTATAGTCATAACCATAATATGCAATTAACATTATTCTTTCTTTTTGTTCATTTGAAATATTATATGAATCTAAATTTCCAGTTTGATAAGTATCTCCTTCTGGAATACCTGGTTGAATACAATATGCTATTCTTCCATTAAATTCATACCATGTTAAATGCCAACTATGATAATTTCCATCATCTGGTTGAATTTTTTGCCACCACCAACCACTATCAGTCATTTTTAATGTGGTTGATTCAGCGTTAACTGTGTGAGTGCCTGCAACTAATCCTACAACTGAAAGTGTTAGTGCAAATACTCCCATTAATATTTTCTTTATTTTCATTCTGCTTTCCTCCTTAATTTGAAAATAAAAAAAGCACTAATTTCTTAGTGCAATTTAATAACCTTTATATCTATCACAATTTCCAGATGTACATTTTAAATATAGATATGCTCCTAATACTTTTCCATTCTCGTCTTGAACTTCCATACACCACGATCCATATATATCATTTACATCCATCATTAAATATTTCTCACTATTTTTTTGACATTCGTCTAATGATGAAAAATCTATGTGTCCGTGATGAAATGAATAGTAATAAGAATTAAGATCAGGAACATCTATATAATGTTTTTTATCATCTGTTTGTTTTTTAGGTTCTTCTACTTTTACCTCTACCTCTTTTGTTTCATTATTAGAATTGATTGGTGTAGAAGTATTTTTATTATTTGTTGATGAATCTTTTGTTGAACTATTCTTTTTATTTGTATTAGATTCTTTAGAAGATTTAGAAGTATTATCACCTTCTCTTTCTTCTTTTGTTATTTCTGTTTTTTGTTCTTCTTCTGATGCATCAGTTTTTGTTTCTTCTTTAGTATTTATTTTTTCTTCTATCTTCGTTTTTGGTGTTTCGGATTTGTGAATAACTTTGATTATAATTGGTATTGATATAATCATTAATAAAATAACAAATAAAATTACTTTCTTTTTCACTTTGTATCACTCCTTTGAATCATTTTTACATAAATTTAAATTAATTTAAAATGTGCGAATTTATCTTTCATTATCACTTTTAACATTTAAAATGTCATCAAATAAGTCATCACCATATAAATCAGTTTCACTTTTCATATACTCCAACTTATTTAAATTACTTTTTAAAGCATTATTAAAATAACCAAATTTATTAGAAATTTCATTTCCATCTTCATCTCTAAATTTATTTAATTTGATTTTTGATGTAATGTAATGAATAGAAGTATAAATATCTTCAGAAGAATACTCTTGCATTATATTATTAAACAATTCATAGTAGTTTTTAATATCATTATCTTCAATCGTTATATATCCAGATTTAATTAATTCATTTAAAAATCTAGAATTATTGACATAAGTCGATTTATCATATTTATCATATTTTTTATTATTTAATTTATTAGTATTTAATTGTTGCTGGTTATCCAACGTTGGATGATCCATAGCTGGAAAATCGGGTCCTGGATTATTTTTTTCTAAAATGTATTCCTGAGGAGTATCAAATACTTTATATTTATAAACGAATAACCCTTTAGAATTTTGTTCTTTCAATATATCAATATAACCAAATCTTTTCAATTCATTAATTGCTGATCTTACTGCTGACTTACTTTCTGAACATATCGAAACTAATCCATTAAATGAATAATCCCAATCAGGTGGTAAGCTATACATTTTGCATAACAACCCAACGGCTTTTAAAGATATTTTTTTATTTCGTAAAATAGAGTTATCTACAATCGTATAATTATTTTTTCTATTAATTTCAAATTCTTGTGTATTCAATTTATTGTCTTCTCTCATAAAAAGATTTAATTATCGCTCTCTATCTCTATTTAAATGCCTACTATAATATTCAACTGCTTTTACAATAAAATCTTCCATATTATTTACTTTATAATTTTTAGGCATCACTGATTTAATCTTATTTTCACTAATTTTAATTTTAGTTATTTGATTAGGCTTTTCTTCATTCATCAAATTTTCAATAAATTCCTCTGTTAATCCATTTAACTCACTCTCTTTTCTTAATTTTATTGCTTGTGCATGAGATGGAGTTGCATCAGAATATTCTATTGAATTAAAAAGCATTTCTTGTTCATCCTTAGATAAATATGATATTTCAACTGCTGGTCTCAATGCTATTGCTGGTTTTTCGTTTAAAACTGAATTATCTACCATATCTAAAAGCTCTGATATTAATTCATTCAAACGTAAATATCTTTGTACTTGTCTTCCACTTTCTGAATTTTCTTCACCTAGTATATCTCTAGTTCTAGCATTGTGGCCCAGTGGTCCACCTTTAATATTTTTTATTGCATTCATTTTCATCTTATAGGCTTTTGCTTTTTCACTAGGAAGAATGTTGGTTCTATGAAGATTAGAATCTACCATATATACTATTGCTTCTTCTTTTGTCATATCTCTAACTATACATGGTATAAAGTTATTACCTAATAATTCAGAAGCAAACTTTCTCCTATGCCCTGCAATTATTTCATATCTATTATTTTCTTTTTTTCTTACAATTATTGGTTCTAATACACCATTATCTTTTATGCTTTCTTTTAGCTTTGATAAATCTTCATTCTCTTGTACCTTAAATGGATGCTCTGGAAAATCATCTATTAAAGATAAATCAATTATTTCTACTTTCTCTTTCTTATCTTCATCTCTGTCTTCTTGAGTTGAAAAGAAATCATCTAGCTTGAATGTTGTTAAGTCTATGTTTTTCTTTTGTTCCATCTTTCAATACCTCCTTTGCAAAATTCTCATAAGCAAGTGCAACTTTACTATTTTTATCATATGAAAATATACTTTGACCTTGTGCTGTTGATTCAGCAATTTTTATTGCTCTTGGAATTTGTGTATCAAATATTTTAAATACCATTCCATAAGTATCATTTAATTCTTGCCTAATATTCCTAGCTAATCTTGTTCTCTCATCAACTAAAGAAAGTAATATTCCTCCGACTTCTAAGTTAGGATTAATTTTCTTTCTGACTTTAATTACTGTTTGTAACAAGTGTCCCATACCCTTAGTAGCTAAAAACTGACTTTGCACAGGAATTATAACTTTATCTGCACAAGCAAGAGCATTAATTGTTATCATTCCTAAACTTGGCATACAATCAATTAGTACATAATCATAATCTTTCTTTAAGCCATTTAAGACATTTTTCATCGTATATTCCCTACTCATTGCATTTACTAAACTTACTTCTAATGAAGAAAGTTCTAAATTAGATGAAATTAAATCTACACCTTCACTATGATGAAGGATTGCTTCTTTTGGATTCACATCTTTATCAGTTATTGAATCTTGCATAAGTGTTGCTAAAGTAATAGGTATCTCATCTACATTATGCCATCCCATATAAGTTGTTAAATCTCCTTGTGGATCAGCATCTACTAATAAGACTTTTTGTCCTTTTTTAGCAAGTGCTACTCCAAGACTAAATGTAGACGTTGTTTTTGCTGTACCTCCTTTCTGATTAGAGATTGCTATAATCTTACCTTCTTTCATCTGTTCACCTCCTTCTTTTTTAGCCATCTTAATAATGGCTATGTATCCCATTTGGGTATAAAAAAAGAACTAAGTACAATTTGTATTTAGCTCTCTATAATATGTTTAAATTTTAGGATTTTTAAGTTGATAATAATTAAACTTGCACTTCTTCCAAATGTCTTCTATCTCTTTCTCTATTTCTTCAATCGTCATATTCTCAATCGAATATATTGTAGTTCTAACCCAAAATTTATCTTTTTGAGTTACTAATTTAAATTCATAATTATATTCATCACTTATTTCATATTCATATACATCTATGAAATATTTTATACCTTTATCATCTTTTACCTTCTTTTGAAAAAATCTATTTGCATACTGCTCTACTACAGGAACTGGTGCTTCTTTATAACCAGCACTAATTAAAACTTTTTCTGTCATCATTATCACCTACATTCTTATATTTTATATCGGAAAACTCAAATATTTTCTCACAATCATGACAAATAATTCCAACAATATCACAACCAATTATTTCTTCACCATTTCCCTTCATTAATGCAATTTTATTAGAGTTACATATAGGACACTTAATATCTTTTTGTGATAGTATTTCAGATTGTTTCATTTTTGATTTAATAACCTTATACCCATTTGTTGTAATTTTAACTAATTTTCTTACAAATGATAAATCTTCATAATCTTCTTCTTTTCCTATTCTTTTTAAATATTCATGTCCTCCATCAACACCAACTGAATTACACTTACACATTTTAAAATCATGAATATACTTTGATTCAATAATATCTCCACATTTTTTACATTTAATTTTATTGGTTTGAATTTTATATATTATTTTTTCCATAATGTCCTCCATATATTTCATTATATAGATTAAATTTCAAATTAAAAAATCTACGAAAAAAAAACTAGTTATTTATATTAACTAGTATCCTAATTTAAATCGAGAGCCGAGGCAAGGGCATCCAAGACCTCCTGCATTTATGTGATTAGATACAACTATTACATCATTACCTGTTCCATAAAAGTCTTGTACTCTTTTTGGTCTATTATTTGAATCTAATGTTTCATCTGTTGTTCTTGTTAATGATGAAGTAATTCCTAAATCATCAAATCTTTTTTTCATATATTCACTTATTTTTAATGTGTAATCTTTTTCAACTATTCCATTGCCTGATGTTCCCGGATCACTACCACCATGCCCAGGATCTATAACTATTTTTTTACTCATTATAATCACCTATATTAATGTATGAATAATAAAAATAAATGTTAAAAAAAAGAAACTAATAATTAGTTTCTTTTGTTATCAAAATGACTAGTTCTAGGTTTTTGGTCTCTAGGTTTTTGATGACATTCTTTGCATTTTTTAGGTTCATTTAAACCTTTTTCTTTGAAGAATTCTTGTTCTCCAGCAGAGAAAACAAATTCTTTTCCACATTCTTTGCAAATGATTTTCTTATCTTCCATGAATATACCTCCTTTGTCTGGCTTTAATTTTTACTCTTTTACTTGTTTAACCGATAAAGGAAATATAAATAATTAAATCCATACTTAATGTATCACAAAACTTATTAAAACACAAGTTTTTTAATATTTTGTAATATCATCTATATCATTATTATATGCTCGAATCTTATTTTTTATTACTATCATATTTGGAAAGGCTTTTACAAGACGTTTATTAAGCCATGATCTATTAGCGATAATTTTCTTAACATACGAAGTAATTTCTTCTGTACTATCTTTACTAATACTAATTTTAGGTATTTTTAACTTAAACATAATAGTATATGAAATGCAATTATCAACTATGAATATCACAAATAGAATTATTGATATAATTATTAATAAAGTATTTGGAATTAAGGAATAAATTTTTACAAAGAATGGATTAATAAAATAACTTAATATTAATCCAAGTAATCCGAATGGAATCATTGTTTCTAAACAAATTCTTCCATTGATATTAAATTTTCTTCTACTATAGTCCCACCATCTTGCTTTAAATATCTTTTCCATAAAATAGCTAGTGAAATACTCAAGTATTGAACATATTACAATTGCCATTACAAATAATGCTAACGGGTCTTTCATATATTTATTCAATAATACTGTAATTAATATGCAACCCCATCCATAAATTGGACAATAAGGTCCTATTAAAAATCCTCTATTAATAAACTTTTTTAATTCTATTAATTTGCATGTTACTTCCATACACCATCCAATTATAGAATATGTGATAAATAACATAAATAACATTGCAATATTGTAAATACTCATAAAAAATCACCTATAACTATTTTAACATTTATTTGAATAAATTAACAATTTTTGTCCAAAAAGATTCTTTTTCAACTTTTTTTGTTGTAGTTGTTTTTGGAGTTTCTTTTTTTATACCATCAATTACTAATACAAATTTAGTTGTTCCTTTTGTTTCATCAGATTTTAAAGTGAATGTATCATAAGAATCAGCTAATTTAACAAGTTGTTTTACTTTTGTAGATGAATTTTTAACATCATTATTAACAAAAGATGCAATTGTTTGAATTCCTTCATCATTAAATTGTTTCATTCCATCACTTACGGTTGTTGCACCATCAATTAATGAATCAAGGCCACCAACTAAAGCATTCATAGAAGTTACAACTTTATTAATTACTGTAGATTTAACAGCAGTTGCTACTTTTGTAGCTACACCTGTTGACACTTCAGAAGCAGTTTGTTCTGCAGTTTGTTTTGCAGTTTCGAATGCTGTATTTGCAGCAGTTTGTTTAGCTAAGTTCATTGCATTTTGATAAAATTTTATTTTTGCATCATTAATAGCAGTTTGCTCTGCACTTGTAACATATGCACAATATGATTCTACTCCAGATTGGCAGGCATTATATGCTGCTAAACCTTGTTCTGTAGCTTTCATTTGTTCATGAGCTGCAAGTTTTAAAGCACCTAGTAATTCTGTATTAGCGTCTACACCAGCATCAGATGCATTTTTTATTTGATGAGTTGCATTTTCTAAATCTTCTACTTGTTTTATAGCTTGATTTTTAATTGACTCTTCATTAGCTTTAACTTTATCTGTAGCTTCTTTAACGGCTTGGGCTTTTATTGCAATTAAAGTTTTCTCATCAAGTGATTCATTATTATTTTTTAATTCATTAATTGCATTGACAACAGCACTTCTAATTTCTTTGGCACCATCACTTACTTTTTTGGTGCCATCTACTAATTGATTACTACTAGATGATAAAGTATCTACTTTACTATATAGAGAATCTAAATTATCAAATACATCTAAATCACTACTGTCTAATAATTTAGCAGTAACTGCTGAATATATAGAACTTAATTCAAAATCAGTTGTATCAAATTTAATTGTAATCTTATCCATTTCTTTAAGAGAAGAAATATCTAAGCTTTCATATAAACCAGGAGAAGCAATAGCTGCTATTACATAACTTTTACCATTTGATATTGCTTTACCATTACTAACTTTAACATTACTAACTTTTGTTGAATCCAATGTTGCTCCAACAGTAACTACAAATGGTGTATACATAGTTGTAGATTTTCCATTAATATTTACTAAATGTTTATCATTATTTTTATAATTTAATGTTATCTCTACAGTACCTGATTTTCCAATTAAATCTTTTGCACTAATTTCTTTTTCATTTAATTTATAAGTAACATTTAAAGATACAGGTAATTCTTTTTCAGTGTTTCCTTTATAATAAATATCTTTTTTATTAGCACTCCAAGTAATGTTGTTTCCATCTAATTTATATTCTTCACTACCATTTGTATTTATTATATCCTTTAAATTTGTTTCATCTTTTATTGTATCTTTTTTATCATCATTTGTTATGTGTTCTGTTACAATAGTATAATTTTTAGAACCATCTGCATTTAATTTAGAATATACTGTTTCATCCTTTGTTAAGGCATATACTGGCATTGTGCTTAATGACATTATTCCAATCATTGACCAGATTGCAAGATTTTTAGCGTTCTTTTTTATTTTAGAATTTTTCATATTATCAACTCTTTCTTTTTTATTTTTAAATCCCAATGTTGTTTTACATATCACTTTATCAAATATTATTAATAATGAAGGAACTATCATAATAACTACTAACATACTTATTATTGCTCCACGAGCTATTAATGTACAAAGTGATCCAATCATATCAATTTTAGATACTATTCCGACACCAATTGTTGCAGCAAAGAAACACATTCCACTTACAAAAATTGAAGAAACAGAATTATCTAAAGCAATTTTTACTGCTTCTTTTTTAGGTGTATTGTTTTTTCTTTCTTCTAGATATTTTGTAGTCATAAGGATTGCATAATCAATTGTTGCTCCTAATTGGATTGTTCCAATTACAACTGATGCAATAAATGGAATTTGTGTACCAGTAAAATAAGGTATTCCCATATTAATAAAGATTGCAAGTTCAATTGCACTAACTAGTAAAATAGGCAAAGAAATTGATTTTAAAACAATTACCATTAATATAAATATTACTGCTATAGATGTGAAATTAACATTATGGAAATCTGTATCAGTAATCTCTACTAGATCTTTCATTAATGGTCCTTCACCAGCAACTATGGCTTTTTTATCATATTTATCAACTATTTTATTTACTTCAGATATTTGATTATTTAGTTCATCTGTTGCAATATCATATGTAGAATTTATTAAAACCATTTTATATTTATCAGTTTCATAAACACTTTTAATATCATCACTTAATATATCTTCTGATAAACCATATTCACTTAATTCGGATGGGCTTAATACTAAATCAATACCTTCCAAATATTTTATTTCATTAGTCATAGCATTAAGAGTAGCATCTTTAATGTTGGCATCAACTAATATAATTTCTTGAGAAACTATATTGTAATCTTCTTTTAATGCTTTTGAAGCAATTGTATAACCATAATTATCTGGAATAGATTTATCTAAGTTATAATATACTTCGGCTTTACTTTGAGCCTTGTAAGCTGGAAATAAAAGTAATAAGAATACAATAAATATTATTCTATAATTTTTTAATACAAAACTTTTAATTTTTGTGAATTTTGGAAGTAATACTTTATGTCCAGTTTTTTCTATCCATTTATCACAAACAAGTAATAAAGATGGGAATAGAGTTATTACACATATTAATCCAAAAAGAACTCCTTTTGCCATTACTAATCCAATATCAGTACCAAGTGTTAAATTCATGGTACACAATGCTAAGAACCCTGCAATTGTTGTTAATGAACTACCGAATACTGAAACTAAGGTATCATGTATTGCAATAGCCATTGCTCTATTCTTATCTTTATTTTCTTTCTTTGCTTTTTCATATTTATGATATAAGAATATTGAAAAATCTGTTGTTACACCCAGTTGCAATACAGAGCTTATTGCTTTTGTTATATAGCAAATATCTCCAAAGAAAATATTAGTTCCCATATTAAATAGAATAGCTACACCAATATTTGCAATAAGCAAAAATGGTACCAAGTATGAATCAAGAGATAACATTAAAACTAATATACATAACACTACTGCTATAAAAACATATAAAGCCATTTCGCTATTAAATAATTCCTTAGTATCAAGAACCATTGCACTCATACCACCAATTTTACATGTGTCTTTTGTAATATTTCTTATTTCTTCAACAGCAGCTAGTGTATTATCATCACTTGTTGAATCGTTGAAAGTAATCAACATTAACTTTGAATCGTCATGAGTCACTTTATTAATGATATCAGATGGTAAAAATTCAAGTGGAATACTTGTTCCTGTAATATCATCAATAGATATTACTTTGTTAACATCATCGACATTTCTAATTTTTTCTTCTAATTTCAAAAGATCTTTATCAGCCATATTATCCACTATTGCTACTGAAAATGCTCCCATTTTAAAATCATCAGTTAAAATATTTTCACCTTTTAAAGTTTCTATATCTTTTGGTAAGTAAACTAAAATATCATAATTAACACGTGTTTTATACATTCCAATTAAAGACGGAATTAATAATAAACAAGAAATAATAATTATTAGCCATTTTTGTTTACAAACAAAATCTCCAATTTTTTTCATTTTTTGCCTCCTTATGACTGTTGGTCAGTTACCATAATAGCACTTTTATGACCATTAGTCAATTATATTTTATGATTTATTCAGCAAAAAATTACAAATTGACTAATAGTTTTTTGTAATGTATAATGTGCTTTAAGAAGGTGATTTTATGATTTCATCTAAAATTAGTAAAAGTGAAAATAATAAAATTGAAAAAGAAAACAATCTATTAGAAACAGCTTTTGGCTTATTCACTGAAAAAGGAATAAAGGATACATCTATTCAAGAAATAGTTGATAAAGCTGGTGTTGCCAAGGGAACATTTTATTTATATTTTAAAGATAAATATGATTTACAGGAACAATTAATAACAAGAAAATCATATAAATTATTTCATGATGCAATAAAAAAACTCAACAAAACAAAAATAAATGATTTTGATGATCAAATCATTTTTATAATAAATTATGTTCTTGATGAGCTAACTAAAAATAAACTTTTGCTAAAATTTATATCTAAGAATTTATCTTTTGGATTATATAATGAAAAAGTTAATAAATTAATGGAGACAAATGGTATCGGTGTTAAAGAATTATTCTTAAAGGGTATTGCAGAAAATAATATTCAATTGAAAAATCCAGAAGTAACTTTATTTATGATCATTGAATTAACTAGTTCAACTTGTTTCTCTTGTATTTTAAAAAAAGAGCCATTATCTATAAATGAATATAAACCACATTTATATGATGCTATTAAAAAACTATTACATAATTAAAAAACGTCAAATAATATGACGTTTTTTTAATTCTATCATTGTTGCTATATGTAAATTTTTTCCACTGTTAAGATTTGTGAAAGCAGTCTCAAAAGCATCATTAATTTCTTTAATTGAGTAATTTGGCTTTTTATCAGGATCAAACCCATACTTATTATATAAAAATACATAAATAGTTTCTTTTTCACTATTATCATTTGAGTTAAAATATTTTTGTCTTAAATAATAAACAATTGCACATTCAACATCATATGAATAATCAGCTGTAATATTAATGTTTTTTGCTTCTAATGAATCTACAACTGAAGAAATAATTATTTTTAATTCATTACCTGTTAAGATATTGTTGAAATCTAAATAAAACATATCAAAAAAATAGTTTTTGTAATGGCTATTTTTACTTAAGTCATCATACGTAATATTTGATATAGTTTTTTCTTCACTTGTTTTCAAATAATTATCAATTATTAATTTTTCTAAATCAATTTCTTGTCTAAATTTTAAAGTAATAGATTTTTTGAAATCTTCTTTTGAATAACTGACATCGCTTAATTCCATAATATCTTCACTAGATAAATTATTATATGCTCTTTCTAAATCAATTTTTACATAATCTGGTAACAATGAATATGCAATAAGATTTTTTAAATTATTAGCACTAATTTTTTTAGAAGTTGCTTTTTTTATTACTTCATCATAATTTTGTAATTCATTATAATTTAAAGTAAATAATGGTAATGTTTTATTTAATTTTTCACCATGGACCACTCTTAAAAATTCTAATTCAGCTTCACTATAATCTTCTATATTAAAATCAGGAAATAATTCTTGGATAGATTTATCATAATTAATTTCTGTTTCTTTAATCATACCCACTGCGTCTTCATAGTCTTTATTAGATATTTTATCTAGTTGCACTTTATTATCTAAATCTTTACCAAAAACACTATATATTCCATATGAACATCTATCAGGTAATGACATAATAATTTTTATTAAATCTTCTTTTTCAAATTTAGGAAATACATCAAAAATAGTTTGTTCAATAATTTGCATATTATCATTTACTTTTTCTTCACTTTTTTCTTCTGCTTCTTTAACTTTTTTAAATTTGATTTTTGCTTTAACTTCTGTTTTTATACTTCCATACATCTTATTTTTCATGTCTGGAATAATTGTATTTAATAAAAATCTTTCACTTATTTCACTAAAATCATAATTATTTTCATAATTTTTTAGATTAGAATCGTTAATATGATTTTTACTAATTACTATGGCTTTTTCAAAAATTTTAGTTAATTCTTCCATTGATTTATCAGGAAAACACTTCCTAATTTTAATATAAATATCTTTTTTTTGCATATTTACACCATCCTTATAATTGGTTACTTTAGCACATTATCTATTTAATTGCAATAAAAAAACTTACTGATGTAAGTTTAATTAAACATATCATAGACATCGCTTGTATCTACCATATCTTCCGTTAATGATTCAGTCATATTTTTAGAAACTGTATAAGTACAAATACCAACAATTAATGAAGTTAATACTACTAATGTAGCAATCACATAACCAAATTTATTTTCATTAACATTTGTTATTTTTGCATAAGCATATGCAAAATTATAAGTAACAATCATATTACATACCATATAAATACATAATACAACAGTTGCATTTAAGTTTAAGAATCCTAAAATTGCACAAATAACATTGACAAATACTAAAGGCATATAAGCACTTACAGTTAATGTTAAACCATCTTTAAAAGAAATTTCTTTGTTTTTAAATAATGCTTTTACTAATAACATAATTAATGCATAAGCTAAAATCATTATAGCAAAAATAATTGTTCCAAATGCTATAACTTTGAAATAAGGTATTTTAATATAATCAGACATATCAACTAAAGATGATAGACTTCCACTCATTGAACTAATAAGTAATCCTATTAAATTTTTACATAAACTAGCAATAAAAATACCAAAAGTTAAAGCTATAATAACTAATAACATATAAGTTTCAGGCATATTTTTTTGTTCAACATTTTCCTTAGTTACTGTTACTGGTTTTTTTAATGATTTTAATAAATCATCTTTGATTTCTTTTAATGTTGCAACAAAATCAAATTGAGTTGTTGTTGCTTCGTTTGAAGATTTTTCACAATCACATTGCTCATCTCCAACTAATTTTTTTCCACAATACTTGCAAAATTTAACTTCTTTTTCACAAGAACATGTTTCACCTTTTTTTAATTCTTTTCCACACTTTTTACAAAAAGCCATAATTCATTCCTCCTCTAATATGGCATATAATTTAGATCAATTGGTAATTCAATATTATCTAATTTATATGTAACTCTTACTGTGTCATAACTTGTTTTTTCTTCAGCTGCATCAGACATTTTATAAGTATAATTTACTTTAAATGTTACATTTAATTCTTTATCATCAGAATAATAATATAAAGAACGAATAGTTACATCATCAATTTTAAATGAACTAATATTTGCAGCATAATCTTTTGATTCAGCAAATAACTTCTTAATTTCATCAGTTACAGCATATTTTTTACTAAAATCATCAATTGTTTTACTAGTATCATTTACATATTCATAATATGTTGAAATATAGTTTTTAAATGATTTTATATATTCTTTTGAATCACCCTTGATATATGAATAAGAAATATAATCTGTTAAATCATATTCATTATCTTCATTTAAATAAACATAAATTGATTTTTTAAATTCTAGATTTTTCAAGTTAAATACAACATCATAACTTCCTTTTGCAAATCCTTTGATAACATATACATCATTTTCATCATTAGATTTTTTAGAATCTTTATACTTATCAGTTATTTTTTTATCATCAATTGTAATTTTTGATCCTTTAACTGTAGTTAAAGTTATTTTTTCAGTATCACTTGGATCATAAAGTACTACGCTATCATACCCTTTAACTTCTTCCAATGTAATTTTACTAATTACATATTTGTCAAAAAATAACATTGTTTTACCATCTTTTTCAACATCAAAAGTAATTTTATAATTTTCTTCTTCTTCAGTATCATAATATTTTACAACAGCTGATTTTTTGTTAGCACTTACTTTATATTTTGAATAATTAAATTCTATTTCATTTTTTTCTAAGATATTTTTAAGAGTATCTTTTAATGAAATAAAATAATCATCGCTATCTAAACTAACAGTTAAATATTTTTTATTAATTGTTTCTTTTTCTGTTAATTGTTTAAAAGCTTTTTCTCCAATTGATTCTACACTTGTAATTTTTGATCCAACAAAATAAAAAACTACTACAAGAACAATTATGCCGATTCCTATTCCTCCAAATAATTTTTGCTTTTTGCTTAAGTTACTAATTTTTTGTTTAACATCAGAAGTTTTTTCAACTTTAGTATTACTATTTTCAGTTGATTTTTTAGTTTTTGTTTCTTCACTTGTTAAACTATTACCACACTTTTCGCAAAATTTACTTGAGCTATCATTTTTAGCTCCGCATTTTTCACAAAACACTTCTTTCACACCTTTCCTAATTAAATTATATCATTAATAACTAATTTATAGAAAAAAAATCGTATATTTAAATACGATTTTTATTTATTTTTCCATCTCTTTAAATTTGGAAACAATTTTTTACAATATTGTCTCATTTCAGCATTTGTCATTCCAGCTTGGCTTCCATATTGTGAACACATTGCAATATATTCTTCCATACTTACTTTATCAATAAATTCACCATTTTTATAACAATATTTGCAGTAATCATTATTTATACTACCATCTTTATTTTTACCCAATAAATCTTCAGATATAATTGGCATACCACAGCTTTGACATATTTTCTTTTCCATTACAATCTCCAATCAATTAATATAATTAAAAAGCCCTAATTAGGACTTTCTATTATTTACCACAACATTGTTTATATTTTTTACCTGATCCGCAAGGGCATAAATCATTTCTGCCAACTTTATCAGATTTTACTGGTTTAGATTTTTCTTCATTTTTATCTTTAGCTTTTCCTTTTACAACTTGTTTTCTTTCAACATTTTGTTCAATACTAGCTTTTAATAAAAATTGTGCAATATTACCATTAATGTTGTTTTGTAGTTCTTCAAATAAATCATATCCTTCAATAGTATAAGCTTGAAGTGGATTTACTTGTCCATATCCTCTTAACATAATAGCTTCTTTAAGTTCTTCCATAGCTGTAATATGATCTACCCATAATGAATCAATGATTCTTAATGAAATAGCTTTTTCAAATTCATCAAATCTTGGTGCATTTGCAATTTTTTCATTATAATCTTTAATTAACAATTCATAAATAAAATCTATTAATTCTTGATCTTTTAATTTTTCAACATCTTCAAATGATAAATTATTTTTCTTTAAATAATTAGTATTAACATATTCAACGATTTCTTTTTTATCATCTTCAGTTATATATCCTTCTGGTTCTATATGTGAATCAACTAATCCTTCAATGGCATTTTTAAATGTAACTAATACTCTGTCGTGAATATTTTCTTCATCTAAAATTTCATTTCTTCTTGCATAAATAATTTCTCTTTGTTGATTCATTACATTATCATAATCCAACAAATTTTTACGCATATCGAAGTTATTTCCTTCAACTTTCTTTTGAGCTGTTTCTATACTTCTTGTTAAAGCTCTAGATCTAATACTTTGATCATCTGTAATTCCTATTGCTTCAATCATTGATTTAACTTTATCAGTACCAAATCTTCTCATTAAATCATCTTCAAATGATACAAAGAATTGACTCATACCAACATCACCTTGACGTCCAGAACGTCCACGTAATTGGTTGTCAATACGACGAGATTCATGTCTTTCTGTACCTATTACACATAAACCGCCAAGTTCTCTAACGCCTTCACCTAATTTAATATCGGTTCCACGTCCAGCCATATTAGTTGCAATAGTAATTGCCCCTTTTTCTCCAGCTTTTGCAATAATTTCAGCTTCACGAGCATTATTTTTTGCATTTAATACTTCATGTTTTAATCCAGCTTTTGTTAATAATTTTGATAATCTCTCATTATTTTCAACTGAAATTGTACCAACTAGTATTGGTTGTCCAGTTTCATGAATTTTCTTTATAAATTTTACTATAGAAGAGTATTTTCCATTTTCATTAGAATATATTAAATCTGGATAATCTTCTCTTGCAATAGGTTTATTTGTAGGAATACAAATAACATACATATTATAAATATTTATAAATTCTTCTTCTTCTGTTTTAGCAGTACCTGTCATACCAGATAATTTATTATACATTCTGAATAAATTTTGGAATGTAATTGTTGCCATTGTTTTAGTTTCAGCATTGATTTTAACGCCTTCTTTAGCTTCAATAGCTTGATGAAGTCCTTCACTAAATTGTCTTCCATGCATTAAACGTCCAGTAAATTGATCAACAATAACAACTGCATTTCCTTCAACAACATAATCCACATCATTTTTAAATCCATAATTTGCTTTTAATGCATTATTTAAATGATGAACTAATTGTTGATTATTTATATCATAAAGATTAGGAATATTCATTATTTTTTCAATTTTCTTACTTCCTTCTTCTGTTAATGATACATTTTTTGTTTTTTCATCAATTGTATAATCTTCTTCATTTGTTAATTTTTTAACAGCTCTATCAGCATCTAAATAAAGATTAGCAGAATTTACAGCTCCACCTGAAATAATCAATGGTGTTCTTGCTTCATCAATTAAAATTGAATCAACTTCATCCACGATACAGAAGTTCAATGGTCTTTGAACTCTATCTTCTTGTTTAGGAACCATATTATCTCTTAAATAATCAAATCCAATTTCATTATTTGTTGAATATAAAACATCACAATTATATGCATCTTGTTTTTGTTTAGGACTCATTTCTCTTAAATTAAGACCTACTGTTAATCCTAAGAATCTAAATATGTTACCCATCCATTCAGAGTCACGTTGTGCCAAGAATTCATTTACAGTTATAATGTGAACACCTTTACCTGTTAAAGCATTTAAATAAGTTGGCATTGTTTCTGTTAAAGTTTTTCCTTCACCAGTTTTCATTTCAGCTATATTTCCATAATGAATAGCTAAGCCACCTACTACTTGAACAAAATATGGTTTTTCACCAATAACACGTGATGCAGCTTCTCTAACTACAGCAAATGCTGGAACAACAATATCTTCTAATGTTCCACCATCTTCTAATATCTTTTTAAATTCAACCGTTTTATTTTTTAATTCATCGTCTGATAATGCTTGCATCTCTTCATCTAATGCAAATACTTTTTCAGCGATTGATTCAAACCTTTTTAATTCTTTATATTCTGAGTCAATTAATTTTCTAAAGAAACCCATGTATAATCATCTCCATAATATTTATTGTAACATAAAAAAAAAGAGTTTTAAACTCTTTTTATTTAACATTTATAATTCCGTAACTTCCATCTTTTCTTAAATATATTACAGAAACACATTCTTCATCAATATTTTTAAATACAAAGAAGTCATGATCAAGTAAACTAGCTTGTAATAAAGCTTCTTCTTCATCCATTGGTTTCATTTCAATATTTTTTCTTTTTATTATTTTTGAAAGTTCTTGTTCTTCTTTTTCAACATCAAAATCTAAAACCATATCAACTTGATCAACATTTTTATATTTGTTATTTAGTCTAGTTTTATTTCTTCTAATTTGTCTTTCTAATTTGTCTATAACTTTATCAATAGCAGTATATAAATCTTCATTTCTTTCTTCTGCTCTTAGTGTAAATTTATTTGTTGGAACAGTTACTTCAATACTTTGTTCTAAATTCTTAGCTTTAATAACTACATTAGCAGATATTTCTGAATCTTCATCAAAATATTTATTTAGTCTTTCCAATTTAGTTTCAATCTGTTCTTTTATGGCCTTTGTAACCACAAGTTTATCTCCACGAATACTTACTTTCATGAAATCACCATCCTTAAGGTAATTATAGCATCTCTGCGTGAAAAAAACTACTTAATTGTAGCTAATTCAACTTCAACCACGTCAGTAGCCTGTAAACCTTTTGAAGTTTCCACTAAAGTAAACTCAACAATTTGGCCTTCTTTTAAAGTTTTAAAACCTGCTTTATTTATTGCACTATAATGAACAAAAATATCTTCTTTGTCATTGTATTCAATAAAGCCATAGCCTTTTTCGTTGTTAAACCATTTAACTCTGCTTCTCACAATCTCACCTCTTCTTCCATCCACTTAAAATTACCACTGCCTCGAGGCAGATTCAACAAATAGCGTTCGACAATTTTTGCGATACATAAAGTGTTGAATCTTGTCACTAGTTTATCAATTTTATTTGAGATTTTTTATAAGTTTGTCTAAAAATATATTTAAATTGATTAAAAAATATTTTTATTTAATAAAAAACGATAAAAAAGTATATTAAAACGTAATCATTATATTTAAAACATCATTACGATTTTTTAAAAAAATTTCAGCTATACTGCAACCATAGCAAAGAGGTTGTGAAGTATGAGAGAAGCTTTTGCAGAAAAAAATTTACAATATGTTTGTAAATTCAAAGATTATTCTGGTTTAGAAAAAATCAGAATAAAGTATGGTTTAGAAGTATTATACACAATTATAACAAAGACTTCTGGAATAATACTTCTGTCAATATTATTTAAAATATTTAATGAAGCAATGTGTTTAATGATAGCATATGCATTCTTAAGAATCTTTGGGCACGGTATTCACGCAACAAAGAGTTCTCAATGTTGGGTAGCTTCCATTTTATGTTACTTAACATTTCCATTAATTATAAAATATTACAACATTAATTTCATATATATTCTAATTTGTTGGATTATATCATTTATAGGATTCCTGTTATGGGCACCAGCAGATACTCCACAAAAACCACTTGTTAATAAGAAAAAAAGATTAATATATAAAATATTAACCATTATTTTAAGTACAGTTCTTTTATATATTTCATATGTCACCAAATGCGAAATAATAAGTGATAGTATATTCTTTGCATTTATAATGGGAATAATTGCTGTTTGTCCATTAACTTATAAAATATTTAATATTCCATATAACAATTATAAAAATTTTAATAAGGTTTAGTTTTTGTATAAAAAATTAACTAGATTGGAGGTATATTATGTTTTTTGCATCTATTATAGCTGGATTAGGTAACATTCTTGCTCATGCATCATCAACAGCATGTATTTCATTAATTTATGATGAGCCTAAAATGCCAAAAGAATTAATATAGAAAAAAAGACATACGTTGTATGTCTTTTCATTTTATTTTTTTGATTTTAATTTCTGTTTTAAATATATTATTAACTATTGATGAATGAAATTGTATATTATTTTTTTGCAAAATATACATTAAGCCAATTCCATGTCCATTAGTTTTATTTGAAATTTCTTTTTTACCAATAGTCTCAAAATCAATAATTCCAGAAAAATTATTATAAATTTCCACAGATATAAATAATTTTTCTTCTTCAAAAATTATTTTAAGTATTTTTTCTTTTTCTTTTTTTACAGCATCGATTGCATTATCAATTAATATTCCAAATGATTCGCAAAACAAATTATACCTTATTGGGCCAAGAGATTTAAACAAATCATTATTCAAATTATTAGAAATAGTAATATTTAAATCGCTTAAATTATTTTCTAAAAGTTTATAATAAATAATTGAATTTAAACCATTTGGTATTTGATTAATATTATCAATCACTTTATATTCTTGTTTATATTTTGTAATCAAATCATTTATTAATTCTTTTGAATTATTGTCAGCAATTGATTGTATTCCCAGCAAATTATTCAAAATATTATGTTTAAATGTCTTATCTTGATGAGCAATTTTTTTTATATAATCATTTTCTTTTATTGCAAATTCATTAGTCATTCTCAATACATATAATTTATAAGCCATTAAAAGCAATCCTAAAGCAAGAATAATGAAAAAGAATATTAAAAGAACTATAATTATATGCATTTGCCTATTTATCTTACTATAGGCATTTATGAGTAAAAATAATAATAATATATATATAAATGAAATAAATATAAATATATACCTGTAATTATTTTTTACTTTACAAATAATTTTGTCATAAATTTTTATAATAAATACTCTTAATAATTTAGAAAACAAAATATTTAAAATTATAATTAAAATATTTAACAAACATCTTATATTATATAATTTTAAAAACATTATATAATTATTTAATTCTGTATTTAAAAGAATAACCGCAACAAATGAATCACTAATTAGTCCAATCAATAGTAAACATATACAATAATAGACTAATTTTAATTTCTCTATTTTAAAAATATTTCTATTTAAAATAATAGATAGTACTAAATTTGATATTATATTAATAGAAACTATTCCTTTAACGCTTAATAAACTTAAAATTACCGAAAATAATAAAAGTTTAATAAAATATTTTAATGATAATTTATAATTTTCTTTTGATATAATTTTTATGCATATTGTATAACTAAAAAGATAAATTAATGATGCAATAAAAACATTTGCCATTTCAATCATTTCACAGTCACTTCTTTCTTAAACTTTTTAGATAGAAGATCTACTTTTTCTTTATTATCTAATATAAAATATCCATCATTCCAATTATATTTTTGAACTCTTTCAACATTAATAATACATGCTCTATGACATTGTTTAAATCTATCATCTAATAAATCTAACATTTCGGATATAGATAATCCTATTTTAAATTTATTAGTATCTGTTACTACAACTAATTTTCTTTCATCTTTTTCACGATAAATATATAAAATATTTCTATAATATATTTTTAAATCAAATTGACGATTGGAATATGTAAGCATTTCATTATCAAAATTCTTTTGAAATATTAAATCCAAATCTTTTTCTAAGCGTTCTTTTAATGAAATATACTTTTCTATAAAATCAAATACTTGATATATATTTCTATAAACTGTTTCAAACATTTTATCATGGCTGGTAGTAAATACTATTTCACTGCTCCAATCTTTTTCTCGTATTTCTTTAGCAATTTGAATACCACTTATACTATCATCTAGTTCAATATCCATTATATATATTTTTCTTATAGAATCATCATTAATAACTTCTCTTAATTCTTTACAATATTTATTAAAATATTCGACTTTAATATCATCATTTCTTTTAAATAAGGTTTTATCAATTACATCTTTTAATGTTTTCTGTTGATTTATATCATCCTCAACAACAATAATTTTAATCACAAACACTCACTCCTAATTGTTTACAAATAGCTACTTCTTTAGCAGATTATATCACAAAATAAAAAAGATTAACATTTTTTTATTAATCTTTTTTGAATTTTTTTTAAGAAAAATACTGAATAATCTTCATAATAATATGAAGAATTAATTTTAGAGCATATTTCTTCTAAATCAGTATTTATTCCACAAATATATTTTTTGCTATCTGCCTTTGAATTTAAAAGATCTATTAAATCATTAATGTTATTAAAATCATTAAAATTCACTTTATTATATCTTTTATTTTTGTATATTATTGCATAGTGATTGTTTATAACACAAAATATTTCTTTTTTATTTATTAATGTATTACTATTAATCATTTTTATATTTTTACAATTACATTGTTCAAACGAATTTATAATATTTTTTTTGTCTATATATTTAAGAAATGATTCAAAAATTATGATAGTATTAATGGTTTTCAGTGTTTTTGAAAGATCATTATCTTTTAATATTACATTTATTTTTTTTATAAATATATTTGGCTTGATTATTCTTCCATCATATAAGCAATTAGTTAAATCGTAGATATTTATTTTGTTTTGTTTAATATTTAACAAATATAAATAATTATCTACTAGATAAATCACACAATCTATCTTCATATTGAATCCCAACTTTATTTATCTAATTCTTCAACATTCATTTCATAAAAATCAATTGGATTTATTAAATTACCATCTTGATATACTTCAATTAATAAACTATATTTGTTTTCATTTTCTATTTTATTTGTTCCACTTTTACCAATTACTGCATCTTGTTCTATTTTGTCTCCAACTTTTAAATCAGTACTCTCTATAGAATAATATGCAATTGTTAATTTAGTATTATATTCAACATATATTACTTTACCCAATATTTCATCATCTTTAATATTAGTAACCGTTCCAGATAAACAAGATAAAACATCAAATTGTTCTTCTGAAGAATATAAAACTCCTGTATTTTGCATGTAAGTATCTTCATAATAAATAATAGATGATTCTTTTTCTGAATCTTGGGCATCTTTATTATAGAAATACTTGTTTATTTGTACTTTATCATTATTAATTGGTTTACTTATATGTTTTTGTTCATTAACATTCACAACGCTTTTAACGTTATCTGTAAATAAACTTGTTACAAAATTATAATCCTTTAATGTTTTAGAAGTAATATTACTCCCAATATACATAATTCCTAAAAATAATAAAGTTATAGTAAATACATATGCAGTTGGTAATACAAATCCTCTAAGTTTTCTTTTTTTCATGGTCTCACCTTCCTACAAATAATTTTGACCATTTCAAAGTTTTTATACCTAAATTTTACCAATATCTACATTTTTATAATAATATTTTATAATATCATAACAATTATATCCTTCTTTAGCCATTCCATTAGCTCCGTATTGACTCATACCAACGCCATGACCATATCCTTTAGTAGTTATAATAATTATATCATCATTTATTTCTAATGAAAAATCTGTCGACCTTAAATTCAATTTTTTTCTAAAATCAGTACCTTGAAAATTTTTATTATTTATTGTTATATCCGCAGTTCTTCCTGTTGAATCCTTATTTTGACTGTTGATAACTATAGGTAAAGTGTGAATATCTAATTTTTTACAAAATTCATCTGTTGATAACTCTGTTGATACTTCATAATTATTTAAAGTATTGTTATCCCATGTGGATTCTACACTTGAAATGTAAGGAAGGTCCTGTTGAAAAACGGTTGATGCATTTTCAGTATAGCCATTACTCATCGAAAAATAAAATGCTTCAATTGGTTTTTCATCATACAAAATTATTTCATCTTTTGTTTCATTAACAGCATTTTTTATATAAATATAGTATTTCGAAAATTCTTCCTGCCATTTTTCTTTCATTTTATCAATATCAATATATGCCTGATCTGAAATATCAGACATTATATCATAATCATTTCCTAGATTATTTTGCATTTTATAATATGCATAAGTTCTTGATACAATGGCTTGTGCCTTTATTGCTTCATATGAAAAAGTGGCTGGCATTTCTGCTGCAACCACTCCTACTACATATTCTTCTAAATCTTTTTTTATTTTTTTATCAGATTCTGTATCATTTACTATAATTTGTTTATTCTCAGTTTTTACTACATCCATTTTCTTTTGATTTTTTGGCATAAAAATCAATATCAAACTTAATATTACTACTATTATAATTAATAGTTTATTTTTCATATTGTCTCCTAAAAAATCTTACTTACCTCTAAAAAATCATAAATAAAATTTGTTAATAAATAACTAAATCCAAAGCTTAAAATAAACACTAATATTTTTGCTTCTAGTTCTTTATTTGTTCTCATTATTTTTGAAAAATCAAGTGAACTAAAAACATATATACATAAAAAAGTGAATATTACATATAAATAAACTTTATAGTTCATTATATTCTCCATTTTCATATTTTATTATTTTTTCTATTCTTTTTATATGTTTAGCCTCAGATGGGCCTTTTGTTGCAATAAATACATTTATCATTTCCATTGCTTTATCTATTGAATTATTCGCACCGAAAGCAATAATATTTGCCCCATTATGTGTTTTTGCTTTAAATACATCATCAACATCACATACTCTTGCACAACGAATTCCTTTTACTTTATTAGCGGCAATACTTATCCCAATTCCATTACCACATATTAAAATTCCCAAATTATCTTCCTTTACTTGATTTGCAACATCAAATGCAAAATCAGGATAATCATCATTTTCATTATTTATAACACTTGATGAAATAACATCAAACCCATCCGCTTTCAAATTATCAATAATTTCATTTTTTAACTCAACGCCACGATGGTCGCATCCAATAATTATTTTCATTATTTTTCTATCTCTCTTTCCATTGCTTCTTTAAATTTTGGTAAAAGCCCAACATTATTTTCTCTATGTGGTGGTAATCCATATAAATCATGTCCAGGAAACTCATTGGCTTCAATAAAGCAAATATCATTTTCTGTCAAACAAACATCCCAACCTACATATCCAACTTGTGGCACTTCTAAAGCTGCCTGTTCACAAAATTCTTTGACTTGTTTCCATTTTGGAACTTTAAATCCAACGATTTCAACTCCAGTTAATGGATGTTTTTCATATAAATTTCCTTTTTTGTCAATTGCGTTATATTTTATTTCTCCGGTCTCAATGTCAATTGGAACACACAAACCTTCATGATTAAAATTGTCAACATTATTTTTATTGTTTCCTATTCTTAATAATGCAGTTACAACCATTCCTTTTAAAGTAACAACCCTAAGAGTATTTATTGAATAAGGATGTAATTTGCTTAATTTAGAATTTTGTGTAGTAATCTCTTCAACTAAAATTCTATTAGAATTAAATAATTCATCATGTAACTCTTTAATATCTTTATTATTTGAATCAATTATTTCTACGCCTTTGCCACAAGATTCTTTGGTTGGCTTTGCAATAAATTTCTCATGTTTTTTTATAAATTGGTTAAATTCTTTAATATTGTCTTTTGTTAATTCTAACCAATCTCTTTTAAGATAACTGTTAAACTTTTTATTAAAAAGAATTTTATCATTAAATATTTTCATATATTCTGGATCATTATATTTAATTATAATATTATTATTTATCCCTCTAGTAATAACCGTTTTACGTTCATATTTATTCATGTTATACATCTCAAACAAGTTATAATCAATATATCCTGCTTGATATTTTAGCCCACAGTATATAACATCAAAAAATATTAAAATACTATTTTTTTTAGTTTTAATATGAACATCATGAATTGTTGTGAAAAAGCCTTTAAAATTCATGTGAAAAATTCTTTTAATTAAATATTTAATTTTTTTCATAAGCACCTCATCTATGTTTATTATACCATACCAATTATTTTTTAAAAGATTTTAACATAAAAAAAGCTACAATTAAGCAGCTTTTTCGTCTTTATTAATTCCATATCTTCTGTTGAATTTTTCGATATTACCAGTTTTTTTAACTCTACCTTGAGCTCCTGTATAGAATGGATGACATTCACTACAAACTTCAACTTCAATATTATCTTTTGTAGATTTAGCAGTAAATGTAGCTCCACAAGCACATTTAACAGTAACTTCTTTCATTTCTGGATGAATGTTCTTTTTCATTAATATTCTCCTTTCGCCATACCAAGTATCTTGGCATAGATATTCCTTTGTCTAATGTATTATATCATATTAATCAATTTTATCAATAAAATTATTTTATTTTTAAATTTTTTTTAAGTTTTCCAACAAAGAAAACAATATTATCACATTTTTTTACTGCTATATCTTTTCCTATAGCCTTGCCACCAACAGTTAATGTTGAAATTATTGCTGCTATTAATATAGATGTTAAAACTAAATTAGTATGCCAATTTGTTGATATAGAAATTGAAAGTGTTGTTCCAAGCGCACCACTTAATATTCCACATATATCTCCAATTACATCATTACATACACTACTTACTTTAGCAGAATTTTTTATTAATAAAATTGCTTCTTTAGCGCCTTTAATTTTTTTGGAAGCCTTTGCATGAAATGTAACCTCATTACTAGTTAAAACAGAAACACCAATCATATCAAACATTATTCCAATAAAGATTACTATTAACAATATCAATGCTAATAATAAATTATTTATATCAGATAATAAAGTAGTTAAAGAACCAAATACTAAAGCTAATAAAAATGTTAATAAAAATACTTTTATAATCCAATTATTTTTTTTCATATTTCCACCTTTTTTGCATAAAAAAAATGTAATGGTATACCATAGATTAATTTTATGGCTTAGGTCGAGTTGAATTTCTCTATTTCCTACCTTAGGTTACCCACCGGCGATTTCTCATTAAAGGATAACAGCTTGTCGTCACCGATAAAGCTACTCGATTACCACTTAGTCCATACCTCAAAACCTATAGTAATACATTCTAGAGGTTTTCCCAAACACACATTGATTGACTTTATTCGCTTTTGCAATTTTAGTTTCAAAGTAATTCACATTAAATTCGTAAAAACTTATTCCATAAAAATCACTCACGACATGCGCTTTTTATCCATCTTGCTAGTAAAAGGAATTTAATTATATGCCGTTATAATTTTTCCTTAAACTTTAAATCATATGCCACCCCAATCTGGGCGAATGAAGCAAACATACGAAGTGCTTTCACGCAATTAGTAGATTTTTAGCCCTACCTTCAGAACAATATATGTGACTAGAATAATGCACCACACATAAATAAATAATAACATATTTTAGCAAATTTGTCAAATTAGCGTAAACATTAGTTTTTTTCTATTTTAATATCCGCTCCAACATGCTGTAATTTTTCTATAATATTTTCATATCCACGTAATATATGACTTATCTCTGATATTTTTGTTGTTCCTGATGCAGCCAATCCTGCTAATACCATAGCAGCGCCTGCTCTTAAATCTGTTGCTATAACATCTTTACCGACTAGTTTTGTTGGTCCACTTATTAGTTCTTTTCCATCTTTTAGTGTAATATTAGCTCCCATTCTATTTAAATAACTTACGTGTCCCATTCTATTATCATATATAGTTTCTTCAAATAATGAAACACCTTCACATTTTGTTAACAACACACTCATTGGTTGTCCAATATCAGTTGGAAATCCTGGAAATACTTGAGATTTAATATTAATTGGTTTAATATTTTGGGATTCACTAATAGTTAATGAAAAATCTTTTAATTTGTAATCTATTCCCATTTCAGTAAATTTTGATAATAGTGATTCCATATGTTCTTTAATAACACCATTAATCTTTAAATTATCTCCAATTAATGCTCCTGCTATTATATAAGTTGATGCTTCTATTCTGTCTGGAATAACTTCTATTATTGCTTTATGTAATGCTTTTACACCAATTATTTTTATTTCACTAGTTCCAGTTCCACTAATTTTTGCACCCATATTACTTAAAAAAGTTGCTACATTTACTATTTCTGGTTCTTTAGCCGCATTAATAATTGTTGTCTTTCCTTCAGCTTTTACAGCAGCAAGCATTATATTTATAGTTGCACCCACTGATGGAAAATCAAGATAAATATCTGCACCAGTCAATCTCTCGGCATCTAAAATATATTTATTCCCTTCAATAGTGAGATTAGCACCTAATTGTTTAAATCCCTTTAAATGAAAATCTATTGGTCTTGCACCAATATTACATCCTCCTGGTAAACAAATTTCTACATGTTTGCATTTGCCTAATAACGCTCCCATAAAATAATATGATGCTCTTAATTTTGAAGAATGTTCTTCGTCTATTAAAACATTATTTAATAGTGAACTATTTATATTTAATACATCCCCACTATCTAATATTTTACAATTTAATATATTTAATATGTCTAGCAATGCTTCTTTATCAGATATATTTGGAGCATTATAAATTGTGGAATATTCATCAGATAATATAGATGCTGGAATTAATGCTACTGCACTGTTTTTTGCACCGCTAATATTTATTTCACCAGTTAATTTATGTCCACCATTAATAATAATTTTTTCCATAGGTCTCACGTTCCTTTAGTACTTCATATATTTTAATATAATATTATTAAATAATCAAATATATTGCCATAATTATTAAAATAATAATGCCAAATACTGTAGATAGTTTTCCGATTTTTTTATTAACGTATTTTCCAAGTAAAATTCCTGAAATAGAAAAAATAAAACTAGTTATCATAAATGTAGATGTTGCCATTATTATATTATTAGTCAATGCTCTAATTCCAATCCCAGTAGTAAATGCATCCAAACTTACACTAAATGCAAATAATAGAATACTTAAGAAGTTTAATTCAATATTTTCATCACTTTCAATAAATACATCATAAAGCATTTTTAATGCAAGTATTAAAAATATAATACTTAAAAAAATTTCTTTGTTTATCAATAATTTATATAATAAGATTTCACCTAAAATCATACCAATAAGAGGCATTATAAAATGCATAATTCCAACTAATAAAGATAAGAATATTCCTTTATTCATTTCTATATTAGCAGTACCCAAGCTAAGACATACAGAAAAAGTATCCATACTTAAAGCTATTGCAACTATTAATATTGAGAAAAATTCATGCATAAAAAATACCTCCCATAAAAAAACTTATTTTATAAGAGGTTAAAATATTACTATATTTTATTCAATACTTCTTTAATTAGTGTTGTATATTCGGTATTAGAAGTATTTTCATCATCTATTAAACACAATGGTGGATATAAAACACACCACCAATTATCTCCCATTCCTTCACCCAAACTAATTACAAGTGATTCATAGTTACCTGATTCATAATTGATTCCCTTATAATTTTTTTGTGGGAAATAATTATTACCAAACGAAACACTATAATCATCAGTATATTTTGAAACTGTTTTTTCTATTAAATCTAAATTATTTTTTATTAGATTTCGCGATTCGGTTAATGACTTTGCAGATTCTATAACAGGGAATATTTCTTTATTAATTTCGTTTTTTATATTTAATTTAAGCATTTGATCTTGAAGTTCATTACTATTTGCTATTATTCTGTATCTTATTGATTCTTTTGGAATAATCATATCTTCTTGCATATTTGTTGCAATTAAAACTATAGCAAATAAAAACACTATTATTTTTTTCATTATATCACCTAAAATAATAGTGTTTAAATTATTTAATATTTATTCATTTATTACAAATAAATATCTATCTCTATTTTCAAAATCTTCTTCAATTATTACTTTGCAATTAAGAAATTTTTCTTTCGCAATAATTTCTATTTCATTAGATTGTGCGCAACCAATTTCAAATGCAAATAATTTAGCATTACACTTTTTTAAAATTTCCTGATAAAATATTAAACCACGATTGTCTGCAAATAAAGCATTTTGAGGTTCATATTTTGTGGAAATACCTACTTTATCATTTTTATCAATATAAGGAGGATTACTAATAATTACATCATAATTATAATTATTTTGTTCAATCAAAAAATCAATATTTGAAAAATTTATATCAACATGATTATTTATTGCATTTTTTTTAGCAACAGATAATGCATCTTTAGATATATCAAGTGCATCAAATTTACCATTAATCATTTTTGCTATAGAAATAATAATGCATCCACTACCTGTACCAATATCTAAAACGGTAGGATTTTCTAAATGTAGATTCTTGATATAATCAATTGTTTTATAAACAAAATTTTCTGTTTCAAAACGAGGAATTAATACATTTTCATTAATTTCTATAATATTATCACAAAAATCAACATTACCAATTAAATATTGGTATGGATAATTTTTTTCAAAATATGAATTTAATTCCTCATCGTCATATTTATCTTTTAATATATCCCAATCTTTAAAAGAAATATAAGATGGCTTATTCACTTTTTTCGCCTTCAAGTTTAAGTCTTTGATCTTCAGTTATTAAAGCTTCTATTATTGGTTCTAAATATCCATTCATTACTCTATCAAGTTCCATAATAGAGAAACCTATTCTATGATCAGTAACTCTATTTTGTGGATAATTATATGTTCTTATTTTTTCAGAACGATCACCAGAACCAATTTTATTACGTCTTGCATCACTCATTTCAAGTTCTTTTTTTCGAGTAATATCATCATTAATTTTCATTTTAAGAATTTCAAGAGCTTTTGCATGATTTTTAACTTGGCTTCTTTCATTTTGACATGTTACAACAACTCCAGTTGGAATGTGAGTTAATCTTACTGCGGAATTGGATGTATTAACTGATTGACCACCAGCTCCACTTGAATGATAAACATCCATTTTAATATCACTTTCTTTGATATCAATGTTAGCAGTTGTTACTTCTGGAAGTACTGCTACAGTTGCAGTTGAAGTATGAACTCTACCTTGCGTTTCAGTAACTGGGACACGTTGAACACGATGTGATCCACTTTCAAATTTTAATTTAGAATATACATTTTCTCCTTTAATAAGAAATTCAACTTGTGAAAATCCACCACTTGTTCCTGGAATTTCATTTAAAATTTCGATTTTCCAATTATTCTTTTCTGAATAGTATGTATACATTCTATATAAATCACCTGCAAAAATGTTTGCTTCATCGCCACCAGCAGCTCCACGAATTTCCATGATTACATTTTTACCATCATTTTCATCTTTTGGAATCAATAGTACTTCAAGTTTATTTGTAAGTTGTTCTAATAATGTTTGATTTTCTTCTAATTCAAGTTCAGCCATTTCTTTCATTTCAGGATCATTAATCAAACTTTTAGCTTCTTCTATATTTTGTTTTGCAGTCTTATATTGTTTATAATTAATAACTATTTCTTCCAAATCTTTTTGTTCTTTGGATAAAGTCTTCAACTTTTCAAAATCATTTAAAATTTCTTGGCTAGATAAAAGTGATGTTAGCTCATCATATCTTTTTAAAATTGTTTCTAATCTATTTTCCATAATATTTCCTTTCTAACAATAAAAAGAAAACAAATTACTCATTTGTCTCTTCTTCATCTAATACAACTAAATCTTTAAGATCGTCTTCAGTGGAGTCATCATCAGGATTATCTTCATAGAAAATATTTTCTTCTTCCTCTTCCTCTTCTTCAACATTATCTTCAATTAATAGTTCTTCATCATCTTCTAGATCATCATCTAAAATTATTTTTTGACTATGATTAATTCTTAGATCCCAATATCCATCTTCTAATATTGTAAATCTCTTATCAGTAGTCATTATTTCAAAAAAGTCAGCTATTTGATTTTCAAAAGCAGATTCTGGTAAGCTTAATGCTGTACAAATTTTTTGAAATAAATCATTTATTTTCATTTTTTTATTTTCTTCAGTCAAGATAATAAAAGCAATATCGTCATAATTCATTGACTCTAATTCTTCTTTAGATATATCTTCTAGTTTCATAATAATATCCTCCTAAAAATATTAATTATCATATAATTTTTTATTATTATATGTCTCAACTTCCGTAATTGTAACATAATCTTAATATTTGTCAAGATATGTTTTTTATCTTTTATTTAATTTACATTTTATCAGGTACATCTATACCTAAAATATTTAATAATTTTATATTATTATCATAAACAATTTTTGTTAATGTAAGATAATTATTTTTCTTCTCAATATCTTCTTCAGATAAAACACGCACTGAAGAATAAAAGTTATTATAAGAATTAGTTATTTTATATAATAATTCAGTAATTTCATTTAATGACTTATTTACAAATGATTTCATTAATGTACTATTAATGTTCAATAAATTCATTACTATATCTTTATAATTATCTTCAATATTTGTTAATTTATTAAATGTTATATTAGCTTCTTCAGCTTTTTTTAACAGCGATTTCATTCTAATTGTTGAATATAATAAATATGGCCCTGTTTTTCCATTTAAGTCACTAAATTTAATAGGATCAAAAACATAATCTGTACCTCTATAAGGGACTAAATCCGCATATTTAATAGCTGCAATAGCTACTTTTTTAGCTATTTCATCTCTATCTTCAATAATGTTTGGTAGTAATCTTTTTTCACTTTCTATTTTAACCATTTCTATTAAATTATTAAGTGTCATTATACCACCATCACGTGTTTTAAATGGTTTGCCATCATTTCCGTTCATTGTACCAAATCCAGCAAAAATTAATTTTGTATTATCTCTAACAAATCCAATTTTTTTGGCTGCTCTAAAGACTGTTTCAAAATGAAGTGATTGTCTATTATCAACAACATACCATATTTCATCTGGATTAAATCTTCTCATTCTATCCCAAATTCCTGCTAAATCTGTTGTTTGATAAGAAGCAGATCCATTACTTTTAACTAACATAAATGGAGGTATTTCTAATTCATCAGCTTCTTCTTTTACATCAATTACTGTAGCTCCTTCACTTTTATATGCAATATTAAGTTTATCTATTTCTTGCATCATATCAGGAATAACTTTATAGCAATCACTTTCACCTTCCCATAAATCAAAGGTTGTATTTAAAGATAAATATATATTTTTTATATCACTTTTTGAAACATCAACAATTTTTTTCCAAAGTTTGTTATACCCCTTATGGCCATTTTGTAATTCAGCAGTAATAATTCTTGCCTCTTCTAAGTATGTTTCATTTTCTTTTGCTTTAATAGAAGCAGCTGGATATATTTCCATTAAATCTTCATTTGTAACAGGAGATTCTTTAGGATATTCTCCAGTATAGTTTTCATCAAAATAACATAAATCAGGCATTCTTTTTTTAATTTCCAAAATAACAAGTCCTAAAGGTCTTCCCCAATCTCCTAAATGAACATCACTAATTGTTTTATTTCCTAATGCTTCAGCTAATCTTTTTAAAGCTTCTCCGATATTAGCACTTCTTAAATGTCCAACATGTAAGGTTTTTGCAACATTAGCGCCCCCATAATCTAAAAATATTGTTTTTTTCATATCAGATTCATAGCTAATATTAATATTTTCATTAATGTCATTCATGTAAGTAACAAGTGAACTATTAGAAAAAGAAATATTTATAAATCCTGGGCCCGCAATATTTACATTTTCAAAATCTTCTAATTTATTTAACTCGTCACAAATTACTTGGGCAATTTCACGAGGATTTTTATGCTCTTCTTTAGCAATTGCCATTACACCATTGTATTGATAATCCCCAAATTCTTTTCTCGAAGAAGGAATAAGAGAAACTTCTGAAATATTATATCCACAATTAATAATTGTTTCTTTAAACTTTAATTCTTGTTTTTTTATAAAATTATGCATATTATTCTCCTTTTATTATTTCTATTTTATTTTGACAATCGTCTGTTTCAAGTTGATATATTAAATGAATATTTTCCCCTTTTAATTTAAAATCTATATTATCTATTTTAATATCTAATTTTGTATTAGTTTCTTTTAATAAATAAGTAGCTTCATTTTCAATTGTATCCAATTTAAATTCAAATTCATCAGATTCTCTTATAAAAATGCAATTATTATCAAATATATTTATTTCATTATTTATATCATCTGTTTTATATTTTATAAATATATTATTATCTATTTTTTCTTCAATTGCATTTATTCTATTATACTTCAAACAAATTTCATCATTTTTATATAGAATAACATCGATAAGTAGTTCCATTTAGCCACCTCGTTTTTCATAGTAGATTATAACATAGTAAACTAAATTATGCACTTATAATTTTTTTGTATACATCCATAATAAATTTAGGTGTTAACATGAAAATTATTAGAAAAATTTTTAAAATCAATTTATTTTTTGTTTTATCTTTAATAATTATAATTATTGGTCTTTATACATATGCATATTTAAGTCCTAAATTGGAAATAAATAACGTCGGTAAAATGTATTTTTATGATGATAAAAATGAATTGATTACTGTAGGTTCGTCTTCAAATCAATGGGACAATTTGAATGATGTATCCCCTTCTTTTATTGATGCAATAATTAGTGTTGAAGATAAAAATTTTTATAAGCACAAGGGTTTTGATTATTTTAGAATTGCTAAGGCAATGCTTTTAAATATTAAAAACAAATCTATTGTTCAAGGTGCTTCGACAATATCACAGCAATATATTAAAAATATGTATTTAGATTTTAACCAAACATGGAAAAGAAAAATTCAAGAAGCATTTTTAACATTAGAATTAGAAGTACATTATAGTAAAGATTATATACTTGAAGGTTATATCAATTCTATAAATTATGGCCAAGGAAATTATGGGATTGAAGAAGCAGCTAATTATTATTTTAATAAAAAAGCTAAAGATTTAAACCTTGAAGAATCGATTATATTGGCAGGCATTCCAAAAAATCCAACTAATTTTAATCCAGTCAATAATTATGATATGGCTATAAAAAGGGCTAAAATAGTTGCTTTATCAATGCTTAATAATAATTGTATAGATAAAAAAACTTATGATAATTTATTTACTGAAAAAATAGAAATATATGGTAAACATAATGATAAATTGACAAACACAATTATGTATTATGAAGATGCTGTAAATAATGAATTAAATTCTTTAACTGAAATACCAGATTCATTGATAGAGAGTGGTGGTTTGAAAATTTATACTACATTAAATGTCGAATCACAAGTTAATTTAGAAAACAACGTTAAAAATACTATAACTGATGATAATTTACAAGTAGCAAGTATTATAGTTAATCCAAAAAGTGGTGCAGTAACAAGTTTAATTGGTGGAACCGATTATTCAAAAAGTCAGTATAATAGAGCATTATATTCTACAAGACAAGTTGGTTCAACTATGAAGCCATTTTTATATTATGCTGCTCTTGAAAACGGATTTACTTCTTCTACAATTTTTTTAAGCGAACCTACTACATTTAACTTCTCAACTAACCAAACATACTCTCCAACTAATTATAATGATATATATGCTCATAAAGATATTTCATTAGCAGCAGCTATTGCATATTCAGATAATATTTATGCTGTAAAAACTCATCTTTTCCTAGGTGAGAATGCTTTAGTAAATACTGCAAATACTTGTGGTATTACTGGAAATTTAAAAGAAAATCCATCATTAGCTCTTGGTACTAGTGAATTAAATATGTTAGATTTTGCAACTGGTTATACTACTTTAGCAAGTAACGGTTATAAAAAAGACTTATATTTTATCGAAAGAGTAGAAGATTTAAATGGAAATATATTATATAAACATAAAAATAAAGAAAAATTAGTTCTAAATCAAAATAATTTATATATTTTAAACGAATTATTAACCAATACGTCTAATTCTGCTTTTAAAGATTATACTAATCCAACTGCATTATCCATAGCTAAAAAAATGACTCATAAATACGCTTTAAAAACTGGTACAACAAAAACTGACTATTGGACTGTTGGATATAATCAAAATTCACTTATGTTATTATGGTTAGGATATGATCAAGCTTTAGAAATTAATTCTGATGTTTCAGCTCAAGCAAAAAATATATGGATAGATACTATGGAAACAGTTTTAAAAAATAGTGAAAATGATTGGTATGATAAACCACAAAATATTGTTGCAACATTAAGAGATTCAGTTACAGGTAAAGAAAATTCTGATAAAAATAGACAAACCATATATTATTATTTAAAAGGAAGTGAATTTAATAGTCCAAGTATTACAGTTGCAAAAGAGGAAGAATAGAATTCTTCCTCTTTTTATTTAGATTTCATTTCAAATAAAATGTCTCTTAATTCCATTGCTCTTTCAAAATCTAAGTTTTTAGCGGCTTCTTTCATCTCTGTTTCGATATTTGCAATGATTGATTCTTGTTCTTTCTTTGTCATCTTTTTATTTTCAACTTTTTGTTCAACTTCGTTGCTTATTACATCTTTTATGTCTTTTATTATAGTTGTTGGTGTAATATTATGTTCTAAATTATATTTTTCTTGTATTTCTCTTCTATTTTTAGTTTCTTTAATAGCTTTTTCCATAGCATCAGATATTGTATCAGCATACATTATTACGTGTCCACTTTCATTTCTTGCACATCTTCCAATAGTTTGAATTAAACTTCTTTCACTACGCAAAAAGCCCTGCTTATTAGCATCAAGGATACATATTAAACTTACTTCAGGAATATCTATTCCTTCTCTTAATAAGTTTATTCCTACAACACAATCATATACTCCTGTTCTTAAATCATGAATGATTTTTAAACGCTCTAATGTTTTTATTTCACTATGAAGATAAGCAACTTTTATATTAACTTCTTTCAAGTAATTAGTTAATTCTTCACTCATTCTTATAGTTAGAGTTGTAATTAAAACTCTTTCATTTTTAGCTTTTCTAACTCTAATTTGTTCAATAATGTCATCTATTTGACCTAATGTTGGTTTTATCTCTATTGTTGGATCTAATAATCCGGTAGGTCTAATAAGTTGTTTTACCACTTTATTATCAACTTTTTCAAGCTCATAATCTCCAGGAGTTGCAGATACATATATTACTTGATTAACATTTTTTTCAAATTCTTCAAATTTTAAAGGTCTATTATCTAATGCTGATGGTAGTCTAAATCCATATTCTATTAAAGTGGATTTACGGGCTCTATCACCATTATACATTCCTCTTATTTGGGGAACTGTTACATGAGACTCATCTATAACTAATAAAAAATCATCATCAAAGAAATTCATTAAACAGTTTGGGGTTGACCCACTTTCTCTTAATGCTAAATGACTAGAATAATTTTCTACGCCACTGCAAAATCCTGTTTCACGTAGCATCTCCATATCATAATTTGTACGTTCTTTAATTCTTTGGGCTTCAATTAGTTTGCCTTTTTCTGTAAAATAATCTATTCTTTCATCTAACTCGGTTTTAATTCTTTTTAACGCTTCTGTCATTTTAGCATCACTCGTTACAAAATGACTTGCTGGAAATATTGAAATAGTTTTTTTTTCTTGAGTAATTGCCCCTGTTACTGGATCAAACATAGTAATTTTTTCTATTTCGCTACCAAATAATTCAATTCTTATGCCATGTGTTTTTTCATTAACCGGAATTATATCAATTACATCTCCACGAACTCTAAATGTTCCACGGTGAAAATCAATGTCACTTCTTTCATATGTCATATCAACTAGTTTGCTTATAATATCGTTTCTTTTAATATTCATGCCTTTTTCTAATGTAAGCATTTTATTTACGTATTCTTCTTTTTCTCCAATATTATAAATACAAGAAACTGAAGAAACTACTATTGTATCCCTATTATTAATTAAAGCTGATGTTGCAGCATGTCTCAATTCATCTATTTCATCATTTATAGAAGAATCTTTTTCAATATATGTATCACTTGATGGAACATATGCTTCTGGTTGATAATAATCGTAATATGATACAAAGTATTCTACATGATTTTCAGGAAATAATTCTTTAAGTTCCGAATAAAGTTGTCCAGCAAGTGTTTTATTATGTGCTAAAACTAAAGTTGGTTTATTCACTTCTTTTATAACATTGGCAATTGTAAAAGTTTTTCCTGTTCCAGTTGCTCCTAATAAGACTTGATCTCTTTTTCCAGAATTCAAACCATCAACTAATTGTTTTATTGCTTCTGGTTGATCACCATTTGGTTTATATTTTGAAACTAATTTATACATAATTCCCTCCAAATATCTCTTTAATACATTCAAGATAGAATATATCATATATTAGTTTGTTTAACAATATATTTAATATGCAAAAAAGATATCTATTAGATATCTTCTGATTCAATAATTTCATAATTGATTGTTTTATAATCAATACTATCATCTAAGAATGTTAAATTATATTTAACTTGGTTAGCAACTAAATTACCACTACCTATATTAAAATAGTTATAACTATCATCCTTATTATAAATAATATCTGATAAATAAACTTGTTCTTCATTAAGATTAACATTTAAATTAGTATAATCAATATTTTTATCAAGTTTTAATAATAAAACATAGTTTCTTTGTGTATTTGTATCATTAACTATAGCAATATTATCCTCAATTTTTTCTGTTTCAATATATTTGTCTACATTCAAATATAAGTAATCCATTGTATCATACATTTGAGCAACTTTAGCAGTTTGAGAATTATCAAACTTTTGCCATAATGGTATACTTACTCCAACTAAACAAATTACAACAATAATTTCGCATACATAGTATGCTATTAATTTATTAATAGATTTCACATCAACCAACCCCCATTGGTAACTAAAGTATAGCATGCGAATATAGATTTGTCAAGTATATGTATAATTAAATAAAAAAATAGTCAAATTGCTTGACTATTTTTTAAGTTTAGGTAATTCGATTTCTGGTTTTGGTGGTTCTTCTAAAGGTTGCATAAATTCTTCAAATGGATTTGTTACAACTTCCTCTTTTGATGTTTCTCTTGAAATAAACACATTATTATTTATCAAAGGTTCTTTAAATAGTGAATCACTTGCTTCAACATTTTCACCAAATATATTTTTACCATCTTTTTGTAATTTCTTTAATTTTCTATTATATGAATGTTTAACAGTTTTTCTTGATTTTTCTTTGTTAGAAATCTCTTCTATAATTGGCATTTCTTCAGATACGGCATTTTCAATAATATTATTATTGTTTTCTGGAACCATATTATCAACGACTGGTTCAGAATCATTTTGATATGCTTGAATAATTCTTTTAAAGAATCCAACTTTCTCATTACTTGTCTTTTCTGTTAAAGGTGTTTCAACATTTATTTTTTCTTCAACAGGTTCTTCAATATTAATTTTTGCATCAACCGGTTCCTCTATTATAGGATCAATCTCATTATCTTCAAAAAGTTTTACTTTTCTTACATTTAATTCTATAGATTCAGCTCCAATTGATTTCTTCTTAGGAATTACATTTTTTAATTTACGTTTTTTATTAATTATAGAAATAGCTTTTTCTAAATCAAATGTTAATTCTTCGACATCAATTGTTTTAGATTCTTCATTATTTTCTATAATTTCAGATGTTTTTGTTATTTCTTCTGATGGATTGGTATATGCTTGAATTATTCTTGCAAAGAATCCAACTTTTTTAACTGGAGTAGTTTCTTCATTTTTAATAATTTCATTTGATTCATTTTCTAAATCAGAAATTTTATCCGCAACTTCTTTTTGTTTTGATTTCAATTTATTTTCTATTTCTTTTGCTTTAGCTAAATCTTTTTTATTTAATTTAGTTAAAATTTCTTCTTTTCTAAATGTTTCAAGTTTAATCTTTTCATCATTTGGTTCAGAGTTATCTGCTTCATTTAATTTTTTCTTTGCTTTATTTAACTTAGAAATTTTTAATATATCATTTACTATGATAAATAACGCTGGGAATATAACAATTAACAACCATCCTCCACTACTTGATAAGAAGAATTGTACTCTTCCTAATTGTGGTATTTTCAAGAATACTTTTCCCAATAAATTATATGCTTTAGCAGTATCTGAATCTGGTGATAAATTATTATCACCTTTAGTTTTAAATTCTAACCCATTTTCTCCCTGAATAATATCAACTACTCTATGTGTTACTGTCATACCATTTGAAATATTACTTGTTGATATAAATGTTATTACATCACCTATTTTTATTGTTGAAGGATCAGTTACTTTTGTGTTTAAAATAACATCATAGACTTTAATATTAGGTTCCATACTTGGACTAACAATTGTGTATAATGAAAACTCTGGTTCATATTTTTCACCTTTAGTTGCATAGATATTAGTACACACTAAATAATAAATTAAAAATCCTATAATTAATATCAAAAGGGCAAAGATAGTCCAGGAAAGAATCATTGCAATCGTTTTAAATATAGATTTTGCATGCTGAAAAAAACTAGTATTCATGAGTCCCTCCCTATTCTGTTATAATTATAGAATATATTTGATAAAAAGACAATAAAAAAAACCATTAATGGTTTTATTTTGAAAGTGATACTCTAATAATAGTGCTAAAGCTTTTCCCTTGATCAACATTTTGATCTTGGTCACTATATTTATAGCTATATTCAAGATAATATTTATTATCACTATTTGCTTTTATTTCTAAATTAGTGATTAAATTTGTATCATTTTTAGGTAAAGTACCAGTTTTAATTACTTTATATTCATAGTATAATTTATATTCTAAATCTTTATTATTAGTAAAATTATTTAATACATTTGTCCAATCAATATCTACTGCTGTATCATAATTACTTTTATTTATTATTTCGATAAGTTGTTTGTCAGAAGAAATCCATCCAGGAATTATATTATCAAATTTATATTCTCCTTTATTATCATTGTATATTACATTAATTTCTACTATTTGTTGTTCATCATTTTTAGGCAACAAATTTAATATTAAATTATATTTAACGCTATTTCCATTTGAATCATTTACTATGATTTCTAAATCATTTGCTCCTACTACAAGTTCAGTTGCAACATTAAGATTCAATATATAATTGCTATTTCCATCTTTTTCTGGTTTTCTTACTACTTCATAGCCATTTAATTTAATTTTAAAACTATTTGAGTCATCTACTAAAGCAAAAATAATATTTAATGAATCTTCACCATTTTTTATATCATCTGTAGCATATGTGTATGTTTTTGTATTAAAAGTTTTATTTAATGAATGATTGCTTACTAATAAATTTTTTAATCCTATATTTATTTCACTAGGAATAATTTCTGGTGTTGGTTTGGGAGTATCCTCTTCAATTTCAACATAAATAATATATTCTTCTGATTTTCCACTATTATCTGTAACCACAACTTTAATTTCATTAATACCAGGTTTTAAATCTTTATCTCCAGTAATTGTAATTTTATAATTATCATTAACTAATTCATAGCCTAAATCAACACTTGTTGTTCCTTTTGGAAAGCTAATATAATAACTATATACTCCAGGTTTAAAATCAATATCATTTGAAGAGTTTTCAAAATATAATTTTTTTAATAAATTGGTATTTTCAGTAATATTATCTCCAACTTTTAATAATCTAAAATAAGAAAATGTTGTTCCAAACATTATTAAGAATATAACAGCAAAAAAGATGAACACAACTAAAAATCTTTTTTTCTTTTTGTCTTCATTAATTTCCTGTTCAAGGATTGCATATTGCTCTTTTAAATCTTCTTCTAAATCTTTTTGATCAATCTGATTCATAGATAGCAACTCCTTATCTTGTTTCAATTATAACATACTTAAAATAAGGGGACAATAAAAAAAAAGCTATAAAATAGCTTTTTATTTAATTGATCCTGAATCAATTCCGTTTGCAGTTACATTAACTGTAGTTCTGAACATTTTACCTTGATCTTGATTTTGATCAGTTTCAAGATAAGTATATCCAGCAGTCATTGTAAATTGTTCTGTTGTATGTGCAGGTATAAATACTCTAACAATTTTTACAACATCAGAACTATAAGTATAATTACTTCCTTCAACAGTACCGCCAGTTGGTAAAGTACCAGTTGCACTAAAGTCTGATTTAACAGCAGCTCCAACAGAAGTTTCGTCTAAACCAACCATTTGAACAGTGCTTGAAGTTGTATAACTATCATTTGTTGATGCAGAATATGCAGCAGCAATTGAATAAGTTAAATCTTCAGGTGCAGCAAAATTATTTAATGAATTAGTGAAATTAATATCAAAAGTCATATCATAATCACTAGTATTTTCAACAGTAAATACTTTGTTAGCACTCCATCCTGGTTCAATACTTTCAGCTACAATTTCTTGAGTTCCAGTAAAAGTAATTCCTAATTCAGCAGATTTTAAAACTGTTTGAGTTTTATTGTTTTCAGTAACGTTTGCACTGAAGTATGCGAATGTAGCTCCTACTACTGCAACTAATAATGTAGCAACTGCGATAACAGTTAATAATACAGTATTTTTCTTATCCATGTTTTGTATCCTCCTCTATGATTTAATATTAGCAAAATATTTGAAATAAATCAATCAAATTTTGTTAATTTTTACATAAAAAAACAATCGATTTATCGATTGTAAAATTCTATTGGAGGGGCCTACCAGATTTGAACTGGTGCTCAGGGAGTTGCAGTCCCTTGCCTTACCACTTGGCTAAAGCCCCAAACTTATATAATATTATATATTTCTTTCTTGAAACATATAACCTTATTTTAACTAAAACTTATTTTATTGTCAATAAAAAAGGAGTTTAAACTCCTTTTAATTCAATTCTATATCTTTTATCTCTAACAGTTAATAATAAATTTAGTTCTTTTGCACTTTTAATATTATCTATTGTTTGTAAAACAATTTTGTCTTTTAAATTAGTTGGTGTAATGTTTTTGGTTGTATATTCAGTTCCATCAACTTCAACAGTAAAATAATCTTCATAAAACTTATTAATTGTTTTTATTCCCTCTTTATAAATAATTTGATCATCTAATTCTAGATTATTATCTAAAACTAATAATGTAGTCTTAACCTTACTACTCAAATTATTTGCTTGAACGAAATCATTTACACTTCTACATTCACTATAATAGCATTTTTCATATGTATAATCATACAAATCTGTTATTTTGTAATTTTTAAGAATATATTTTGTATTTCCTAAATTACTTTCATTCAATGAAATATTATCATTCACTTTATAATTACCAGTATCTTCCACCTCATAAACTCGTTTTGGTTTAATACTTAAGATTTTATAATGAGCATTTAATTCACCTATTTTAAATTCAATATTATCTAATATTTTAAGTTTATAAGACCTTTTAACTTGATCTTTATTTAATTCATACACTAAATTGTATATGTTTTCACTATTTTTAGGAAGATCGTCTCCATAATATGGCACGCCATAGTCTATAAAATATTCAGTTCTATCTAATGTTGGTACCAAATAGCCATCATCTGTTTGAAGTCTAAAATTATTTACATCAAGAGCACTTTTCATTATTGAATTATTTGCAATATATAATTTTAAAACTAAATAATATTTATCTTTAGTTATTACTTTCCCATTATAATCCATATTTGTTATCATACTTTCCTTCATGTTAATGGTAAAAGCACTATGTGAAAAAGTTTTATTTGTTGTATAAGTTTTGTTGTATACATTAAAATGCATATACAATGTTGTACTAATTACTAAGAATGTTATTGCACATAAACAAGTAAATATAAATTTGTTTTCTAAAATATAATATTTAAATTCTCTAAAGAATCTACGAATAGTCCTTTTGTATTTATATGTTTCTACACCTAATACAAATTCAAATTCTTCATTATCTTTTTCATCTATATCCAGATCTTTTAAATCTAATTCAAATTTAAATTGTTTAATATCAAAGCCTAAACCTCTAAAAATAGTATAAAATGCAAAAAAGTATTGTGGCAAAGAGAATAGTAATGATAAATCACGATATGCCCTAGATGTCTGTGCTGATAATTCTTTAATTTCTAAATCACTTAAAATTCCATGACATATTGTAATTAAAACAAATAATACTATATAGTAAACAATAAAAGAAACATATAATTTTGTATTTTTTTTCTTTTGTCTCATCAAATAATAAACAATTAAAGTTATTCCAACAATTATTAATATTGCAAGATACATAAACAAATTTATATAGCTTCCAGCAAGACTGCTTATGTTTTCATAGGAGTAACTATTTGTAACATAATTGCTAAAAAATTTAACAACAGAATTTATTTTAATAATTAAATATAAAATTGGTAAAAATAATAATATATGAATTATTTTGAAATATTTAATTAAAAATTTATATGGCTTTCTAAGTATCATATTAATTCCCCTTATCTTTCTTATATTTTATCACAAAAAAAATATGAGTGATACCCATATTTTATTTTTTATTAACTAATAATTGTCCTGACATCAAATATATTGTTGGATTATATTTATTAAAATTATCATTAGTAGTTTTAAATTTTGAAATAACCATATCGATAGTATCTCCATCTTTAGTTATATAATAACTATAATCACTTCTTGGAATTAATATTTCTTGTCCAGGATAAATATAGTCATCTTCTTCCAATCCGTTAATACTTGATAATAATTCTGGATTAATATTATATTTTCTAGCAATCTTATATAACGAATCTCCTTTTTCAATTATATATGTATTATAATATTGTTCACTATTTTTAGGAACAATTATATCTATACCTTGTCTAATCATATCATCATAATAAATATTATTAATTTCTTTTAAAAATTCTGAAGTTGTATTAAATTTATTAGCTACTATTTCAAGATTTTCTCCAGATTTTAATTGATATTTTTCAAACATATTACCACTCCTAAAATATAATATGTTTAATTTAAAAATTGGTCATTAATATACAAATATCATATTTTCATAATTGAAATTTAATTCAAAATAATCTAGAATTTCTATTTCGCCATATTTAAAATCATATTTATATAATTTATCTTCTGATATATAGAACACTTCATCTAATGAAGAAGATATTATAGTTTTAATGGATTTATCACTTAATTTAATTGGTTGTTTAAATGTGTCTATTTTTAAATACAATCCATTATCATTAAAATAGTATTCAAATTTATTGTTATCCTCAAAACTAATTTTTGATTTATTTATTTTTTCAACACTAATATTTTTCCATCCATTATTATAAATTTTACCATTTTGTTTATTAGAAGCAATTTTATACACTTTTTTCTTTTTGACATTTATTTCATATTCAACATTATTTTTTTCATCTAATAAATATATACTATTTTTATATGCTCCAAGAAATCTTGCTGAATAAGCTATGTCTTCTTTATATTCAATTTCTGATATTTCATTATTTTTAAAATTTAATAATTTAAATTTTTTAAAATTATAATTTTCATCATAGTTTACTATTAATAAATAGTTCTTATATTGATAATTCAAAGAAATATTATATATATCATTTTTAAATACTTCTATTTTATCATTTTTTTCAGTATTTATTGCAAAAAATCCTTTATAATTCCATACATAATAATTATGATTATCCAAATATTTTATATTTATTTCTTTATACGATTTATTTAATTCTTTATAATTAGAAAAATATTTTTTAGGTAATACATCCTCAGTAAGATGATAATCAATATATTGATCACCTTTTTTACATAAAATATTATTGCTAATAATATCATTATTAATAACAATACAAATTGTATCATTACTTTCATATTTTTTAATATTTTTAATTATTTTTCTACTGTGTTTATAATTACTTAATTGATAAAACTCATAATCACTTTTATTATCGTTAATTTTTATATAATAGTTTTTATCTTTTTTACTATATTTTTCTATAACATCATATTTATCTACAGAATATTTAAATTCATAATTTTTAGGAATTAAATATATTATTAAATAAATTATTATTAAAAATATAACAAATAATAGAAATCGTTTTAATTTTTTATTTAACATCATTGTACTGCTTATAATATTCGTGTTGTACTTCTTGTGATGCATATTTTTGTTTTGCTGCCATCATAAATTCTGATATATTTGTTTCAATTTCTGGCAAACTTTTTTTAGATAAATTAGAAATTATTACTTCTTCTTTAATTGTATCTATTGTTATATTTCCCCAAAGAATACCATTATAAACTTCTAAATCATTAAATAAATCTGGAGTTATTGTTGTAAGCATATAACCAAATAGCATTCTCTTTCTTCCAATTAATATTCTTTTATTAGATAAAACTACTGCACACGTATTAAATAAATCTAGAGATTCTTCATTTTTCTGACCACAAAATGCATAAATAACTTCTTCTCCAGGATTTAAATGTTTTTCAACAACTGCACAATGTTTTTTCAATCTCCACCATGAAACTGTTGAAGGATATTTTCTTTTAAATTCCATTACTTTATCGTATACTACTCCCATTTTAATCACCTGTCTTTATTTTATCATAAAATTAAATATTTAACACTAACTTTAATTACTGAATAAAAAAGATAATCAGTCATTAAACTGATTATCAAATGTCCAATTTTTAACTTCTGGTATATCTTCACCGTATTCAAATATATACTTTTTATGTTTTATTAATTGTTGATTACAATAATTTTCTAATTCTTTTGTTTGTGTATTACTGTAATTTAGATGTTTTAATGCTAATAATACCAAATGATATCTATCTATTTCATTTTGTACTCTCATATCAAATGGAGTTGTTATTGTACCTTGTTCATTATAACCTCTAACATGTAAATTTTGATTTTCACGTTTATATGTTAATTGATGAATTAAAGTTGGATATCCATGGAATGCAAATATAATAGGTTTATCTGTTGTAAATAACATATTATATTCTCTTTGAGATAATCCGTGTGGATGATTTTCTTTTGATTCTAATCTCATTAAATCAACAACATTAACAACTCTAACCTTTAATTCTGGTAAATATTTTTTTAATATTCCAGCTGCAGCTACTGTTTCAAGTGTTGGAGTGTCTCCACAACATGCTAATACTACATCAGGTTCTTTATTTCCATCATTACTTGCAAAAGCCCATATTCCAATTCCATTAGTACAATGTTTAACAGCTTGTTCCATATTTAACCATTGAATTGATGGATGCTTAGATGCAACAATAACATTTATGTAATTTTTACTTTTTATAATATGATCAAAGCATGATAATAAACAGTTTGCATCTGGTGGTAAATACATTCTAACAATACTTGCCTTCTTTGTTACAATATGATTTAAAAATCCTGGATCTTGATGGGTGAATCCATTATGATCTTGTTGCCAAACATGGGATGTAAGTACATAGTTTAAAGAAGCTATATCTTTTCTCCATGGTAATTCATGGCAAACTTTTAACCATTTTGCGTGCTGAGAAGTCATTGAATCTATAATTCTAATAAATGCTTCGTAACTTGTAAAGAAACCATGTCTTCCAGTAAGTAAATAACCTTCTAACCATCCTTCACATAAATTTTCAGATAACATTGAATCTATTACTTTACCTTCGTTACTCATAAATTCATCTTTTGGAGAAATAGGATTTTCCCATTGTCTTTTTGTCACTTGAAAAATAGGATTTAATCTATTAGATAATGCTTCATCTGGAGCAAAAACTCTAAAATTATTATTTTTTTTAATTATATCTCTTACAAAATCTCCTAAGTTCATCATATCACTAGCTTTTTCAATACCTGGCTTCGTGATTTTTAATTCATATTCTTTAAAATCAGGAATATTTAATTCTTTAAGCATTAAGCCACCATTGGCATTAGGATTTAATCCCATTCTTCTGTCACCTTTTGGTGCTAATTCTTTTAATTCACTTTTTAATGAACCATTAGATTCAAATAATTCTTCTGGATGGTAACTTTTTAACCAATTTTCTAAGATATCTAAATTTTCACCAGTTGTTTTATCAACATTAATTGGTACTTGATGAGCTCTAAATGTTCCTTCAATTGGTTTATCATCAACTACCTTAGGTCCAGTCCAACCTTTTGGCGTTCTAAAAATAATCATTGGCCATTTAGGTCGTTCAGTAATATTATTTGTTCTGGCATCTTCTTGAATTTGTTTGATTTTTTCAACTATTTCATCTAAAGTTTGGGCCATTATTTGATGAACAAATCTAGGATTATCCCCTTCTACATAGTATGGTTCCCATCCACAGCCTTTGAAGAATGAATCTAATTCTTCTTCACTTATTCTAGAAAATACTGTTGGATTTGCAATTTTATAACCATTTAAATGTAATATAGGAATAACTGCTCCATCAGTTTTAGGATTAAGAAATTTATTTGAATGCCATGATGTTGACAAAGTTCCTGTTTCAGCTTCACCATCTCCAACAACACAAGTGGCAAGTAAACTAGGATTATCTAATACAGCACCAAAAGCATGTGCTAAACTATATCCAAGTTCTCCACCTTCATTTATAGACCCTGGAGTTTCTGGTGCTACATGAGAAGATATTCCTCCTGGAAAACTAAATTGCTTACATAGTTTTTCTAATCCTTTTTCATCCTCAGTTATATTTGGATAAACTTCGCTATAGCTTCCTTCTAAATATGTATTAGATACCATTGCTTGTCCACCATGTCCTGGTCCTGAAATATATATCATATTTAAATCATATTTATTTATAATTCTATTTAAATGAGCATAAATAAAGTTTTGGCCTGGTGCTGTTCCCCAGTGTCCAACTAATTTTGGCTTGATATCTTTAACAGATAATTTTTCTTTTAATAAGGGATTTCTATAAAGATATAATTGTGCTACTGATAAATAATTTGCAGCTCTCCAATAAGCATCTATTTTATATAATTCTTCTCGTGATAAAACATTCTTAATTTTTATATCTTTCATACTAGTCCCTCTATTCTTATAGTATTATAACAAATATTTGCAAATAAAAAAACAATATAATCATTGTTTTTTCATTCTATTAGTCATTAATGTAAATATAAATGGCATTATAAATATAAATGGCATAGTATATCTAAAATATGTATTTACAGGACTTGCTACACAGACTAATAAAGATATTAATAATGGTGAAATAACTAGTATATTTTCTTTTTTATTCAATATTATTAAATATAATAATATTCCTAATAACAACCATGTATTAAATCCTATATTACTTATTAATCCTATAAATGGTATATATGGAAATGCTTGAGCAAATCCAGATAAAACAGTTCTTATAGTATTTAAATTATTATAATGATAATCAACTAACTTATCTTCAGTTATTCTAGTATCATATTTGTGATATACATACCAATTAGTAGATTGTGGACTAAAATAGCCATAAATATTATTTAAAGTTGCTTCAATATACACCATTGGATGTTTAAAGAAACATTTAAACCAAACAATTAAATAATTTTTCAAATCACTCTTGGTAGCATATTTATTATATACATTTTTAACAGGATCTGAAATTAATGGATCATATCTATCTGCTAGAGTTTTATAACCTAATACTTTATCAATTACTTTGATTTCATTTTTTGTTAAATCATCTTCATAATATTTAACATATCTTGCTGTTTGTTGAAAAGGTATTGATAATGTTTCTCTAATACTACCATCGGTTATTTTAAAAGAAGGTAATACTATTTTTGTATATATTGTATAAAAAGATAAAAATCCTAAAAATAATATTAATAATTGTTTCCATATTTTTTTACAATAAATTATTACAAATGGAAAAGATAAGAATATTACATAAATTCCATTATTTCTAAATAATGATGCTCCTACCATAATAAGCAATAAATAAATGTATTGATAGTTTTCAATTTTTCCATTTTTAGTTCGAATAATCTTATCAATAAAAATTACGTACCAAATAATAAAACATGTATAAATTGTATCTTTAACTCCACTCATAGAATATAAAGAGTACATCGGCACTAAACAATAAATAGCTAAAACTATTAACAATATTTTTGTGTTGATATTATTTTGTTTTAAATATTTAATAGTATAAGCAAGTGTTGATGCTAAAAACATAAATTGAATTATACTATAGAAAAATAGCCCAAGATTATCACTTCCTAAAGACCTACCCAGTAACAAACTAGCTCCTAATAATAAAGTATGAATTACTGGGTGGTGGTTTGTTAAGAAAACTTTATTTGATAATAATATTACATAATCAGCATACTTTGTATGAATATTGAAAAATTGTTTTATTTGAAAACTTGGATCTGGAGATAATATAATTGGATAAAATGCAACTATATAAATAAGCCAAAAAATCAAAATAACACCAAGACTAATTAAAAATGGATGAGATTCAAACAATTTTATAAAACTATTAGTTTTTACTTTTTTAAATTTGTGATGTTTTATAAAATCTTCTATTAATATTAATGTTCTTTTTAAGATGATATAATTTAAAATTAAATATAAAAGATTAATTAACACATTCTTAATAGAAGAATATATAAATTGTAAATTTCCTGTTTCAATAAAAGAATTAGAAATAATTAAAAATATATCTAATAGACAAATAAAACATTTTTTGCTATTAGATAATTTTTTATTTGATGTTTTAAAAAATAGAAATATTAAATACAGTATTAAAGCAACAAATAATATAATATCAACATAAAACTGCACATTATATTTAATATTAAACTCTATTTTTGGGATATATAAAATATGATGTTTATAACTCATAATGATGCTTATTAAAAGTGCCCCTATTATTTTTAAAATTTTTTTCATTTTTTAATACCTCAATTATTTTCAAATATTACTATTTGATTTCTGCCTTTTCCTTTTGCTTCATATAAAGCTTTATCAGCTTCATCTAACCATGTTATAACATCTTTCTTATATGAATAGCAAGATATTCCACCACTTAAAGTTGCATTAGTATTATTTAAATATTCATGTTTTGTATTTTCAAAATCTTTTCTAATTTTTTCAATAGTCTTTTTAGCTTCTTCTTTTGTTATATTTTCCATAACTATAACAAATTCTTCTCCACCAAAGCGATATGCTTTCATATTTTTACTTAAATTTTTATTAATAATTTTTGTTAATGCAATTAATGTTCTATCACCATTTACGTGGCCAAAAACATCATTAACCTTTTTAAAATTGTCTAAATCAATCATAGCTACATAAGGCATCTGGCTATTTTTATGAATTTTTTTAATAATTGAACACATATGTTCATCTAATGCTTTTCTATTATATAGCTTTGTTAAAGGTTCAATCATTAATTCCTTTTCTAAACTTGTTTGCTTTCTTATTACACTAGAAATATATTTTAATTGATCATCAAATGATTTATAAATTTCTTTACTTACAATGTATATTATAGTTGACATAAATACAGCAATAAACACAATCATTCCTTGAATTGGAGTCGTATAATAACTTTGAATATAAGATAATAATATAGAAACTAAATTTAAAACATATATTATTACCATTAATTTATGATCTTTAAAAAATGATGAAACAATAATTGAAATAGCTGGTAATATTAATAAAATTGAATATTTTGTATAAAAGAACTGAGGAATACTACATATTAATAATAAACAAATACATAAAACATAGCTTTTAATTGTTATAGTTTTCTTTGATACTAAAAATATATAAGAAATCAAACATAAAAGAAAATTAAAACTTGTAGTTATCGTTAATCTTGAAACATAAATTGAATTAAAATCAACATTTTTATTAAAATAATAATATAATAAACTGCCAACATTAAATAAAAAAATGTCCACAGTTAAAAACATACTACAAAATGTAATAAAAGAAAGCCATTTTTTAGTAATACGCTCAAAATATGAATTAAAATTCATGTTCAATCAACCCTTTAATATTTTTCCTATTATAATTCATTTTACTATATTATTGCAAAATTGCAAGATGCATATTATAAATATATTTAATTATTTCATAATATATGTAGGTGATATTTATGATTATAAGACTTGGCTATGCATGTATTTCAAAAACACTTTCAAATTTAACGCCGTCTACACCATATACTTATACTGAATTTATGAATAACTATAACAAAAATAAATATTTAAATGTAATAAATTCTAATTTAAAAGATTTATATGAGTTAATTAAATATAATAATAAAAATAACATTCATTTTTTTAGGTTATCATCAAAATTAATACCGTTAGCTACAAAAAAAGATGTTAATGTAGATTATTATTATAACTTTTTAAATTGGTACAAAGATATATCTAAAGAAATTCAAAAAAGTAATATGAGAGTTGATTTTCATCCTGATCAATTTTGTGTGCTTAATTCAACAAAGAAAGAAGTTGTTAAAAATTCTATTGATATTTTAACATATCATTATAAACTATTAACTTATCTTAATATTAAAAATAAAATACTTGTTATTCATATTGGAAGTGGAGAATTTGGCAAGAAAAACTCTATTACAAAATTTATTAATAATTTTAATATGCTTCCAAAATATATTCAGGAATGTATTGCAATAGAAAATGATGATAAAGTATTTAATATTGAAGATTGTATTGAAATTAATAGAATATTAAACATTCCAATAGTATTAGATTATCATCATTATATCTGCAATAATACTGGTAAAAATATAGAAGAATTTTTACCAACTATTCTTAAATCTTGGAAAGACAAAACTCCTAAAATGCATTTTTCTTCTCCTAAAAATAAAACAAAAAAAGATTTTAGAAGTCATAATGATTATATAAATAGTGATGATTTTATTTCATTTATAGAATTATTAAAAAAATGCAGAACTGATATAGATATAATGATTGAAGCAAAACAAAAAGACGAAGCATTATTTCGTCTTGTAAGAGAATTAAAATATAAAACAAATTATAAGTTCATTGATGAAACTAGTTTTCAAATAAATATTTAATACTTTTAAACATTATTATTTTAAATTACTTATTTTTATAAATATTATTAACTTCAGTTAAATCATTAAATTTATTTATAAATTCATTACTAAAATCATTATCATTTGTTAAAGAAGCATTAAATATTTTAAGAACATCTTGAAAAGACATATTTTTAGCGTTTGTTAAATAATTATTATAAAATTCACACTTTTGATTATAATTTAAGTTCATTTCATTAAATTTTTCTATAAAGCAATATGCATAAATAAATCTGGATTCATTAGATAAATGGTTACCATTTTTTAAATCATAATTTGATTTACCAATATAATCATGAACTAATTTATCTCCAGGATAATAATTATCTATAAACATATTCATTTTTGATATAATTTCTTCTTCATCTACATTCATGTCTATTGATAATTGTTTAATGATTTTATTATCTATGTTACTAATATTTTTATTTTTTAAATATTCTTTTATTTTCAATTCATCTATTGCTCTATAGGCAATATAAATAGCATTTTTGTATTTATTATATTTAATATTATCTATATCAATGTCATTAAATTGTCTAAAATCTTCAGATTTTAAATCTAGAATCATTAAATTATTATTTCTAATATATTCTAAAAATATTTCTTCTGTCAATTCTGATTCTATTTCTGCAAATGATGGGAGTTTTTTATTATTGGCCAATTTGCAATTATCATCTAAATTTGCAAGACCATGACTAATTTCATGAGCTAGAGTTATTAATGTTTTCAAATCATTTTTGTAATATAATTTTATTTCATCAAGAGTTGTTACTGATCTTTGTTGATCATTTGAAATATTATCATCATATTTTATAAATTTTGTTTTAGAAAATAAGTAATCAATTTTATTTGATATATTTATATTTATACTTTCAAAAAATCCTTTTACTATATTTTTCATCTGTTCAATATTAGTATTAGGAAGAATAAAGTCATTAATTACTTTAGTATCTAAACTATCATTATTTAAATTTGTATTATTTGCTATATTATTAGAAATATTAAATAATATAGCGTTTTCAGAAATAGAAAAAGATTTTCCATTGATTTTTAAATTATAAAACGTGTTATAATCCCAATATTTATTATTTTTCACAAATTGATATTTATAATTCAATTTATTAATTTTTTCTAATAATTCCATTTTTCACCTATATATATTTTCCTTTTATAATTTACATTAATCATTTCTATAAAAAAAATCGAAGTATAAAATTTCGATTAAAATTCAATTGGTGGAGCTCATCACCCTTTAAAAGCACTTTTTCTATATTATCAAGTAAATCTAATTTAATTTCAACTTGATAATTTTGTGTATTAAATATAATAATTGCTTTATCATCATATAAATATATTTTGTTGACTAATATACTTATTAACATTTTTTTATACTTAATATCTTCTAAATTACCTTTTTGTACTTGTGTTAAGAAAAATTGAATTTGCTTCTCTGTTACATTTGTGAACATTCTTTCTTCCTTTAAGACTTCTTTTTTAATCTCGTTATTTGCTTGTTCTATTTTTTGAATTTCTAGGTATAGTGATTGCCTGATACTCTCAATCTCGCATTCAGCAACTGCTTTTATTAAATTGTCATGCTTTTTTAAATTGTTTTTTATTTCTTTGTTTAATTGTTTAAGCATTATATTATCTTGTTCTTTTTCAATAGATTTAATTACTTCACTTGAAATTTTGATTATATTTTCTTTTGTTAATATTTTTCTTGCTTTTACTACAATTAAATCTTCAATATATTCTTTTGATACTTTCTTTTTATCACATATTTTCTTTATAGCATTTTTACAAGAATAATAATGATATTTTTTTCCTGTATGTGATGTAGAACTAACTCCAGTCATCATTTCTTTACAATAACCACAAAACAATTTTGTTGTTAATAAGTATTCTGCTTTTGCTCTAGCACGTGCTGGGGCTTTTTTGTTTTTAAACATCATTTCTTCTGCTTTTTTAAATATTTCATCATCTATTATTCTAGGAATAGCATTAGGTGTTATTTTATTTTTATAAATATAACAACCAATATATCTTTTGTTTAATAATATCTTTCTAATACTATTTTTGTTAAATTCAGTTCCACGCATAGTTTTATAATTATGTGCATTTAAATATCTTATTATTTCAGCCATTGTTGAACCATTAATATACATTTCAAAAATTTTCTTTACTATAGGTGCTGTTTCTTCATCAATTTGATAATGCTTTTCTTTATCTATCTTAAATCCTAGAGAGACATTATTACCACCTGTATGCATAAACTTTGATGCATTAATTTCCATACCACGAACTATTTTTTGAGATAGTTCAGCAGAATAATATTCCGCCATACTTTCAAGTAGTCCTTCAACAAGTATTCCACTAGCATCTTGTGATATATTCTCTCTTGCAGAATATACTCTAACACCATTCTTTTTAAGTTTATTTTTATAAGTAGCACTATCATATCTATTTCTAGCAAACCTATCTAATTGATATACTAAAACACCACTGAAAGTCTTTTTTGAACTATCTTCAATCATTTTTTTAAATTCAGGTCTGTTATCACTTGTTCCAGTAATTGCTCTATCAATATACTCACCAATTATATTAAAATCATTCTTTTTAGCAAATTCATAGCATTCTTTAAGTTGACCTTCTATTGATTGTTCTGTTTGACTATGCGAACTATATCTAGCATATATAACTACATTCATTAATTATCACCAGATTTCTTTTGATTTAAATATTTGTCTTTTGATTTCATTAAACATAATTTCACTTCATCAAGTAAAACATTATCGACCAATTTATTCTCTACTGAAATTTTTCTTCCTATAATATCCATATAAGATTTTTCTAATCCGTTATCCATTTCACTTTCTTTTATAACTTTTTCTTTTGTTACGTATATAGTTTCTGGATTTTTTATTTCCGTAGTAAAAAACTCATCTAACTTAGAAATAATATATTGGGGGTTAACTTTTTGGGTTTTTATTCCTATTTCTTTCAATTTTTTTTCAATATTAAACCTTCTTTTATTTTTTTCTTCTTCTGGCATTTCTGAATATCTTTCATCACAATCCAATTCTTCTAAATCTTGTTCTAAGAGATATTCATCCTCATTATACATTTCATTTTCAAGTAAAAAATTTATAGTATCCAATAACCATTCATTAACTCCATTATTAATTGTTCTTAAATTTGAGATTGCTAACTCACTTAATCCTAGTTCTTTATGAATAAGAATATCAATATTATCTGGAGATTTAAACATAGATTTTCCCAGCAAATAATCAGTTGAAACATTCATTGCATCAGCAATTCTTTTTAATTGCTTAAGCTTTGGTTCTGTATCACCATTTTTATAGCCATTAAAAGTACTAGCAGCAATATGTGCCTTTTTAGCAAAATCTTTATCATTAATTTGATTATCTCTAATATAATCATCTAAAATATTGGCTATCCTTTGTTTTATTTTAGTATCTGCATTCTTATTAATTTTTTCTTTTTTTTCTTCTTTATCAGAACAATGTAAATATTTTTCTCTCATTTTTATGTTCCTTTCTATAACAACAACTCGAATTTTTTATATCTATCTTATTATAAAAATTTATGACTTACGAATTATGTTCACAACCAATAATTTAATATTATAATTAAACCAATTCAAGAAGTCGGTTGCTTTTCGAGTTCTTGAATATATAGTACTATAAATATTTAATAAAAGCAAGATAAATATAAAGATAAGGAGAATTATATGGAAACCGAAGAAAAAAATTTGTTAATAAAAAAAGCAAGAAATGCTTATATGAAACAATGGAGAAAAAACAACAAAGAAAGAATTAAAATTATTAATTCAAGATACTGGTTAAAAAAAGCTATAAAAAGAAAAAGCAAATAAATACTAAAAAATTATTAGAAAGGAGTTTATTGTTATATGTCAATAACTGATGAACAAATAAAGATGCTAAGTTCTTCTATTATGATTTCTGATGTTATTGACTATATTAATAAACATCAAAAAGAATATGAAGAATTTTTAAAACAATTAGAAAAAAATGAGTTAAAGAAAGAAGATGAACCAAATGGAAAAAATTAGAATACATATAGATAGTTCTGGATTTAATAATAAGCCTAAAGATTATATTGGTTTAATAAAACCTAGACTACAAAGTGATAAAAATATACACGAAATTGAAATTAATAATTTGCCTAATCCAATATGTGATGGATATACAATAAGTCCTGCCATCATGAAAGATGGATGTAAAAGTAGTAATTGGTTAGAACAAAAACTTTTTATGGTAGACATAGATAATGAAAACATAGACTATCCAATACTTGATGTTGATAACGCTCTAAAAATTTGTGAAGAACATAAGTTAAATCCTATTTTTTATTACTATACATATTCTCATACTAACAATAAACCAAAGTATAGATTATGCTTTGTTATGGATGAACTTATAAATGACATAGGAAAAAGAAATATAATAATGGAAGTATTAATCAATCTATTTAATCAAAGTGATAAATCAGGAATTAATGCTGATAGAATTTTCTTTGGAACAAACAAAGGTTATAAAGAAGTTGATTTTAATAATAGAATAACTTTAGACAATATAATTATCAATTGGGATAAATTACCTGAAAAACAACAAATTAACAATTGTACAGATACTAATTTATCTACATTGAAAAAGAACTTTGATTTTTACAATTATTTAATTGAAAGAAATGGTGAACCAATTTATAAAACAACTATTTATGCTAAATTTTATGAATGTGAATTATGTGGTCATAAAAATGATTTAGTATATTATTTTGGCACTAATAGTTTTATGTGTTTCTCATCTTCGTTAGGAAAAGGTGGTTCAATAGTTGATTACATCAAAATATTAAATCAGTGTACAACAAAAGATGCAATAAACTATTTTAAATATGAAATATTAAGTTTACATAAAGAAAGTAATAATAAAAACGGGTTAGTTAAAAATAATAAAATTATAGAAAAAATAGAATTACTAAATATTACAGAAAACTATTCATTTGATGATAAAGGAATAAGCAAACTATTTTCAGATATATTTAAAAATAGTTGTAGATTTAACACTACAGCAAACGAATGGTATTATTATAATGGAAAAGTATGGATTGAAGATATTAGAGGTATGTATGTATTACAAAAAGCAAAAATATTTTATGACAACTTAATTATTTATTGTGCATCAATTCAGAATGATGCTATTAGAGATAAGTTATTAAAGTATGTTATAAAACTTGGACAATATAAAGCAAGGCAAACACTCATAAATGATAGTAAAGACGTAAATTTTATAAGTTATAAAGATTTAGATAAAAATGATGATTTATTAAATTGTCAAAATGGAACTTTAAATATTAAAACATTAGAATTTACCAAACACAATCCTGATGACCTTTTATCAAAAATTTGTAATGTGAAATATAGACCAAACATAAAAGCAAAAAGATATTTGAAATTTTTAAAAGAAATATTTGAAAATGACGAAGAAAAAATTAAGTATTTACAGATAATATTAGGATATTCTCTAACAGCAGATACATCATTAGAAGAATGTTATATTTTGTTAGGCAAAACAACAAGAAATGGAAAAAGCACATTAAATGAAACTATAGCATATATGCTAGGAAATAATGATGGATATGCAATGAATATTATGCCAGAAACTTTAGCAATAAAATTTAATAAAGACTCTAGAACAGCATCAGGAGATATTGCTAGGCTAAATAATTGCAGATTTCTATCAACTTCAGAGCCACCTAAAAATATGTTAATAGATAATGCATTTTTAAAAACAATAACTGGTAGAGATAGAATAACAGCACGTCATTTACAACAAAAAGAAATTGAATTTATTCCTAAATTTAAACTTTTTATAAATACTAATCATCTTCCCTATATTACCGATAAAACATTGTTTGATAGTAATAGAATAAACATTATATCATTTAACAAACATTTTAATGAAAATGAACAAGATATTAATCTTAAAGATAAATTAAAAACAGATGATGAATTATCTGGTATATTAAATTGGTGTTTGGAAGGATTATATATATATTATCAAAATAAAATGATAACAAAACCAAAATGTATTGTTGAAGATATAAATCTATTTAAAAAACAAAGCAATAAAATCAATGAATATATAGAAGATAGATTAGTAAAATCAAATAAAAATTTAAAAATTAAAGATGTTTATATCGACTATAAAAATTGGTGTCAAGAAATGGGTATATCATGTGAATATAAAAGTAATTTTATACAAGAAATAAAAGATATGAATATATTTTCTGATTGTGGAACTATCAATGGTAAAACAGAAAAAAATATAATTGTTAATTATTCATTTAGTAATGGAATAATGATTAACGATATCTAGTATTAATATGAATTTTGTGATTATAAAATGTAACTAAATATAAATTACTTATTAAAAAGTATTACATTTTAAAATTATAATTTTCATATTTTTTCATGTAAAAGACATATTAAATTTATATATTAATATGTTCACATATAAATATAAACTATATAAATAAAATATGATAGAGAAAACACATTATTTTGCTAAAGCCACAGGGAGAGTATATCAAGTATATATAACTAGTCACTTTAAACCCCACCCCCTACTTTTTAAGCATAAAAAAAGAAATAACTTTAATCATAGTTATTTCAATCAATTATTTTAATAAGTCAATTTTAACACTAGCATTTTCTATAATTGATAAAAAATATTGTTTACTACTTTGTGATGTAGTTTGATAAGTAGAACATAACCCATTAGAACACGACAATGTTCCAGTCTTAAAATCGTATGAATAGTTAATAATATTCTCTAATTCTCCAGAACTAGAAAAATATGAATAACTTCCATCTGACGTATCTGTTAAATAAGAATAATTTTGTGTAGAATTTATTCCAACAGGGGCTAAAGCAGTCATTCTAACAACCTTTAAAGTATCTAAATAAAAATATGTAATATCCCAATTATAAGGTTTTCCATTTTCATCATTTATTTCTCTTGTAGTCAATTTAAAACAATTATTTTCTGTTTCTATAAATCCTTGTTCAATTAAATAATTTTTTAACTTTTCTTGTTCATTTGCTTTTTCTGTTTGCTCATTGGTTATATTTACTTTATCAACTTTTGTTTCTTTATTAGTACATCCTGATAATAACACTAAGCATAATACTAAACATAATATTAATTTATTTTTCATTTTTTCCTTCTCCTATTACTAAATAACCTATAAAAAATCCAAACATTACTAAATTAACATAATAACAACCAATAAATAATAAAATAATAAATAATCCCCAAAAAAGTATGGCAAATCCTTTACTATCAATAAATCTTTTGTTCATGTTAATCCCCAACTTTCTTCAAATTAATTATATATGAATATACAGCAAAAGTCAACGATGCGTCACTTAATGATATGGCGTTAAACGAATTATAATTAGTATATAGAAAGTGATGTGATATGATGAAAATTTCAGAAGCAATTTCAAAAAGAATACTAATTCTATGCAATGAAAATAACATCAGTATCAATAAACTAGCAATAATTAGTGGATTAACGCAATCAACGCTACAATCAGTAGTAAATGGGAAAAGTAAAAATCCAAAAATGTTAACAATTGTAAGAGTATGTGATAGTTTGAAAATTGATTTAAAAGAATTCTTTAATGATGATGTATTTAAAGATTTAGATATAGAAATATAAAAAACGATTAAGATTTATTACTTAATCGTTATTTTTTAGTTCCTGTTCTAATAATACATCCATTATGAAATCCTTAACTATAACATCAATTTTTCTAGCATTAACTAATTGCTCAGAATAATATTTTATTGTATCCTTTATTCCTATACCATCAATTTTATAAGAACATACTATATTTTTATCTTCTTCATTTAGCATTTTTAAATATTTTTCAAATTTTATATCTACTATCTTCTCAATTGAAATTTTAGATAAATTATTGAATTTAATAAAAGCATCAAACCTGAAAAAGATAGGGTCACCAAGTTTTTCTCTAATTTCATTTTTATCTAAATAATTAGAAGTACAAATTATTACAGATTTATTTAATTCAACTGAATAATTTTTATCTACATACTTTCCTTCATCAAATAACTGATAAAAAGCAGAATAAAAATAATTATTTGCTTTATCAAATTCATCTAATAGAATTATATTTGAATTTCTATCAAGCAATTCTTTTGAAAAACTATTTTGTGAATGATTACCACCAAACAAGTATGTTGCAAAATCCTGATTTTGAAACATAGAAAATTGTTTGTAGAATAATTCTTCGCCTAATTCTTCACTTAAAAATTTAGCCATTTCTGTTTTACCAACTCCCGAAGGACCATAAAACATTATTACTAAAGGTTTATCAAACCCTTCTAACTTGTCAAAAGATAAAAGTGTTCTTAATAATTCTTTACAAGCACTATCTTGACCAATTATTCTGTTTTCATAATTCTTTTTAATTGTACGTAAATTTGATATATTTATATATTTATATTCATATTTTATTTCCTGAACATTTTTATATATTTTTTTGATTTTGTCAGCAATTATAACAGGCGGATTTTGTATAAAAACATTATTAATGTTAAAATATTCTAAGATAGATATAAAATTTTGCAATGCTCCTTCAGTTATCATAGAATACTCATCAGAATTTATAATTAAGTTTGTTATTTTTCTTTTCACTTTAGGTTCATTATTATTTTTCTGACCATCGACATAATGTTTTACTTCTCTAATTTCTTCGTCATGTTCTTGAACAATTGTAGTGAAATTTTCTCTATTTCTTTTTTTTAAAATAATCTTTTCAAATTCCTTTCTTGGCCCATAATAAATCGTTACTTTTGTTTTATTATAATTACTCATTTTCTACACCCGCTAATACAATATCATAAATTTCTAGTATTGTTTTATCTTGTTCGAGTATACCATTTTTCATTTCCTCTATTGTTATTTCTTTTGCTTTTGAATTAAAATCAAATTCATGTTCAACATTGTATTGTTCTAAAGTTCCATACCCAACTTTTATTCCATAATATGATAAATTCATATTCATCATATTTGAAAGTTTATAATTATTTCTAAATCCATTTATATTAAATCTAAAAATATATTTTATATTATTATCTTTTTTATCAACAGCTTCAAATTCATAATAACCTTTTACACTACTAATTACTTCGTCAAGTTTTTTTATATCAATTTCTGGGCTTAATTTGTCAGAAAAATCATCTTTAAATAATATTGTATATGGTGTATACATTTTATAATAGGCTAATGAATTTTCAATTGGACATAACACATAGCTATCAAATTTTTTGACATTCTTATCTATTTTTGTTTTTTCTAAATAATCCGTCAAAATAGTATTGGTTAATGTAGACTTCATAACATTTTCACCATACTTTAATAACTCTGAATTAGTTTGTATACTTGCATTAGCAGAAAACCATTTAAATAAAGAGAATTTACCTTCAATTCCAGCATTACCTTTAATATCTACACCTGCTTTATCTTTTTTTAACTCGCTTTTATTAGTATTTGAAAAACCTCCATCTTCAATATTTATATAGTCTATTGCCGTATTTTCATCAAAATATACTACTTTAACCATTTTTTTAATTTCTTTTTTCATAATTACACTCCTAAACTAAAGATTTACCACAATTCCATTATATCATTATTTCTTTCTAAAGTAATTTTATACAAATAAAAAACGCCATTTCTAGCGTTTTATTCTATATCTACTAACACAGCAAACCCTCCTGCAAAATAGTAAAAGGTGCGTGTAATTTTCATTTGGTGCGACAGTTGAATACGTTTGGAAATTCATATAAGGTTAATTTCTATAAAGATTATATCAAATATTTATAAAAAATCAAAATACTTTATATTATTTTAATTATAATTTATGACACCACTCAAAAAATGCCAATATCCCACGAATAATCAAAAAATTCAATTTTGGGAGCAACTTGTCCCATATAAAATAAGGGCTAAATCCAAATTTATATTAAATTTGGGAGCAATTTTGCAAGTGCAAAATAAGTTTGGTGTCACCATTTCCCACGTATTTTCAACGAAAATCGAGGGTGGTGGTACCATCGTCTTATCCTGATACAAAATTTTAATTAAAATTTTTGCTTTTTTGGGATTTTGGGAAAGCAAAAAAAGCGGTGTCATCTACCACGTTACTGCATTGAAATAATCTTTCAATTTTTTTAACAAATCAATATATTATATTTTAAAAATTTTTTTAATTATTTCAATATTAATTGCTTATTTTTGTTGTTAAAATAATCTGTAATACATTCATTATTTAAAAACAATATACTTTCTATTCCTAATAGATTTCCTTTATCAACATTAATTATATTATCATCAAAATAAACTGTTTCCTCAATATCTAAATTATATTTTTTAAATAATAAATCAAATATTTTTTTATTTGGTTTTAATAAATGTGCTTGAAATGATATAATGCCCCCATCAAATCTATTATTATAGTCTATCTTTTTTGCTATATAATCAAATGTTTCTTGTGACATATTAGAAAGTGCATATATTTTATACCCTTTAGCTTTTAAATCATCAATTATTGTTAATAAATCAAAATTTATAGGAATAGTTACATCATAATTAATAGGATTAAAAATATATTCTAACATTTCATCATTACTGTTTAAATCTTTAAAACAATCCATAATATTTTTCTCCCCTAATAAACTTGGTTTAATAATATTACCACTCTTTTTAATTTCCTTAAATTCGTCATTTGTTAGATTAAATTTAGTTTTTATTGCATTTTCACTGTTCTCAACTAAAACTCCACCAATATCAAACACTATATTATTAATTTTTTTCATAATTCACCTCTAATAAAAAAACTTAATAATAGATATTAAGATTTTTTTAAAGTTTTCGTATATTCTTTATTTTTTTTATTAATCTTTTCTTCTACTATTGAAGCTTTTTCTATAGATTTTTCAATATGTTTTTCATCCAAATTAACTTCTAAATCCCAACATATATTCAATACATAATTTACAAAAAATGCTTTAGTTAATTCATCAACAGAATGATTACATTGTTTACTCATTTTTTCTAAAAGTATATTTAAAGTATCTAAATTAAAATTAGTATCACCAAGTTCCTTTTGAATAAAAATTGTTTCATCTAGAATCTTAGGCCCTATAAATCCATGTGGATCAATCGCTTTCCAGGTATTACCAGATTTTATAATATTTTCCGAATATAAATCAGAGTGAAGTAAATATCCACAATTATTATTTTGTTCTATTAATTCATATTCACTAATTGCTTTATCAAGTAGTTCTTTTATAATTTCAAATTTTTTAGGATCAGAGTTCGTAACAGTTTTAGATCTCATTAAAATTTCTTTATAAGTTGGTAATCCTTTATATGAATCATCCAATAGAATATTAAATTTATCAGATACTTCTTTAAATATTCTAATTCTTTCATTTATATCGTCAACAGATGAAAGCGTATATCCAGGCCTTAATCTTTCCAAAATAACTACACCATCATCAATATCTTTAAATAAACATTTACATGCACCTTCACCATTATTTAATATAAGTGCTTCGGATTCTCTTATGGTCATTTCCTTAAAAGGAATTTCTATTTTCATAACAATATCACCATATTTTGGACTTTCTGCAAATAACAATGTATTGTAAGTTAAATTTTCCATTACTTTAATATTTTTTAGGTTAAATTTCCTAACGTATTTTTCAACAATAAAAGGTATATGGTTTAGCCATTCTTCTCCTATGCTAGGAAACATACTAACAATATTTTTCTTATAACTTTCAGATATTTTAATCATAAAGCACCTATTGACGAGTCATTTTCTTTATTAAAGATTTTGTATTCTCTTTAATGTCTCTATTAATAATATCTTTTTCAAATAATGATTCAATTTGCTCAGTATAATTTTCATCAGTTAATATATTTGGGCAAACAAGCGATATATATAAGAAAATATGATCAACAAATTTATTTTCAAATTTATCTTTAATTCCCAATTTATCCCAATCTTTTAAAGTGTCTTTAGTTACTTTAAATATGTTATCAATTCTATCTTTTTCTACTAATTTACTACATGTAGAATTTGGATTTTCAATATTATAAATATAGAAAATATCTGGAATTGCACGTATATTTTTTGCTCTAGCTAACGTTTTATAAGCAAAGGCTCCATCTTCAAAAAATTTATAATCGCCAAATCTAATATCTTTTAATAAATCCTTCTTATATAATTTACTCCAACATACAACGAATGTATAAAAATTTTCTCTATCAAAAATTGCATTTAAACAATCTTTATCATATTCTATAACATCACCAATTGCTTTTGTATCATAATTCCAATAAGTATTTGCTATGAAATTATAATTTAAAATGTCTACATCGTGTTCTTTTGCTTCATTATATGATTTTTCGAATGTATTTTCATCAATTTTATCATCTGCATCTACAAATGTTATATATTCAACATTAGGCATGTTTTCATATACATAATCAAGTCCTCTATTTCTGGTTGCAGATGGTCCAGAATTTTCATCATTTTTAAGATAAATAACTCTAGAATCATTCTTAGAATATTCTTCAATTATCTTAGAAGAATCATCGATAGATACATCATCAATACATATTAATGAAATATCCTTGAATTTTTGTGCAAGAACGCTTTCGATACTTCCTTTCAAAAATTTTCCAGCATTATATACTGGCATAATAACAGCTATTTTAGAATTCATAAATCATACCCCCTAACAAATTCTACTATATCTATAACTATCTAATTAGCTTTTTAGTTTTAATTTCGTTTTTTTTTATCTCAATTTTATCTGTGGCAATCTTATCCGAGAATGTTTCATCATGCTCTACAAATATCATTGTAGGATTATAATTTAAAATTAAATTTTCAATCTGTAATCTTGAATAAATATCTATATAATTTAAAGGTTCATCCCATATATATAAATCAGCTTGTTCAGATAAACTCTTAGCTAATAATACCTTCTTTTTTTGACCTTCACTATAACTTTCAATACTTCTATCAAATTCTTTTCTATCAAAATCTAATTTTCTTAATATTGACATAAATAATGTTGCATCTATATTATTATCCGATATAAAATTTTTCAAACTTCCTTTTAAATAAGATGTATCTTGTGAAACATATGAAATTTTTAAATCATTTGGTAAATACAATCCCCCATTGTAATTTATTTTTTTACCCAAAAGCAATTTGATTAAACTAGATTTCCCAGAACCATTATTTCCTTTTAGTTCAATTCTATCTCCTTTGTTTACTGAAAAACTAACTTCATCAAATAAATCTCCACATCCATAATCTATACTAAGATTTGATACTTCTAATAATTTGTTACTCCTATAATTTGTTGGACTAATTTTTAGTTCTTCCATTGTTTCTATATTTTTTAATAATTTTGATTTTTCTTCAATTGCTTTTTCTTTATGATCACGTGCAACTAAAGATCTTTTCATCATTTTAGCAGCTTTATGCCCAATATAACCTTTATCTGGTGCAACACCTTGTTTAATATTATATTTACTTTTTTCAACTTGATCAGACCAATTTGCTGTTTGTCTAGCAGATTTTTCTAGTCTAGATATTTCACCTTTTAATTTTTCATTTTGATTTAATTCAAAATTATCTTGTCTTTGCTTATTTTCCCACCAAGAGCTAAAGTTTCCTTTTTGAACCTCAATATTAGTTTTATTAATTGATAAAACATGATCTATACAATTATCTAAGAAACGCCTATCATGAGAAACTAATATAAATCCCTTTTTACTGTTTAAATATTCAGCAACAATTTCTCTTGCCTCAATATCTAAGTGATTGGTAGGTTCATCTATAAGTAAAAAGTTATTGTCTTTAGAAAATAATAGTCCAAGTAAAACTCTTGTTTGTTCTCCTTTACTTAGAGTTTCAAAAGGTCTTTCTAATATACTTAAGTCCATTCCTAATTGAGAAACTTCACAATCTAATTTCCAAGTTTCAAAATATGGTACTATTTCTTCTGCTATTTCATAAGAATTTTTTGTTTTATCTTTTACCTCAAATGGAAAATAATCAAATATTAAATCTGATTTAATTGTTCCTTGATATTCATATTTACCTAGTAATAAATTTAAAAAAGTTGTTTTTCCTCTTCCGTTTCTTCCAATAAATCCTAATTTCCAATTAGAATCTATATTAAACGAAACATTCTCAAAGATATTAGTATACCCTCCATCGTAGCCAAATGTTAAATTGTTTACACTTATTGTTGACATAATATCACCCCTTATTTAGTTTTTTATAGTATCATTAAATTCTATATTTGTCAATTGTCCATAAAACGATTTGTTAACTTCACTCATTCTTTAATCTGTCCATAAAATTATTAATTGTACACTTATATATTAAATTATACCACGTTTTTTATATTTTTCATATTGACAAGTAATTTCAATATTTAAAAAATTTAGTTTTCTATTTTTTCTTCAAATTCTAATATTATTGGTGGCCTTGGAACTCCTATTACACCAAAACTTTCAACTTTCTTAATTCCTTTTTTATTTAATATTGGAATCATTTTAAATGGAATTGTATTTTCTTCTTCATTTATATAATCTAATCTAAATTGATTATTTTCATATTTTTGTTTCTTTACTTCAACATATTCTATCGGACAATATTTTGATAATTTATCAACATATTGTTCTGCTTCTTCTCTTGTCATTGGATAGCATACTTCCATTTCAGAAGTATCTTTGTTTGAACTTACATCAATATGTCTAGTTAATCCACCATCACTAAATAATTTAGCATATTCTTTAATAAATGTATTTCTAAAGTTGATATTCTTTATTTTTACATCATCATTTGTTTTTATTACCTCAATAGAATCAATATAATTCATTATTAATTCTTGTTTCTCTTTTATACTAATTTCTCTCCACTTTTTTAAAAACTTATTGTGATATAGTGGATCAAGTATATATTTTATACTTTCTAAATCTCTAGTAAGCATTATATCATCAAAACTAAAGTTAAATTCTTCTAATTCGTTTTCTACTTTTAATTTATTTTCTGTTTCTTTTATTCTCTTTTCTAAATGTTCTTTATCTGATTTATATTCATCAATATCTATTATATGATTTAAATAAGCCTCTTTAAGCCTATTTACTTTATCTTTTAAGATATTTATCTCCTTTTTCAATAAATCATTAGTATTTTCTAATTTATGCTTTAAAAGTGGTGCAAAATACTGCCTAACTACTATATCAAATTCAATAATTAAAGATATTTCTTCAATTAATTTTTCTTCTAACATATCTTCTCTTACATAACAACCACAATCATTACACTTATAATAAATATAGTGTTTCTTTTTGCCACCTGGAGCTTTACAAGCCATTATTCTATGACAATTAGGGCATAATATTTTTTGAAAGAATATATAATCGTTTCTTCTTTGATATGTTCTTGTATTCTTTTTAGTTTGAACCTGACATTCTTCCCATAATTCTTTACTTACTATTGGTTCAACTACATTTTCATAATATATAGGATTTCCAACTCGTCCACCACTTACAAAATCACCTTTAAAAAGTGGATTTGATAATAAATGTTGTAATGTATTTTCTCTCCAATTAGTTTTATTTAATACTTTTTCTTCGTTAAAAATATTTGCTATCTTACTATATGAATAACCTTTAGAATATAATTCAAACATTCTTACTACAACTTCTTTTTCTTCTGGATTAATAACTAACTTTTTACCATCTCTCATAAATCCTAAAGTCTTTCTTACTGGTATATGTCCATCTTTAATAGCTCCAACCATACCAAATTTTACTCTTTCTGATACTCTTTCTATTTCAAGTTGTGATAAGACAGTTAACATTCTTACAAAGAATCTACCATTGGCAGTTGAAGTATTTATATCATCCATAGCACATTCTAATGCACATTCATATTTTTCAAGTTCTGTTATTAATATTTCTAAATCTCTAACTGAACGAGTAACTCTATCTAGTTTATAAGCAACTATTACATTTACTTTCTTATCTCTTACATCTTCTAACATTTCCATAAATGCTGGTCTATGATCCATATCTTTACCACTTATTCCAGCATCTTCATAAACTTTATAAATATTATAATCTCTATACTTACATAAATCTTTTAGCTTTTCTTGTTGTTCTGGTAAACTATAACCCTCTCTTGCTTGATCTTCAGTAGAAACTCTTGCATATATCGCTGCATTTTTCTTCATTTTCTATCAACTCCTTTTCCATAAAAAAGGGAGTCAAAAATACTAGCTATTTAACTAATATCTTTAACTCCTTAAAATCTAATATAAAATTTATTGTGCATTTAATCATAGAAGTACCTCTCTTTCTAATAAAGACGGATACTGCTTGTCATTTATTGGTTATTTATTTTATCATTATAATTTTAATTGTCAATTCCTTATTTAGGGAATGGTATTAGTTAATTTGTGCTTTAATAAAACTTTGAAGTTCATTAAAAGATATTTTATTTTCTAATGAATTAATATAAACATCATTACAATCATTAAAGAATAGATAAGTTATATCTTTGATTTTCAATTTATGAGGTTCAATATATGCAAGATTTGTTTTAGAAATACTAATTATATTACCTTCTTCTAATTTACTTTTTAGATTTAGAAACATTAATATATTTCTTACTCTTTTATTTAACGTTTCCTCAATTTCATATTTTTCCTTTATTATTTGCATAACTAATCAACTCCTCTCAAAGCATATAAAAAAGGTTAACCGAAATTAACCTTTATTTATATTAAGTCGATTAGTTCGACTAAAAATCACTATGGTGGAGTAGAGGGGAGTCGAACCCCTGTCCATAATATCCTATTATATAACGTCTACAAGTTTAGCAAGATTTATTATTTAATTATATCACTGGCTATTACTTACCCATAACATAACGAGTTTAGTAAAATTCATTATAAAAACCTAAACAATTTTCATAATATATCTTATATCTATGAACCTCTATCTATTCCTATAAGAAAAAAATAGTAGAAGTGCTCCTCACCTTAAATTAGGCAAATGCTGGAGCAAAGCTATAATCAGCTTTGTCATTTAATTTTATGTTGCATTTAAGGTATGCCTACCACTTGCAGTCATATCTAGTAATAAATGTCGAAAACCATAAACTACCCCAAGATATATATACATATTATCATAATTTTAAAAAAAAATATACTTATTCCTTGACTTTATTAGCAAATTATTAGTATAATAGCAATGCAATTTTAGATTGGAGGTTAATATATATATGAAAAGAACATTTCAACCAAATAAAAGAAGAAGAGCTAAAAAACATGGATTCTTTGCTCGTAAAGAAACAAATATTTTAAATAAAAGAAGAAAAAAAGGACGTAAAGAATTATGTAAGTAAATCACATTTTTAGATGTGATTTTTTTGTAAAAAAGGGATGTTTATGAAGAAATATGAAGTAGTAAAAGAACACAAAGAGTATGATAATATCATCAATAATGGTCATTATATTAAAAATAAAGTATATATTATTTACTATATGAAACATGATTGTAATTATCCAAAATTTGGAATGGCAGTTGGAAAAAAAATAGGTAATGCTGTTATTAGAAATAAATATAAACGAATTACTAGAAATATTGTTGATAAAAACAAATTTTTATTTAAAAAAGACTTTGATTATATTATAATATTAAAAAGAAAGTGTTTAGAGATGTCTTTTGAAGAATTAGATAATTCTTTAATTACTTTATTGAAGGAGAATATATGAAAAAAAAGATATGTAGTATTTTAATACTATGCGTTGTTTTATTATCTACAGGATGTGGAAGCAGTAACTATATTAAAGATGATAAATCAGTGGTAACATATGAAGAAACTGGTCAAAGCTTACAAAAAAATATTTTATGTAAGCCAGGAGATAAAGGAAAAGAGAATAGTTTATATGAATTATATGAAAAATATGATAAACAATTAACTGTTTCCTTAAAAGATTTACCTGAATGTAAAAATTTCAAAATAAATTCTGGTAAATATCAAGGATTATGGGATGCAATCTTTGTTAAACCATTAGCATTCTTAATATTAAAACTTGGTAAGTTAGTTAAAAATTATGGTATTTCTGTAATGTTAGTTGGATTATTAATTAGATTAATCCTAATGCCTTTTTCTAAGAAAACTTTGAAACAATCTGAAAATATGAAAAAAGCAAATCCAGAATTACAAAAATTAGAAAAGAAATATGCAAATAAAACTGATAATGAATCAATGATGGCGAAAAGTCAAGAAATGATGATGATTTATAAAAAATACAACATTAGTCCTATGGGAAGTTGTCTATTAGCATTCATACAATTGCCATTATTCTTTGCTTTCTTACAAGCAGTTAATCGTGTTCCAGCTATTTTTGAAGATACATTCTTAGGATGGAAATTAGGAATGACTCCATTAAAAGGATTTGGATTACACCAATATTCTTATATTATTTTAATAGCATTAATTATTTTAACAACATATTTTTCATTTAAAGATACAATGAACCAAAGTACTGGAAATGTTGAAGCTGAAAAACAAATGCAATTCACAATGAAATTTATGATTATAATGATTTCATTTGCATCATTTAGTTTACCAACAGCTATTGCATTATATTGGGTTGTAACTAATGGATTTATAATAGTACAAAACAAACTATTAAAAATGTGGATAGCAAATGATGAAAAAAAAGATAAATTAATTAAACCTAAAAAGAAGGGAAAATAATAATGAGTAAAATTGTAGTAGAAGCTAAAACTATTGAAGAAGCTTTAGATAAAATTGTTAAAGAAAATAAATTGAATAAAGAAGATATCCTATATTCAACTGAGGAATTAAAAGGAAAATTATTTAAATCTAGCACTGTAAAAGTGAGTGCCATAACTAAAGAAGAAATAATGAATGAAATAAAAACTTTTATTACTCTTATTGGAAAAAATATGGGTATAGAAATTACTTTTGAAAATAATATTAGAGAAAATCAATTTAATGTTAAAATGTTTTCTAATAATAATCCAATTCTTATTGGTAAGAATGGGCAAACTATGAAAGCAATAGAAACTATTGTTAAACAAAAAGTATTAAATGATCATAATATTAGAATTAAATTATTTTTAGATGTTGAAAATTATAATGAAAAAAGAATTAAACATCTTGAAAGATTAGCAATTAACACTGCGAAAGAAGTAAGAGATACTAAAGTAGAAGCTATTTTAGATAATATGAATTCATATGAAAGAAGAATTATTCATAATGTCTTAACTGATTTTAAAGGAATCTCTACAATTAGTGAAGGTGAAGAACCTAATAGACATGTTATTATTAAACCAATTTAAAGTAATTATTTAATAATTACTTTTTTTATTGATTTATTTTAAAAAAACGTTTTTATTATTATAAATATTAAAAGCATTTATTAATGTTAATTACTTTTTTTTGTGCTATAATACCACCGAGGTGAATTCTATGGATGATACTATATGTGCTATTTCAACTTCTTTAGGAAATGGAGCTATTTCTATTGTTAGAATAAGTGGAAATGAATCAATTGCAATTGTAAAAAAAATATTTAAAGGCAAAGATTTAGAAAAGGTTAACTCTCATACTATTAATTATGGTTACATACATGATAACGATGAAATTATTGATGAAGTATTATTAAATATTATGAAAGCTCCTAAAACATATACAAAAGAAGATATTATTGAAATTAATTGTCATGGTGGTGTTGCTACTACTCAAAAAGTTTTAGAACTTTTATTAAATAATGGAGCACGTCTTGCAGAACCTGGTGAATTTACAAAAAGAGCATTCCTAAATGGTAGAATTGATTTAATTGAAGCCGAAGCTGTCTCAGACTTACTTGTTGCTAAATCAGATGCTGCGAGAAAAACTGCTATTAATATTGTTAATGGTCGTTTAACTAAAATAATCAAAGATTTAAGAAATCAAATGTTAAGCATAATGGCAAATATAGAAGTAAATATAGATTATCCAGAATACGAAGATGCAATTGAAATTACAAATAATAATTTATTACCAATGATAACTGATATTCAAAAAGAATTTAATAAAATATTAGATGATGCAGATAAATTTAAAGTAATAAAAAATGGTATTGATATTGCACTTGTGGGTAAACCAAATGTAGGAAAAAGTTCATTACTTAATGCTTTAATTAATGAAGATAAAGCTATAGTAACCGATATTTCTGGAACAACTAGAGATATTATTGAAGGAAGTATGATTCTTAATGGTATTAATTTAAATATTATTGATACAGCTGGAATCAGACAAACAGCAGATATTGTTGAAAAAATAGGTGTAGATAAATCTAAAAATATGATAAATATAGCTGATCTTATTATTTTAGTTTTAAATAATAATGAAGAATTATCTGCAGAAGATATTGAAATTATCAATGATTGTAAAGATAAAAAATATATAGTCTTTATTAATAAAACAGACTTAGAGAAAAAAATAAACATATCTAATATTGATGAAAATTTAATTATATATGGAAATACTGTTGATAATGGTGGTTTAGATAATTTAAAAAATAAAATAATTGAATTATTTAATTTGGGAGATTTAGATGGAAAAGATTTGACATATTTATCCAATGCTAGACAAATATCAACATTTAAAAAAGCAAAAGAAAATATTGATAATGCAATAGAACAATGTAAAAATATGATACCTATTGAAATGATTGATGTAGATATAAAACAAGCATGGGATTTACTAGGTGAATTAATTGGTGAAAAATATCATGATGAATTATTAGATGAATTATTTAGTAAATTCTGTTTAGGAAAGTAGATGAATTAAAATGAAATATGATGTTATTGTTGTTGGGGGAGGACATGCTGGTTGTGAAGCAGCTCACATAACAGCATTTATGGGTAAAAAAACTGCTTTAATTTCTATGAATATGAATAATATTGCAGATATGCCATGTAATCCAGCAATTGGTGGAACAGCAAAAGGAATAATTGTTAGAGAAATAGATGCTTTAGGTGGCTTAATGGGAAAAGTTGCTGATATTTCTCATTTTCAAATTAAAATGTTAAACAATGCCAAGGGACCTGCTGTAAGAAGTTTAAGAGCACAAGCTGATAAAATTACATACCCAAAAAATATGTTAAAAGAACTTAAAAATACCGAAAATTTAGAAATTATTGAAGGTATGGTTGAAAATATAATTGTTGATAACAAAAAAATTAAAGGTATTATTTTAGAAGATGAAACTAAGATTTTCGCTGATGCAGTTATTCTTACTACTGGAACATATTTAAAAGGAAATATTTTACGTGGAAGTGAAAATAATCCTGGTGGACCTCATGGTGAAAGAAGAAATAATTATTTATCAGATAATTTAAAGAAAAATGGTTTTACTATTCAAAGATTAAAAACTGGTACTCCACCTAGAATAATTAAGGATTCTATTGATTTTTCAAAAATGGAAATTGAAACAGGTGATGACCATTATTGGACTTTTAGTTTTGATAATAAACCATCATATAAAATTAATGAACAACAAAGATGTTACTTAGTTTATACTAATGCTAATACTCATAAAATAATTATGGATAATCTAGATAAATCAAGTATGTATGGAGGATATGTTACTGGTGTAGGTCCAAGATACTGCCCATCTATAGAAGATAAAATAGTTAGATTCAAAGATAAAGAAAGACATCAATTATTCTTAGAACCAGAAAGCTTATTCTACGATGAATGGTATTTACAAGGTTTTTCTACAAGTATGCCTGCAGAAATTCAAGAAAAAATGGTTCATAGTTTAGTAGGACTTGAAAATGCTGTTATTTCTAAATATGCTTATGCAATTGAATATGATGCTATTGATCCATTACAATTAAATCCATCACTTGAAACTAAAGTAATAGAAAATCTATTTACTGCTGGTCAAATAAATGGAACAAGTGGATATGAAGAAGCTGCTGGCCAAGGACTAATTGCTGGAATTAATGCTGTTTTAAAACTAAACGAAAAAGAACCATTAATTTTAAAAAGAAATGAATCATACATTGGTGTATTAATTGATGATTTAGTTACAAAAGGAACTAATGAACCATATAGAATGCTTACATCTAGAGCTGAATATCGTTTAATATTAAGACATGATAATGCTGATATTAGATTAAGAAAATTAGGGTTTGATAAAGGTTCAGTATCTCAAGAACAATATGATAATTTATTAAATAAACTAAATACAATTAAAGATTTAAAAGAAATATTAAATAATGAAAAAATTAAATTAAATGAAGATGTAAAAGAAATTTTTATAAAAAATAATATAAATGTTCCTGATCATTCAGTTTCATTTACTCAACTACTAAAAAGACCAGAAATTAAAATAGATTTTTTAAAAAATTTCATTGATTTAAATTATGATGAAGACATTTTAGAACAAGTTGAAATTGATATCAAATATGAAGGATATATTAATAAAACTTATAAAGAAGTTGAAAAAATGGTTAAATTAGAAGAAAAAAAGATACCAAATGATTTAGATTATGACAAAGTAATTAATTTAGCTTATGAAGCAAAACAAAAATTAAAAAAAATTAAACCTATTTCAATTGGACAAGCTGCAAGAATAAGTGGAGTTAATCCTGCTGACATATCAATATTAGTAGTATATTTAAAAAAGGAATATGGAAAAAATGAATAAAGAAAATTTTTATAAAGAAATTAAAAATATCAATATTGATTTAACAGAAGAACAAATTGAAAAATTAGATTCATTTTGTTCTTTATTGTTAGAATATAATAAAACTACAAATTTAACAGCTATAAGAACAGTAGAAGGTGTTTATTTAAAACATTTTTATGATTCACTTACTATTGTTAATTTAATAGAAAATAATTCATCTATTTTAGATATTGGTTGTGGAGCAGGATTTCCTGGACTTGTTTTGTCAATTGCAAGACCGGATTTAAAAGTTTTTTTATTAGATTCAAACAATAAAAAAGTTAAATTTTTAGAATATATTGTTAAAGAATTAAATTTAGATAATGTTACAATAATTTATGATAGAGCAGAAAAATATGTTAAAAATAATTTAGAAAGATTTGACTATGTTACATCAAGGGCAGTTGCTGATTTAAGAATTTTAATAGAACTTGCTATTCCAGTATTAAAAGTATATGGAAAATTTATTGCTATGAAAGGAAATGCAGAAGAAGAGTTAAATAATTCAAAAGAAACTCTAGAATTTTTCAATTCTTCGATAGAATCAGAAAATACTTTTAAATTACCTATTGAAAATAGTAATAGAAATAATATAGTAATTATAAAAAAAGAAAAATGCTCAAAAGAATTTCCACGTGATTATGATAAAATCATCAAAAAGCCATTGAAAAAAATTAATAAATAAGATATTATTAATAATAGAATATGGGGCTGATTAATATGAATATGGAAGATAAAATTTTGCAAATTCCTGTTGAAGATATTATACCAAATAGATTTCAACCAAGAATAAATTTTGATGATCAAGCATTACAAGAACTTGCAACTTCTATAAAACAACACGGAATAATTCAACCATTAGTTTTAAGAAAACTTGGTGATAAATATGAAATTATTGCTGGTGAAAGAAGATACAAAGCTTCTCAATTAGCTGGTTTATCTACAGTTCCTGCTGTTATTTCTAATATTGATGATGATAAAAGTGCGGAAGTGGCTTTAGTAGAAAATATTCAAAGAAGAAATTTAACTTCTATTGAAGAAGCTAAATCATATAAAAATCTATTAGATAGAGGATATTTAACTCAAGAACAACTTGCTGAAAAAATGGGTGTATCTCAATCTACTATTGCTAATAAATTAAGACTATTAAATTTAGCAGATGAAGTTCAAGAAGCGTTAATGAATGAAAAAATTTCAGAGAGACATGCTAGAGCTTTATTATCATTAAAAGATAAAGATGAGCAAGTAAAATGGCTTAACAAGATTCTTAATGATAGACTTACAGTAAGACAATTGGATATCGAAATGAAAAAATTAAATAATGATGAAGATTCTTCAATTCCCATTGTAAATTTAACTCCAAATATTAATGAAATTAAAGAAAATGCATTAGATATTAACCCTGCTCAAGGATTACATGATATTGAAAGTATGTTAAAACCTTCAACTCCTGGTGAAAAAGTTTATGATTTAAATTTACCTGTTGAAAATGTTGAAACTTTAGATATTGATACTCCTATAGTAGATAATTCTAAAGATATTAAACCACAAAATAAATTCTTTAATTTTTTAGAAGATGAAGTTGCTAACATGAATGAAGATGCATCTATTGATGATATTTTTACAACTAATCCTAATGCAAATTCAATGAATGCATCAACACCTAATATTTTAGATACAGTTTTGAATGATAATAGTTCTTCTGTTCAAGATGAAATAAATATTAATCCAATTAATGAAAACATTTCACCTCTAGAAAATCTAAATAGTATTCCAGTTGAAGCTACTGAAAATATTCAAAATGATACAAGTAGTAATTCTCTTGATTTTATGAATAATTTTATAGGAAATGAAAATACTGCTAATAATACAATAAATGAAAACATAAATACTAATGATATTAATATAGATGATAATTCATTTAATGTTCAAAGTAATACTAATAATATTGATACAAACCAATTAAATGAAAGTCCTATTACAAATGATATAAGTATTGATAATAATACAAGTAACGATACTAATAGTTCTAATCAATTTTTTAATTTTAATCCATTCAATAATAATGAACCAAAAATTAATGATGTTGAGTCAGAAAATATTTTAGAAAGTAATAATCAAATTGAAGAAATTCATGAAACAAAACAACCTGATGTATTTGATCCAATGAGTATGGTTAATACTTTAGAACCTGATTACCAAGAAAAACAAGAAGAAGCTCAAGGAATTGATTTAAAAACTGCTATTAATAGTATAAGAGAATTAAAAAATAGACTTGAATCTAGAGGATTTAATTTAACTATTGATGAAGCTGATTTAGAAAATAGTTATTCAATCACTATTAATATAATAAAATAGATAATTTAATATTATCTTTTTTTTTGGGTAAAATAATGTTATAAATGATGTAGGTGATTTTATGAAAGTATTAATAACAGGTGCTTCTTCAGGAATAGGAAGAGATATGGCATACTATTTTGCAACACTAAATTATGATTTAATCCTTGTAGCAAGAAGAAAAAATCGTTTGGAAGAAATCAAAAAAAATGTTAATGTGAATGTCCAAATTATCGAAATGGATTTATCAGTTGTTGATAACTGTTATAAATTATATGATCAACTAAAAAATGAAGATATAAATATATTAGTTAATAATGCTGGATTTGGATTATTTGGTCTTTTTAACGAAACTGATTTAGATACAGAGTTAAAAATGATTAATGTTAATATAATTGCATTACATATATTAACAAAATTATTTTTAAAAGACTTTATTAAAAGAGATTATGGACATATTTTAAATGTTACTAGTAGTGCTGGATTTATGGCAGGTCCAAGATTAAACACATACTATGCTAGTAAGAACTATTCCTTAAAACTAACAATGGCTATATATGAGGAACTAAAACATATGAATAGTAAAGTTCATATTTCAGCATTATGTCCTGGGCCTGTATCAACAGAATTCAACAAGGTAGCTCATGGGGTATTTAGTCTTAAAGAAGCAAATAGTGAATATATTGCCAAATATGCTGTAGACAACATGTTAAAAAATAAATTGTTGATTATTCCACAGCTAAAAATTAAAATGGGAATATTTAGTTTAAGATTTATACCATATAAACTTCAGTTGTTGATAACATACCATATTCAAAAGCGCAAAAATACTGGATCTTTTTAATTTATCAACATTATCAACAACCTGTTAATATAAATAATTAACAGGTTGTTTTATTGTTTATAGAAAATTTGTGGAAAATGTTGATAACTTTAATATTTTGAGTTATTATATGGCTTGAAGATGTGGAAAAACTGTGGATAAGTACTGTTTATTAAATTTAATACTTTAATTTTATCCACAATTAAGCTACAATTAATTTATTGAAGGTATTCAACAGATTGTGGGGTGATTGAATTGCAAATTGAGGATATTTGGACTGAGTTTATGCATCGCATTGAAAAAGAATTAAATCCTGCGACTTTTAAAACTTGGTTCAAAGATATTAAACTTATTAATAACTATAATAATAAATTAACAATTCAAGTACCTATGGAGATTCATAAAAGTATATTAAGAGAAACTTATGGAAATTTAATTGAAGATACCTTATTCTCAATAAATAAAGAAAATTATGAATTAAACTTTATAACTGAAGCTGAAAATGTTGATACATTAACTGAAATCGAAAATGAAATTGAACAAAGTAATGAAATTTGGGACACTAATTTAAATAAAAATCTTAATTTTTCAAATTTTGTAGTTGGTTCATCAAATAGACTAGCTTATGTATCTGCAATGTCGGTTGCACAAAATCCAGGAAAAATCCACAACCCTTTATTTATTTATGGAAAAAGTGGTTTAGGTAAAACACATTTAATGCATGCTATTGGAAATTTTATTACAGAAAATAGTAATAAAAAAGTATTGTATACAACTAGTGATATGTTTATGACCGATTTTACGGGCATAGCTGATATATCTAATGTTGATAATCAAATAGAATATGCAAATAATTTTAAAAATAAATATCGAAATGTTGACGTCTTAATTATTGATGATATCCAATTTTTAGTTGGGGCCGAAAAAACTCAACAAGAGTTTTTCAATACTTTCAACTTTCTTCAACAGTCTAACAGACAAATTATTATTTCTTCAGATAAAAGTCCTGATGATTTAAAAAAATTAGAAGAAAGATTAAGATCTAGATTCATGTGGGGATTACCTGTTGATATATATCCTCCTGACTATGAATTAAGAGTTAACATAATTAAACAAAAATTAAAAAATACCACATTATCAAATATGATAAATGATGATGTAATTGAATATATTGCTAATTCGTGTACTAATGATGTAAGGCATTTAGAAGGAACTATTAACAGATTAATGGCTTATACAGCGATGATTGTTCCGGAAAAAATCGATATTGAATTTGCAAATGATGCATTAAAGGACTATTTAAACAAGAATATTTATTCAAATAACAGTATAGAAAGCATTCAGAAGGCTGTTAGCGATTATTATAATATAACTGTAGAAGATTTAAAGGGTAAGAAAAAAAGTGCAAAAATAACTTTACCAAGGCATATTGCAATGTATTTATCTAGAATGTTAACAGATGAATCCTTTCCTCGCATAGGATTAGAGTTTGGAGGAAGAGATCATTCCACAGTTATCCACAGTATCAACAAGATAGATAATGATATTAAAACAAATTTAGAAATAAAAAAAGCTGTGGAAGAGATAAAAAATATGTTATAAAATTAATATGTTGATAAGTAACAATAAAATTTGTAATTTATCAACATCCAAAAACATAAATTTTAGGCATAAATATGGCAAATATCAAAGTTATCAACAATATTAACGATATTATTAATGTAATAAAAGAAAGAAGGAAATAGAAATGAAATTTACAATTACAAAAAATATATTATTAGAAAATTTAAATAATGTTATTAAGGCAGTATCTACAAAAAACGTTATACCTATATTAAATGGTATAAAATTAGAATTAAATGATAAAGGATTAGAATTAACAGCTAGTGATAGTGAATTAACAATTAAATCATTTATTGATAGAAAAGACATCACTAATGTTGAAAAAGAAGGAATTGTTGTTATTCAAAGTAAATATATATTAGAAATAATAAGAAAAATGCCATCTGATTTAATTAATTTTGAATTAGTTGATAATGTTAGAATAAAAATATACACAGAAAATAATCAATATAATCTTAATTGTTTAGATTATAAAGAATATCCAGTTGTTAAATTAGAAGAAAATAAAGATCCTATTATTATTAGTTCAGATCTTTTAAAACAAATTATTAATCAAACAGCATTTGCAATATCAACACAAGAATTAAGACCTTTATTAACAGGTTTAAATTTAAAAATTACTGGTGATATATTAGAGTGTATTGCAACAGATTCTTATAGATTATCTAAAAAAACTATTAAATTAAATAATCCTGTGGAAACAGATGTTAATATTGTTATCCCAGGAAAAAATATTATTGAATTAGAAAAGATATTAACAGAAACTGAAGATGTAGATATTCATATTTTTAATAATAAAATATTATTTAAATATAAAAATTTAATATTTCAATCAAATTTATTAAATGGAACATATCCAAATACATCTAATTTAATTCCTACTGAATTCGAAATTGAAGCGTCTGTTAATTTAAACTCTTATCATGATGCTGTTGATAGAGCTTCTTTATTAACACAAGGTAAAGATAAAAATATTGTTATTATGAAAATTGAAAATAATGATATGATAATAAATTCTTATGCATCAGAAATAGGAAAAGTAGAAGAAAAATTAAATGTTCAAACAAATAATGAATCTTCATTAAATATTTCATTTAGTTCTAAATATATGCTTGATGCTTTAAAAGTATTTAAAGCTGAAGATGTTAAATTATTATTAATCAATGATGTTAAACCAATAATTTTAAAATCTGCTGAAGATGATACTTTAATTGAACTAATTTTACCTATAAAAACTTACTAAATGTAAGTTTTTTTTATTTTGTTACATATTATGACAATATTTTGCTTTTATTATTGGTATAAGATAAACAATTTTACTTGTAAGGGGGTGAAATATTGAAAGAGTATGAAATTAATGAAGAAACTTTAGCACTGATATCTTTAGATAATAGAACTAAAGTATTTGAATTTAATGACACATTTATTGTTGATAAACAAATTAGTAAAATTATGGAAGATAGTTGTTATTATTTTGGAAGTTCTTTATCTGGTAGACAAAAAGGTACTGAAAAACTAATAGGAGTATCTTATAAAGCACCTATTATAATAGAAGAATCAAAAAATATTATCTTTTTTCCAACTTCTTCACCAAGATTAAAAAATTGTAATTGGATATCTTTAAATAATCTTGAAAAATATTATTCTAGTAATAATAAAATAGTAATTGAGTTTAAAAATAATCAAAAAATAATGTTAAATTTATCATATGGAATAATAGATAATCAAATTCTTAGAGCAACTAGATTAGATGCTGTTTTAAGAGGTAGAAAATCACAAAAAAAGCTTTAAAAATACCCTTTTTAATGGTATAATTAATAGTAGGTATGGGAGTACTTAGAAACCTACTATTTTATTATATGTACATAAAAGAGTGATAAAAATGGAAATCATTAATTTGAAATTAGTAAATTTTAGAAATTACGAAAAATTAGAGATTGCATTTGCTAATCATTTAAATTTAATTTATGGAAACAATGGAATGGGTAAGACTAATTTAGTCGAAGCCATATGTGTACTTGCATTAACAAGATCATTCAGGGCGGTTGTTGATAAAAATTTAATTTTAAAAGATAAGAATGTATTAAAGATTGAGGGTAATGTTAAAAATAATTATACCAATAATTATAAGGTAATCATGAGTAATGATGGTAAAAAAGTTAAAATAAATAATACTAAAGTACCTAGAATAAGTGATTATATTTCTAAAATAAATGTTGTTATTTTTAATCCTGATGATTTAAAAATAATTAAAGATACACCTAGTATAAGAAGAAAAAATATGAATATTGAGATTTCTCAAATAAGTGTTGAATATTTAAAAAATTTGAATAGTTATAATAAAATATTGAAACAAAGAAATGCTTATTTAAAAACAATGTCCATTAATTCTAATACTAGCAGTGAATATTTAGATGTTTTAACAAGAAAACTTATAGAATATGGTTTTAAAATCTATAAAGATAGATTTAATTATTATGAACAAGTTAATTCAAATATTGGCAATATATATAATAAAATAACAGGAAACGATAATTTGATAATAAAATATATTTCTGATTTCAATGATGAAACAGAAAACAGCATTTTTGAAAAGTATAAAAAAAATTTAAAGAAGGATTTATTTATTGGTAAAACTTCTTTGGGTGTTCATCACGATGACATAGAATTTTATTTAGATGATATGAATTTAAAATTTTATGGAAGTGAAGGACAGCAAAAAAATGCTATTATTTCTTTAAAATTATGTGAAATAAACATAATTAAAGATAAAAAGTCAAATTATCCAATATTAATATTAGATGATTTATTTAGTGAGTTAGATACATTAAAAATAAATAATATACTTTTAATGTTAAATAATGAGATACAAACTTTTATAACTACTACAAATATTGAAAATATTGATAAATCATTAATAAAAAAAGCAAAAATATTTAATATTGATAATGGACAAATAAAGGAGGAACAATATTATGAATAATGAAAATTATAATGATAATGATATTCAAGTTTTAGAGGGATTAGAAGCCGTTAGAAAAAGACCTGGTATGTATATTGGTAGTACTGGTGAAGTTGGTTTACATCATTTAGTTTGGGAAATCGTTGATAATGCAATTGATGAAGCTTTAGCTGGTTACTGTGATGACATTGAAGTTACAATAGAAAAAGGTAATATAATAAGTGTTAAAGATGATGGTAGAGGTATACCAACAGGTATTAACAGCAAAACAGGTTTATCAACAGTAGAAACAATTTTTACAGTATTACATGCAGGTGGTAAATTTGGTGGTGGCGGATATAAAGTATCCGGTGGATTACATGGTGTTGGTGCATCTGTTGTTAATGCTTTATCAACTTGGTTAGAAGTAACTGTTTATAGAGACGGTAAACAATATTATCAAAAATTTGAAAATGGTGGTAAATCAACTGGTCCTTTAAAAGAAATAGGAGAGGCACCTGAAAATAGAACAGGTTCAACTATTAGATTTAAAGCAGATCCAGAAATATTTAAAGAAACTACTTTTTATAATTATGATACTTTAGCAAAACGTTTACAAGAACTTGCATTTTTAAATAAGGGTTTAAGAATTATCTTAAGAGATGAAAGAGAAGATAATAAAACTAATACATATTTATATAATGGTGGAATTATTGAGTTTGTTAAAATGTTAAATAAAAATAAACATCCATTACATGAAGAAGTTATTTATGTAGAAGGCAGAGAAGATGACGTACTAATTGAAGTAGCTATGCAATATAATGATTCATATAATCCTTCTGTTTATTCATTTACTAATAATATTCATACACATGAAGGTGGAACTCATGAAGATGGAGTTAAACGTGCTTTAACAAGAATTATTAATAATTATGCAAAAACAAACAAATTACTTAAAGATAGTGATGAAACTTTTTCTGGCGATGATGTTCGTGAAGGCTTAACAATGGTAATTTCATGTAAACATCCAGATCCTCAATTTGAAGGACAAACTAAAACTAAACTAGGTAATTTTGAAGTAAGAAAAATTGCTGATGATGTATTTTCAAATGGTTTTGAAAGATTTTTATTAGAAAATCCAACTGAAGCTAGACAAATTGTTGAAAAATGTATTATTGCAAGCCATGCAAGAATGGCAGCTAAAAAGGCAAGAGAAGTAACACGTCGTAAAACTGATTTAGATTTACCTGGATTTATGGGAAAATTATCAGATTGTAAAAGTAAAGATAGATCAGAATGTGAAATATTCTTAGTCGAAGGAGACAGTGCCGGTGGTTCTGCAAAGTCAGGTAGAGATAGTATGACTCAAGCAATTCTTCCTTTAAGAGGTAAAATATTGAATGTAGAAAAAGCAAGACTTGATAGAGCTTTAGGAAATGAAGAAATTAGAACTATAATTACTGCATTTGGTACTGGTATTGGAGATGATTTTGATTTAAGTAAATTAAGATATGACAAAATTATTATCATGACAGATGCCGATGTTGATGGTTCTCATATTAGAATATTATTATTAACATTATTTTATAGATTCTTTAGACCTATTGTTGAAGCAGGACATGTTTATTCAGCTACACCTCCATTATTTAAAATATCACATGGAAAAACTATTAAATATGTTCTTGATGAGAAGGAATATGATGACTATATGGCAACACTTCCTGCAAGTACAAATCCAGCAATTCAACGATTCAAAGGATTAGGTGAAATGGATGCTGCTGAGTTAAAAGAAACAACTATGTCAAAAGAAAATAGAATATTAAGACAAATTACAGTTGATGATGTTATGGCCGCTGATGCTGTATTTGAAACTTTAATGGGTGAGGAAGTAGCACCTAGAAGAGAATTTATTGAAAAAAATGCTGGTTATGTACAGAATTTGGATATATAGGAGGGTAATGTATGGATAGAATTGATCAAAATAATATAGTAAAAGAAGTACAAGATTCATTTATTGATTATTCAATGAGTGTTATTGTTGCTAGAGCATTACCAGATTTAAGAGATGGCTTAAAACCTGTTCATCGTCGTATTTTATATTCAATGTTTGATAGTGGATATACTCCAGATAAACAATATCGTAAATGTGCACGTGTTGTTGGAGACGTTATGGGAAAATACCATCCACATGGCGATTCATCAATTTATGAAGCTTTGGTAAGAATGGCTCAAGATTTTAGTTATCGTCATATGTTAATAGATGGTCATGGTAACTTTGGTAATATGGATGGTGATAGAGCAGCAGCAATGCGTTATACTGAATCACGTTTATCAAAGATATCACTAGAATTATTAAGAGATTTAAATAAGGAAACAGTTGATTTTATACCTAATTTTGATGAAACTGAGAAAGAACCATCTGTTTTACCAAGTAGATTTCCTAATATTTTAGTAAATGGAACAATGGGAATTGCAGTAGGTATGGCAACAAATATTCCTCCTCATAATTTAGGAGAAGTAATTGACGGATGTGTTGCTTATATTGATAAACCTGATATTAATGTATCAGAAATGATGGAATATATTAAAGGACCAGATTTTCCAACAGGTGGTATCATTTTAGGAAATAGCGGTATTAAAAAAGCTTACGAAACTGGTAGAGGAGTAATTACTATCAGATGTAAAGCAGAAATAGAAGAAAGTAATGGTCGTAATAAAATTGTTATTACAGAGTTACCATATGGTATTAATACACTTGATTTAAAGACAAGAATTGGTGAATTAGTAAGAGATAAGGTATTAGAAGGTATTTCAGATTATCATGATGCTACAAGCATTGAAAAAGGTGTTAATATAATTATTACTCTTAAAAAAGAAGCAAATGCAAATGTAGTATTAAATAATTTATATAAACATACTGCATTACAATCAACTTTTGGAATAATAATGCTTATGATTGATAATGGAGAACCTAAAACACTATGTATTACAGATATTATAAGAAAATATATAGATTATCAAAAAGAAATTATTATTAGAAGAACTAAGTATGACTTAAGAAAAGCTGAAGAAAGAGTTCATATTTTAGAAGGTTTAAAAATTGCCTTAGATAATATTGATGAAGTAATTAAGATTATCAAATCTGCAGAATCAGATGTTATAGCACGTGAAAACTTAATAAAAAGATTTGGATTATCTGAAATACAAGCAAATGCAATTCTTGAATTGAAATTACGTAGATTAACAGGTTTAGAGAGAGATAAAATAGAATCAGAATTGGCTGAATTATTGAAAAAAATTGAAGAATTTAGAAGTATTTTAGCTAGTGAAGAAAAAGTATTAGCAATAATAAGAAAAGAATTACTTGAAATTAAAGCAAAATATGCAGATGAAAGACGTACTACTATAGACATGACTGCTATTGAGTATATTGAAGATGAATCATTAATTCCACAAGAAGATATTATGATTGCTTTAACTAATAAAGGATATATTAAACGTACTACATCAGATACATTTAAATCACAAAATCGTGGTGGTGTTGGTGTTAAAGGCATGAATACAAATGAAGAAGACTTTGTTGAACAAATTATCAACACTTCTACGCATGATTATGTATTATTCTTTACTAATAAAGGTAAGGTATACAGAATAAAAGGTTATGAAATTCCTTCATTTAGTAGACAATCTAAAGGAATACCTATTATAAATTTATTACAAATTGAGAAAGATGAAAAAATTAGTTCAATGATTAACATAAGTAGTGAGGAAGAATATAAATATTTGCTATTTGCTACTAAAAAAGGTATAACTAAGAAATCAATTATTAAGGAATTTGAAAATATTCGTACAACTGGAAAAATAGCTATTTCATTAAGGGATAATGATGAATTAATTGCTGTTAAGAAAACTACTGGTAATGATATGATTTTATTGGGATCAAGCGATGGTAGAATGGTTAAATTTAATGAAGATGAATTAAGACCTATGGGAAGAACAGCAAGTGGAGTTAGAGGTATTAATTTAAATGATTCCGAATGTATTGGAGCTGAAATAACAACTGATAATGATAAAATCTTAATTGTTTCTAAGAAAGGTTACGGAAAGCAAACAAATGTTTGTGACTATAGAACTACTAAACGTGGAAGCAAAGGTGTTAAAGCATTAAATATTACTGAAAAAAATGGTAGTCTTGCTACATTTAAAATTGTCAGTGAAAACCAAGATGTAGTTATAGTAACTGATACTGGAATGATAATAAGAATGCCACTGGATCAGATTTCTACATTAGGTAGAGTAACTCAAGGTGTAAGACTAATTAATTTAAAAAATAATCAAGAAGTATCAACTATGAGTTTAATTAATAAAGAAGATGAAGAAATTTTAGAAACAGAAGAAGAAAGTAATTAAAATACTTTCTTTTTTTATGTTTCACGTGAAACATAGTTTAAACTAAATATAATAATTAATGTTCCACGTGGAACATTAATATTAAACAATATTAAAATAATTATAAATTTAAATTTTATAATACTATAAATAATCAAATTTACTCAAAAGCAAAAACAATGTTTCACGTGAAACATTAAAATAAATAATAGTAAAAAATTTATAAGTTGAATTTTCACAATATCATAAACGATAACTTTAAATTAATATAAAAACTAAAATAAAAATAATGTTTCACGTGAAACATTATTAAATAAAACACAAAACGATTAAATTATAAGAAAATTCTATAATAAATATATGTAAACTCTATGAAATATAACACAATACATTTATAAATTTTAATAAAGCATAAAAAAAATAATTTTAAATTATTTATATTTATATACAAAAAAAACAATTATTTAAGAAAAAATATATATGTTTCACGTGAAACATATATATTTACTTGTAATATTAATGAAAAATTGATAAATTATATATGTGCAACAGATATAATGTAAATTGGTCAGAATCGGAAGATAGCAGCCACGTCATTCCCTATTTGTGTGCACTTTTTTTATGGAGTAATAAATTATGTATGAAAAAATTGAAAAAGAATTACAAAAATTAATGAAAAAAGCAATGAAAAAGAATGAAGTACCTATAGCTTCAATATTAGTTCAAAATAATAAAATAATATCTAAAACATTTAATACAAGAGAAAAATATAATAATGTATTAAATCATGCTGAAATAATATGCATTTTGAAAGCATCTAAAAAAATCAAAAGATGGAATATGTCAGATTGTACTTTATATGTAACATTAGAACCATGTGGTATGTGTAAAAAAATAATAGAACAGGCTAAAATAAATAAAGTATATTATTATGTAAAAAAACCAGAAAAAAAGAAAGAATATAGTAAAACAATATATCAAAAAATAGAAAATGATTTTTTAGAAAAAACAATAAAAGAAAATTTAAATAATTTTTTTAAATCAAAAAGAAAAACAAATGTTCGCATTAAAAAATAAGGAATTAACTAGGATTATATGTTATAATTAATATACAGGTGAGGATTATGGATTACAAAGTATTATATAGAAAATATAGACCTTCAAATTTTGATTCAGTATTAGGTCAATCATATACAATAGATATTTTAAAAAATGCTATTATAAATAATAAAATAGCACATGCTTACATATTTAATGGTCCTAGAGGAACAGGAAAAACAAGTACCGCAAAGATTTTTGCTAAAACAATTAATTGTGAGTCCCCTGAAAATGGGGAAGCTTGTGGAAAATGTAATTCATGTTTAAATATTAAAAATAATCCAGATATTATAGAAATAGATGCCGCATCTAATAATGGTGTAGATGAAATAAGAGAGCTAATTAATAATATTAAAATAGCCCCTTCTTATGGAAAATATAAAGTATATATAATAGATGAGGTCCACATGATGACACAAAGTGCTTTTAATGCACTACTATTAACATTAGAAGAACCGCCAAAACATATAGTATTTATTTTAGCTACTACAAATATTGAAAGTGTACCTATTACTATATTATCCAGATGTCAAAAATTTGAATTTAAAAAAATTACAAATGATATATTAAAAGAAAATATTGAAAATATTTGCAAAAAAGAAAATATTGAAATTACGCAAGATGCAGTTACAGAAATTGCTTATTTGTCTGAAGGTGGAATGCGAGATGCTTTAAGTATTCTTGATCAATTATCTTCAGATAATAAAAAAATAGATTTAGATTTAATATTACAAAATTTTGGAACTGTGCCAGCAATTATTATTGAAAAAATAATAGAATCTATTGATATTAATAATAAAGATTTATTAAAAGATAATATAGAACAACTAAAAAATTCTAATGTTGATTATAAAGTCTTTATAAAAAAAATGATTGATATGTTATCTCAAAAGGCATTTAATAATGAATTTGAAAATAATATGAATTATGAGATGGTAAAGAAAATCATCTTTGATTTAATCAATATTATTAATAATTATAATATTAATATTAATCCATTTATTTTAATAGAATTAGTATTATTAGAAAATATTAATGAAAACAATACTACAAAAATTATTTCCCGGGAAATAATTTCTGAACAAAATTTAACAAATGATATACAAAGTGTTGATAAAAATAATATACAAAATGTAGAAAAAGTAGAAACTAATAATTTACATGAAAACATTACGTTAATTAAAAACATTAGAATTAATAACTGCTTTGTTAATGTAAAGAAAGAATTTTTAACTGATGCAAAGAAAAAAATAAAAGAAATAGTTGATAATAATAGCAATTCAATTTTATTAACAATGTTGATTGATTCAGATGTAGTTGCTGCGTCAGATAAAGTTTATATTTTAACAAGTACTGTTGATAGCATAGTTAATTTAATAAATATTAATTATAAAATAATTGAAAATGAATTAAATAACGTAAAAGTTGTTGCTTTAACAACCGATGAATGGATTGAAAGAAAAAATGAATATGTTAAGAATTTGAAGAATAATTATAAATATGAATATCAAGAAGAAATCGTAAATGAAGAATTAAAAGAAAACGAAACTATAAATAAAGATATAACAATTACTAATGAAATTCAAAAAAATAAAATAGAAGATATAGCAGAACAAATTTTTGATAATACAAAAATTGAAATAAATTAATGAAAGAAGGAATAAAAAAATGAATATGCAAAAATTAATGGCTGAAGCTCAAAAAATGCAAAGGGATATAAGTAAAAAACAAAATGAATTAGAAGGAAAAATATTTGAAGGAAAATCAGAATGGATTGATTTATCTTTAAATGGCAAATATGAACTTATTTCATTTGAAATAAAATATGATAATGATATAAGTACAGATGATAAAGAGATTCTTGAAGATATGATAAATATTGCATTAAAAGATGCTTTATTAAAAGTAAATAAAGAAAAAGACAAAATAATGGGATCATATGGTTCTATGGGTGGATTATTTTAATGATTTATCCGAAAAAGTTAGAAAATTTAATTGAATGCTATAAAAAGCTTCCAACTATTGGAGAAAAAAGTGCAGAGAGATTAGCATTAGCTTCAATAGAAATGTCTTCTGAAGATATTGAAAATTTTTCACTATCTTTAGTTGAAGCAAAAGAAAAATTAGTTAAATGTAAGATTTGTGGAAATTTATCAGATACTGAAATATGTTCAATATGTGGTGATGATAATAGAAATAAAAATCTAATTTGTGTTATTGAAGATTGTAAAAGCGCTTTTACTTTTGAAAAAGTAGGAAATTTTAATGGAACTTATCATGTTTTAAATGGTTTGATTTCTCCTAAAGATGATATTGGTGTTGAAGATATCAATTTATCATCATTAGTTAAAAGAGTTGAAAATTTGGAAGATCCAGAAATTATACTTGCTTTAAAATCTTCTATGGAAGGTGAAACAACTACTTTATATATAAAAAAAATATTTGAAAAAAAAGATATTAAAATATCTAGGTTATCATATGGAATTCCAATGGGAGCTGAATTAGATTATTTAGATGTAATTACATTGGATCGTGCGTTAAGCGATAGAAAAATTATTTCAGAATAAAAATGTATTAATATAATATAATTTATCAAAGGAATGATATATTATTGAAATTAATTAAAACAGTTTTTAAAAGAGTAATTTTTGCGTTTGTATTGTTATATGGACTTAATGTTATTGTTTCATCATTAAATATATTCATACCAATAAATATTTTTACGCTATCAGTTATTTCTATTTTAGGTGTACCTGGTTTACTGTCATTGGTATCAATATTTTTCATTATTAGTTGAGGTGAAAATTATGGATTTACAAAATAATTTAAATCATATTATGAAAAGTTATAATGAGAATAGAATGTCTCATGCTTTTTTAATTGAAACAAATAATGTTGATATGTGTTATAGAAAATTAAAAAATATAATTAAAATGATTAATTGTGAAAATTCTTATGTGGAAAATTGTGAGAAGTGCAATTTGTGTTTGCAAATAGATAACAATACTCTGCCAAATTTTATTACTATCACACCAGATGGAGCAACAATTAAAAAAAGCCAAATTATAGAATTAAAAGAAAAAATGTTAACAAAGCCAATATATTCAAAATATAATACCTATGTGATTTTAAATGCAGAAAAATTAAATAGTTCTTCTGCTAATACAATGTTAAAATTTATTGAAGAACCAGAAGAAAATATTGTAGGTTTTTTTATAACTAATAATAAAGAAAATATAATTGATACTATTAGAAGTAGATGCCAAATAATAATTGAAAAATTTAATATTAATGAAGTAGTAGAAGATAATAAATTAGACTATGTAATAGAAGATTTTATAAAGAACATTGAACTAGATAATAAACATTCTTTATTGTATAATAAAAATGTATTTTTAGAAAACAAATTTACTAGAGAAGATGTTTTGAAAATATTTATTAAAATATTTTCAATTTATGAAAACATATATCTTTATAAAAATGCGGATGATAAATATAATTTTTTGTTAAATTTATCTTCAAAAGATTTGGAAAAAAAATTACGTATTATTAATAATACAATAAATGATATATCATGTAATGGAAATATAAATTTAATATTAGATTCTTTTGCTATAGAGATGAGGTAATGAATATGAAAATATATGGAGTTTCTTTTAAAGATAAAGGAAAGATATATAATTTTAAATCAGAAAAATTAGAATGTCCAATAAATGTTACTGTAATTGTTGAAACTGAAAAAGGCTTACAATTTGGTAAAGTTGTAAAAGAAGTATCGTCAGATAAGTATAGTGATAATCTTAAAGATATTATTAGAATTTCTACCAAAGAAGATTATAATCAATATTTAAATAATTTAAAAGATTCTGATAAAGCACTAAAAAATGCAAAAGAATTAATTAAAGAAATGAATTTAAAAATGAATTTAATTGATGCTAATTATACTTTTGATAGAAAACAGCTTATTTTTAATTTTTATGCAGAAGAAAGAATAGATTTTAGAAATCTAGCAAAAAAATTAGCTGCAAATTATAAAACACGAATAGAATTAAGACAAATTGGGGCAAGAGATAAAGCTGAAGAAATAGGTGGAATTGGTGTTTGCGGTAGAGAATTATGCTGTAAATCTTTTTTGAAACAAAAAGAATCTGTTACAATGAATATGGCAAAAAATCAAAATATTGCTTTAAATCCATCAAAAATCAATGGTTTGTGTGGAAGATTATTATGTTGTTTTGCATTTGAGGATGGAGAATATTTGAATTGTAGAAATGCATTACCTGAAGTAGGACAAAGTGTGAAAACAAAATTTGGTGAAGGAATTGTAAAAAATATTAATATTTTAAAAAAGACTTTTAATGTTCAAATAAACAATGAAATTTTTACAATAGATTTAAATGAAAACGATTAATGATCTATATGATTATGAATATTTAAAAATAGTTCAAGATACCAATTTTTTTAAATTTTCTATTGATTCAATATTGTTGGCAGAATATGTAAAAGTGTCCAATGATGATAATAATTTTTTAGACCTTTGTGCTGGAAATAATCCTATATCATTAATTCTGAATTATAAATATGATAATAAAAATTTTAATGCGATTGAGTACCAAAAAACAATATATGATTTGGGTGAAGAAACTCTTAAAATAAATAATCTTGATAATTCAGTAAATTATATATGCGATGATTTAAAAAATTCATTAAATTATTTTTCCCCAGAAAGTATGGATGTTATTACATGTAATCCCCCATATTTTAAAGACTGCTTAAATAACGATAATAAAATCAAATCAATTGCTAGACATGAAATTTATACATCTTTGGAAGAAATTATTAAAACAAGTTCAAAATTATTGAAAAATAATAAATGTTTATACATGGTACATATTCCACAAAGATTAGATGAAATTATAATAATATGTAATAAATATAAAATTAATGTTAAAACCTTTACTCTTGTTAATAATTCTAAAGGAGAAACAATTTTAGTTTTAATAAAAGCAATTAAAAATTCTAAACAAAATATAAAAATTAATATTTTAAACGATGTTAATAAATTAGAAAGTTATAAAAATATATTTGAGGTGTAATTATGAAATTAATAATAGGACTTGGAAATCCAGGAAAAGAATATGATAAAACAAGACATAATATTGGTTTTATGACATTAGATTCGTATATTAGTGACGAAATATGGAAAAATAAATTTGATGGATTATTTATAAAACATGATGATGTTATTTTTTTGAAACCACAAACATATATGAATAATTCTGGTTTTTGTGTAAAAAGGTTCGTAGATTTTTATAAAATAAAAATTGAAGATATTATGGTAGTTCAAGATGATTTAGATTTGAAATTCGGCGATTATAAATTAAAAAATAACTCAAGTGCTGGTGGACATAATGGGATTAAATCAATAATAAATTGTTTAGGCAGCAATTGTTTTGGAAGGTTAAAAATTGGAATTGCTCATGATAGATCTATAGATACTAAAGATTATGTATTATCTAAATTCTCAAATGATAATATTTTAGAATTTTCAAAAAATGTGGAATTATACAAAGAAATAATAACATTTTTTATTGAAAATAATATTGAAAAAACAATTAGTAAATATAATGCTTTAAGGTGATAAATATGAATCCATTTGCTGATTTTAAATATGATAATGGAATAATAATAAATGGTTTAACAAAAGAGTTAAACGTTTTTTACGTTCTAGAATTATTTAAACAAAGTGATAAAAATATATTAATTGTTACAAGTACAGTATATGAATCTAATCAAATTTTTTCTCGTATTAAAACTTATATAGATAATGTTTATTTATTTCCTATGGATGATTTTTTAACTAGTGTTGCTTTAGCAGTATCTCCAGAATTTAAAGTAAAAAGACTAGAAACTTTAAAAGAAATTCAAAAAGGTAAATCAATTGTTATAACTAATTTAACTGGATATTTAAGATATTTACCAGATCTTAATAATAAAGAAAATTATGAATTTAAGTTGGAACAAAATCAAACAATAAATAGAGACCAACTTATAGAAAAATTAGAGGATTATGGTTATTCTAAAGAATCTTTGGTAACTACAACTGGTGAGTATGCTGTAAGAGGTTTTGTTATAGATGTATTTTTAATAAATGAAGGACATCCTCTTAGAATAGAATTTTTTGGTAATGAAATTGATTCATTGAGATATTTTAATGAATCAACTCAGTTAACAATGCAATCAATTAAATCAATTGTAGTAACGCCAAATCAAGAAATTAAAACAGAAAATAATAGTTCTTTATACGATTATTTAAAACAACCTGTAGTATTGTTTTTAAATGAAAGTCAAATAAAAAATAATTATTTAAAAATGCAAGAGGATATATTAAATTATAATAATGAAATAAATGATAATAAAAAATATATGTTTGATTATGACGATATTAATTATGATTATTCAATTTATATAAATACATTTGAAAATGTTAAAGCCAGAAATTCTATTACTTATATGAGTAAAGATATAGAAAATTTTAATTCTGATTATGATAAATTAAAAGAATATGTTGAAGGTAAAATATTTAAAAATAAAACGGTAGTATTTTGTTTAAGCAGAGATAACCAGATAAATTCAATAAGAGAGATTTTTCCGTCTTCAATTATAACGAAACAAATTGTAAATAATTCTATTAATATTATTAAGCATAAAATAAATAAAGGTTTTGAGTTTAATGACTTTGTATTTATTGGTGAATTTGATATAGAAAATATTAAAGATTTATCAATAAAGTATAAGAATAATTTTCATATTGGTAAAAAAATTAAAGATATTGATTCATTAAAAATTGGTGATTTTGTAGTTCATAGACAACATGGAATAGGAATATATAATGGTATTATTACTTTATCAACTAGTGGTTTAAAAAAAGATTATTTACAAATAAATTATAAAGATAATGATAAGGTTTATATTCCAGTTGAAAAAATATCTACTATTTATAAATATAGTGATAAAGATGGTTCAAAACCTAAGATAAACAAATTAAATTCTACAAGTTGGGCAAAAACAAAGAAAAATATTCAATCTAAAATTAAAGATATTTCTGAAGAATTAATAAAATTGTATGCTCAAAGAAGTAGTATTAAAGGAGAAATTTTTAAATCTAATGATTTAGAAATACAATTTGATCAAGAATTTGAATATACTTTGACAAGAGATCAAGAAAAAGTAATTAAAGAAATTTATAATGATTTAGATTCTCCAGTTCCAATGGATAGATTATTATGTGGTGATGTTGGATTTGGAAAAACAGAAGTATCATTTAGGGCAATTTTTAGAACTATTTTAAACAATAAACAAGTTTGCTATTTGTGTCCAACAACAATTTTATCAAAACAACAATATGAATCAGCTTGTAAAAGATTTAAAAATTATCCAATAGAAATTGCACTATTAAATAGATTTACATCTACTACAGAAACTAAACGTATATTAAAAGGTTTAGAGAATGGAACAATAGATATTGTTTTTGGAACGCATAGATTATTAAGCGACGATATTATATATAAAAAATTAGGTTTATTAGTTGTAGATGAAGAGCAAAGATTTGGGGTTACACATAAAGAAAAAATAAAAAAATATAAGAATGATGTAAATGTATTAACATTATCTGCTACACCAATTCCAAGAACTTTAAAAATGGCAATGTCAGGATTAAGAGATTTGTCAGTTATAGATACTGCTCCAGTTAATAGATATCCAGTTCAAACTTATGTTTTGCAAGAAAATGACGTAATAATAAAGGATGCAATATATAAAGAATTAGGTAGAAATGGTCAAATATTTTATTTATATAACAAAGTTGAAACAATAGAAAAAGAAGTTGAATATTTAAAAAAATTAGTTCCTGAAGCGAGAATAAATTATGCTCATGGACAAATGAATAAGACTACTTTAGATGATATTATGAATGACTTCATTAATTACGAATTTGATATATTAGTATGTACAACAATTATTGAAACTGGAATTGATATACAAAATGCAAATACATTAATAATAAAAGATGCTGATTATTTTGGTTTATCACAATTATATCAATTAAGAGGTAGAGTTGGTCGAAGCAACAAAATAGCTTATGCATATTTATTTTATAATAAAAGTAAAGTACTTAATGAGACTTCTGTAAAAAGATTACAAGCAATAAAAGAATTTACAGAATTAGGTAGTGGATATAGAATAGCTATGAGAGATTTATCTATAAGAGGCGCTGGTGATATTATTGGTAGTGAACAAGCTGGTTTTGTTGATTCTGTAGGTATCTCATTATATATGAAAATGATTGAAGAAGAAATAAGAAGATTAAATGGTGAAACAGTAGAAGAGGAAACAGAAAAATCAGCTTTAGTAAATGTTGAAACAACAATTGATGATACATATGTTGATGATGAACAAATAAAAATTGAAATTCATCAAAAGATTAATGAAATTGATAGTATAACTAAATTAAATCAAGTAAAAGAAGAATTAGAAGATAGATTTGGTAAAATTAGTAAAGAAATAGAAATTTACATGTATGAAGAATGGTTTGAAAAATTGACACAAAAAATAAATATTACAAAAGTAACTCAAACCCCAAGATTTGTAGAAATTGAATTGCCAGAAGCTATTTCTAATCAAATAAAAGCTGATAAGTTATTTATGGAATCTTATAATATTAATCCTAATTTTAAATTTAAATATTTTAATAAAAGAATTATTATTAGTTTACCAATAAGAAAAGAAGAAAAACATTTCTTATATTATTTGGTTCCATTATTAAATATAATAATTAACGATTTGGGGTTATAGAATAAATTATACTGTATAAAATAATAAGGAGAATGGAGGAAATTCTTCAATGATTTGTACAGGTGTAATAAGAAGAATAGACGAGCTTGGAAGAATTGTTATTCCAAAAGAAATAAGGAAAACATTGTACATAAAAAATGGAGATAGTTTAGAAATTCATGTTGAAAAAGAAAGTATTATTTTAAAAAAATATTCTGAATTATCTGGTGTTAATGAATTAATTAAAAAAATTGTAAACGAGTTAGCAACAACCTTTTCTTTAAATATAACAATTTTTGATAAAGATAGTATTTTAATAGATAGTTCAAAATTATTTGAAAATTTTGATTATACAAAAATAATAAATGAAATATATCTCAATAGAATGATTACAACTATTAAAGATATTAAATTAGAAGGAGAACTATATGATATTTATTTATATCCTATTATAGTTTCTTCGGATATTATAGGAATTATTGCAATAGAAAGTAATTGTTTAACCGAAGATAAAAAAAATATGGCAAAATTCATAAATAATATTATTTGTAAAAAAATTGATATAACTTGAATTATTTAGTTATTGATGTTACAATATCACTGAATTTAGCAATGAAAGAAAGAGTAAATATAATTTATTTTGTAGAGAATTTCTGGTTGGTGAAAAGAAATAAATATTTATATTGAACATGGTTCTGGAGTTAAAACGTGTAATTCGCGTTAAGAATAAAGTGTATGATAATTCATAAACTAAGGTGGTACCGCGGATTAATTTTCGTCCTTAGATTTTATGAATTTTTTTATTTAGGAGGATTTTATGAAAGATAATAAAAATTACTATATTAGTACTGCAATTGCTTACACTTCTGGTAAACCACACATAGGAAATACATATGAAATTGTATTAGCAGATGCAATAGCAAGATTTAAAAGATTAGATGGGTACAATGTATATTTTCAAACAGGAACAGATGAACATGGTGAAAAGATAGAAATAAAAGCTTATGAAGCTGGAATTGAGCCTCAAGAATTTGTTGATAATGTTTCTTCTGAAATTAAACGTATTTGGGATATAATGAATACTAGCTATGATAAATTTGTAAGAACTACAGATGAAAATCATGAAAAAGTTGTTCAACATATTTTCAAAAAAATGTATGATAAAGGTGATATATATAAAGGAGAATATAAAGGTTTATATTGTACTCCTTGTGAATCTTTTTGGACAGAAAGTCAATTAATTGATGGAAAATGTCCTGATTGTGGTGGAGAAGTTTCAGAAAAATGTGAAGAAGCATATTTCTTTAAATTATCTAAATATCAAGATAGATTAGAAGAATATATTGAATCACATCCTGATTTTATACAACCTGTAGCAAGAAAAAATGAAATGATTAATAATTTTATTAAACCTGGACTTCAAGATTTGTGTGTGTCAAGAACTTCATTTAAATGGGGTATCCCAGTTGATTTTGATAATAAACATGTTGTTTATGTTTGGTTAGATGCATTAACAAATTATATTACAAATATAGGTTATGATGTAGATAATGAAAGTTTAGAATTTAAGGAAAAATGGCCAGCTGATTTACATTTAATTGGTAAAGATATTATAAGATTTCATACAATTTATTGGCCTTGTTTCTTAATGAGTTTAGATTTACCAATGCCAAAGCAAATTTTTGGCCATCCATGGTTAATAATGACTGATGGAAAAATGAGTAAATCAAAGGGTAATGTTGTTTATGCAGATGACTTAGTTGAAGAATTTGGAGTAGATGCAGTAAGATATTATTTCTTACATGAAATGCCTTTTGCATCTGATGGAGTATTTTCAAAAGATTTGTTAATTGAAAGAATTAATGGTGATTTAGTAAATATTTTAGGAAATTTAGTAAATAGAACTATAAGTATGAATTTTAAATATTTTGATGGAGAAATTCAGCCATCTACTGAGTTAACTGAGTTAGATAACGATTTAATTAAAACAGTTTCTAATTTAAAAAATAGAGTTGTTTCTAAAATGGATGACCTAAAAGTTGGAGAAGCAATTGAAGAAATATTTGATGTTTTAAGAAGATGTAATAAATATATTGATGAAACAATGCCTTGGTCACTTGCAAAGGATGAAAATCAAAAAGAAAGACTGGGTACGGTATTATATAATTTATTAGAAGGAATTAGAACTTGTGCAGTATGTTTAATTCCATTTTTACCTGAAACGTCAGAAAAAATATTTACTCAATTAAATACAACAAAAAAAGACTTTGATTCTATTAATGATTTTGGCAATTTAGAATCACATATCAAATTATCAGAACCAGTTCATTTATTTGATAGAATTGATGTAAAATAAACAGATTATATATCTGTTTTTTTATATAAATATATTTCCCGGGAAATAATTTGATATAATATAAAAGGAGTTGATAACTATGTTTACAGATACACATTGCCATTTATATAATGAATATTATGAAAATATTGATTTGATTATAGCTGATGCAAGAAAACAAAAAATTGACAGATACATAAATTCAGGATGTGATAGTATTTCAAACAAAGAAGTTACATCATTAGTAAATAAATATGAGAATATGTTTGGAACTATTGGAATTCATCCGGAGGAATGCTTGAATTATTCTACTGAAGATATGGAATTTATTAAAGATCATATAAAAGATTCAAAAATAATTGGTATAGGTGAAATTGGGTTAGATTATCATTACTCAAAAGAACATAAAAAAGAACAAATGGTATTATTTAAAAATCAATTGGAAATAGCAGAACAAAATCAAATGCCTGTTGTAATACATAGTAGAGAAGCAACTCAAGATACAATAGATATTTTAAAAAAATATAATGTTAAAGGGGTAATACATTCCTTTAGTGGAAGTTTAGAAGTTGCAAAAATATATATTCAAATGGGATTTGCGTTGGGAATTAATGGAGTTGTTACATTTAAAAATAGTAATTTAAAAGATATTATAAAGAATATTGATATTAACAATATTGTTTTAGAAACTGATTCTCCATATTTAACACCAACACCTTTTAGAGGTCAACAAAATAGTCCTAAATATATTAATGAAATAGCAGATTTTTTGTGTAATATTTATAGTATTGATAAAAATGAACTAAGTAAAATAACAAATGCTAATATAAAGCGTATTTTTGACATTTAATATAAGCTATGATAAAATGTCCTTATATGATAAGAGGTGATAAGATGTTATTCAATGTGCTTAAAAAACTAAATATTGGAATTCGTTTATCGATTATAGTAGCGATTGTTTTAGTTGTTGAATCATCTTCAAATCTTTTTGAATCAAAGATTGAAAGCATTAATGAAAATAGAACTATTAATTTAACTACTATGGCCTTAAAATTAAATGAAGATATTTCAAATGACTTATATGCTGCTAAGGACACATATACAGGTGATTTAACAGGTTATAATGCAGATTGTCCTCTTTGTTCAGGTCATCTAGCTTGTGCATCTTCATATAATGTATTGAATGGCACAGAAACATATCCAGATATTAGTTATGGAAATGTAAGAATTGTTGCATCAAGTAGTAATTTACCTTGTGGAACGGTTATTAGATTTAATAAATCAAATTTATCAAATGATCCTATTGTCGCTATCGTTCTTGATAGAGGTGTACTTGGAAATGATATAGATTTATTAACTAGTACATTAGATAAAGCTTATACTATTGGTCGTTCATCAATTAGTTATGATGTTTTAAGAACTGGATGGTAATCCAGTTTTTTTGGAGGATATATATGAAAGAAATAACAGCAAAAAAAAGTTTAGGACAAAATTTTTTGAAAGATGAAGTAGTATTAAATAATATAGCAAATAGTATTAACACATCGTCAAAAGATTTAATAATGGAAATAGGTCCTGGTATGGGTGCTTTAACAAAAAAATTATTAAAAAAAGATTCTTATTTATTAGCATTTGAGTTAGATGAGAGAACTAAACCATTTTTATTGCCATTGGAATCAGAAAAATGCTCAATTATTTACAATGATTTTTTAAAAATAAATTTAGATGAAATAATTGATAAAAATAAATATGAAAATATTTATGTTATAGCAAATATTCCATATTATATTACTACACCAATTATTGAACATATAATTAATTCAAATTTAGATGTTTCAGCTATGACCTTATTAGTTCAAAAAGAAGTTGCAGAACGTTTTTGTGCAACTCCTAAAAATAAAGAATATGGAGCAATAACAGTATATTTAAATTATTATTTTGATGTTGAATTACTATGTAATGTTAAAAACACTTCATTTAATCCCGTACCAAAAGTTGATAGTGCTGTTGTAAAATTTATAAGAAAAGAACAAAAATATGAAATAGATAATGAAACATTATTTTTTGAATTTATTAAAGATTGTTTTAAACAAAAAAGAAAAACATTACATAATAATTTGAAAAACTATGATTGGGTAAAAGTTAAAGAAGTATTAAACGATTTAAATATATTCGATGGAGTACGAGCAGAGGAATTATCAATAGACACATTTGTTAAAATCTATAATTCAATAAACAATTAATTAAAGGAGCTGTATAGTTCTTTTTTTATGTGTGTTTAACATATAATATATTGGTGATAACATTGGATATTCAAAAAGGAGATTTTGTATCACGAAAGAGCTATGATAATGACATTATTTTTAAAGTTATTAATATTAAAAATGATATCTACTATTTAAAAGGTACTGATGTAAGATTATATGCAGATAGTTTTTATGATGATTTAATTAAAATTGATAAAGAAAATATTGTGAATAATGATAAAGAAGAGATAAATGAAAAAGATGATAATCTTTCAGATCGTAGTGATTTTTTTTATTTACCTGCAAAAATATTACATATTGATGGAGATAGCGATTATTTAAACAGATGTCTAAAATATTATAAAAATTTAAATGTTTATGCAGTAGGAAAAAGAATGAATGAAGAGAATATTTCAAATGAAATCATTCAATTATTAAATGATTATAAACCAGATATTGTTATTATTACTGGTCATGATGCCTATATTAAAAAGAAGGGTGATTCGAAAGATATTCGAAATTATAAAAATTCATTGAATTTTGTTAATGCAGTTATAATGGCTAGAAAATATGAAAAGTCTCATGATAAATTAGTTATTATTGCTGGCGCTTGTCAAAGTGATTATGAAGAATTAATCAAAGCTGGAGCTAATTTTGCTTCAAGTCCTAAAAGAATAAATATCCATGCTTTAGATCCAGCAATAATTGCAAGTAATATTGCTTTAACTGAAAGAAATAAAGAAATAGATTTATTAGAACTTTTAGAAAAAACAAAATATGGTAAAGATGGTATAGGTGGAATTAAAAGTAATGGCTTGATGTATGTTGGTTATCCAAGATAAGGATGGTGAAAGTTTGAATATTGATTATATAAAAGATATTATAAAAAATAATATAAATAAAAAAGTTGAAATTAAGGTATATGGAATGAGAAATAAAAATTCCTCTTATATAGGGATTATTTCTAATGTATATCCTGCAATATTTACTGTAAATATCAATGGTAATGAAAAAAGTTTTAATTATGTTGATATTTTAACAGGAGAAATAAAAATTAAATATTATTAACTTGAAATAATTTATACATGTGATAAAATGTTGTTAAGTTAATAAAACTTTAGGAGGAGTGATAATATGGAAATCACATCTGTAAATGTACACAAAATTGATAAAGAAGGAAAAAGAATTAAAGGATTAGCAACAGTAGTTATAGATAATTCTTTTGCAATTCATGACATTAGAATAATTGAAGGGGATAACGGATTATTTATTGCAATGCCAAGTAGAAAAACTCCAACTGGAGAATATAGGGATATTGCTCATCCAATAAACCCAGATGTAAGAAAATTGTTTGAAGAAGTAATTTACGAAGAATATAATAAAGAAACTTCTGAAAATTAAGACTCATATTTTGAGTCTTTTTTTAATATATTTTAATGGGTGATAATATGCAAAATGATAATATTTTAATAGGAAATCATGAAATTAAAATAACAGATAGAAAGACGATTTTTTTAACAGGGATTAAAAGAATAGTAAGTTTTGATAATGAAGAATTTTTAATGGAAAGTAATATGGGAGTTATGTTATTAAAAGGAGAACAGTTGGAAATAATAAAATTGGATACTCAAGAAGGAAATGTAAAAATAAAAGGAAAGATAAATAGTTTAAGTTATGTTGAACACAAAGAAAAATCTAAAGAAGAAAGTTTTATAAATAAATTATTTAAATAATGGATATAAAAATTCAAATTATATCTTTTATTTTTTCATTCTTATTTGGAATATTTTCCTCAATTTGTATAGATATTAATTCAGCAATTACTAAACATTGTACTAAATTTATTAAATATTTTATATATACGCTATTAGTACTCAATCTTAGTTTAATATATACAATTATTAATTATAAAATAAATTGTGGAATACTTCATATTTATTTCATTATAATGATTGTTATTGGATTCATAATAAGTTCGTATATTAAAAAAAGTGTAAATAACTTAATAAAAAAAATAAAAATAAAAAAAGCGTGATATAATTTATTTAAGAATGGAGGAATTTAGAATGCAAAATAAAATAACAGTTAAAGTAAAAAGAAGATTATTTTTACAAACTTTTTGTTTATTATTTTTAATAGCTTTTTTGGTTTTTTCAGTATTTAATGACTGGACTAAAATTATGCAAAATAAAAAGCAGATTAAAACTCTTACTAATAATTATACAAATCTACTCGAAGAAGAAGAGTCTCTAAATTCTGAAATCACAAAACTACAAGATCCTGATTATGTCGCAAGATACGCAAGAGAAAAATATATGTATTCATTGCCTAATGAAGTTATTATAAGAATTCCTGAAAACAATAAATAATTCTTGTTAAATTGTATTTTAGTGTTATAATATCTTGACTTAGGAAGTGAAAATTATGAAATATGAAGTTAATAATTATACTTTAAAAAATGATAATATTATTTTATTAGAGAATATAAATATGATATTAGATAGTAATATTTCTTTGATTGGAACAACTTCTTCAGGAAAAACATTACTATTAAAATATTTAGAAACATCATTTGGAATACCAAGAATATTTAAAAATGATATTTTTTTGCATTCCTCAATAGAAGATGAATTAAAATATTTAATATTAGATGATTCCCAAAAAAAATTAATTAAAGATTTAATTCCTGATTTAAACTTGAAATTAAATCCTAACTTTTTAGAAAAAAAAGATAAAATAAGAGTATCTATTATTAAGGGATTAGTTAATGCCAAAGATTTTGTTTCTTTTGATAATATATTAATATATTTAGAAAAAGAAGAGCAAAAAAAAATTATAGATTATTTGAATAAACAAAAAATAAATTTTATAAACGTAACAAATGATTTAGAACAAATGTTATGGACAGAGTATACATATGTATTAAATAAAGGAAAAATAATAGCGCATGGTCCTTCACAAAAAATTTTATTAGAAGAAAAGTTTTTGAAAAGAATGGGATTTAAAATTCCTTTTATGATTGATCTTTCATTGCAATTAAAAGATTACGGTTTAATTAATAATATATATTTAGATAAAGAATTATTGGTGAAGAACTTATGGAAATAAAGAAAAATAAAATTACAGTTGTATTGGGAATTAATACCGATTTAAATATTGAAGAAGAAAATTTAGAAAAAGAATTTTTAAAAGGTCAAAAATTATCTGAATATATTAAAAATAGATATCCAAATCTTGCTGAAGAAAAAATTAATGAAGCTTTAAAAATATGTTTATTATCTGAAGTTGATATAAATAAATGTATGAATATATTATCTAGTAGTGAAATAGAGAAAATTGAGTTATTAATAAAATTATTAGATAACAAGGAAGTAATAATTCTTAGTGATTTTGACAGTTCTTTTGGACAAAAAGAACTAAAATATTTTAAAGATTTATTTAAAAAAATGGTTACTAAATATAATAAAACAATAGTATTTATAACAAATAAATTAGATAATATTATGGATATAATTGATATTATATTAGTGGTAGATAATAAAAAAGTAGTGCTAGAATTAAATTCAAAAGATATTTATTATGATTCAATTTATGATTATGTCGATATGCCACCAATAGTAGAATTTGTAAAATATTTGAAAAAAAATAAAATTACTATGCCGGATTATATTGATTTAAAAGAATTAATTAAAGGAATATTTAGGAGTGTTAAATGAGATATTTAATTACAATAAAATATGATGGTAGTAAGTTTAATGGATTTCAGAGACTAAAAGAAAATGATAGTGTTCAAAAAAAAATTGAAGAGGCTTTGACAAAAATTAATAAATCTCAAGTTATTATAAAAGGTGCAGGAAGAACTGATAGAGGTGTTCATGCAATAGCACAAAAAGCTCATTTTGATTTGAATATAAATATAGATGTTGATCATTTGAAACGTGCTATTAATAGTTTAGTTAAACCATATATATATATTTCTGATTGTGAAGTAGTAAATGATGATTTTCATGCTAGATTTCTTGTTAAAGAAAAAGAATATGAATATAGAATAAATTTAGGAGAGTATAACCCTTATTTATATGATTACGTTTATCAGGACATAAATTCTTTGGACATTAAAGCTATGAAAAAAGTATCAAAAGTTTTTATTGGAGTTCATAATTATAAAAATTTTGTAAGTGGTGAACGTGAGAATTATGATGCTATTATTTACAACATTAAATTTAGTATAGATGATAATATTTTATCGATAAAATTTTTTGGAAAAAGTTTTTATCGATATATGGTAAGAAACTTAGTTGGGGCTTTAATAGAAATAGGCAAACACAAGATAGATGAAAATTATCTGATTGATATGTTGGTGAATTATGACACAGAATGTGTATTACCAACAGCTCCTGCTTGTGGTTTATATCTAAATAATATAAAATATTAAGATATTTGTCGATTTTATTTGACATTCACTGCAATATTGCATATAATTTTAAATGGTACATTTTATTTTCGGAGTTTTTAAAAAACCGTGGGAAGTTTTTTGGAAATGAAAGATAATGGAAGGAAAAAAAGAATATGAGCACATTTATGCAAAAAAAAGAAAATATCGAACGTAAGTGGTATGTTATCGATGCTGAAGGATTACCTTTAGGCCGTGTAGCTACTAAGGCAGCTACTGTTTTAAGAGGAAAACACAAACCTACATATACTCCTCATGTTGATTGTGGAGATTATGTTATTATTGTTAATGCAGAAAAAATCAAATTAACTGGTAATAAGTTAAATGATAAAATGTATTACAATCATAGTGGATTCCCAGGTGGATTAAGAGAAAGAAATGCAAAAACAATGATTGAAAATTATCCAGAAGAAATGATGGAAAGAGCTGTTAAAGGAATGCTTCCTCATAATGCTTTAGGTAGACAAATGGGTAAAAAATTATTTGTTTATGCAGGAGCTGACCATAAACATTCAGCACAAAAACCAATAGAAATGAATATTGATTAGGAGGTTAATTCATGAGTAAGAAACAAGTATGGACAGCAACAGGACGTAGAAAACGTTCTCAAGCACAAGTTAGATTAACAACTGGTACTGGTAAAATTACAGTAAATGGTGTAGATGTTAATGAATATATGCCATTTGAAGTTTTAGTTATGGATTTAAAACAACCTTTAGTTTTAACTGATAATGAAAATAAAGTTGATATTGATGTTACAGTAAAAGGCGGAGGTTTTTCAGGACAAACTGGAGCTATTAGATTAGGTATTACTAGAGCCCTTATGGCTTTTGATGCTAATACTGATCAAACAAGAGATGACTCTTACAGAAAAATTCTTAAAACTGCTGGATTTGTAACAAGAGATCCAAGAGTTAAAGAACGTAAGAAACCAGGTCTAAGAAAAGCTCGTAGAGCACCACAATTCTCAAAACGTTAGTATATATTCTTTCCTCGCAGTTTTGCGAGGTTTTTTCTTGCTTTTTATTTTAAATAAGTTATAATATAATCAATATTTAAATATAATTAATGGGGTGACTATAAATGGACATAATTAAAACAATATTGAAAAATTCTTTTTTTTCATTAGGATGTATAATGCTTTTTCTAGCATTATTAGTAATACCAATAGGGTTAAAAAGCTTTTTATGGTTCTTCACTTTTGCAGCAATATTTTATTTATTTAGTTTCTCTTATTTAAAAAAAATATTTTTATATTTAATGCCTAAAATTAAAAGTATTATATTAAAATCAAACAAGGATGAGTTTAAAACTTTAAATAATCTTGGTATAAGATATAATGATAAAATAGTTTATTTGAATTCTAAATCTTATAGTTTTAATCAATTAGTTAGTGTTACAATAAAATGTAATAATAAAAAAATTGATAAAAAAGAATTAAAACATATTGAAAAAATAAACAAATTAGAATTAGTTGTGGGAACAAAAATAAAAAAACTAACATATCGTAGTTTTAAATATGATTCAAAAAATAAACTTAATCAAGAAAAAAAGAATATTATAAAAGATTATAAGATAATGAATAAATTAATTGAACATAAATAATGTTCTTTTTTTTATAAATATTAATATATTTTTAATATGAAAATAAAATATATTAATTTATTATTGATTATAATTGGTATACTATTATTAAATATAACTAAAGTGGAAGCTTTACTTCCTTTATCTGGGAAAACCATAGTAATAGATCCAGGACATGGAGGTAAAGATCCTGGAACTGTCGTAGCTAACATTTATGAAAGTAATATAA
>CAZHOG010000001.1:0-167639 GCA_964533935.1 uncultured Muribaculaceae bacterium | reverse complement strand
AAACGATTACAAAGTTAAGTGCACAACAATTGTGCACTTTCAGATTTAATCTACATTGTATTTTAAAATACAATTATTTTAATGCTTTTAATTTACAAAAAACAATCTTTATTATATAATCATTATAGTAGGTGAGTATATGAAAAATAACAAAGGACAAGCGTTAGTTGAATATGTTTTAATAGTTGCAATAATTAGTGTAATCACTATTGCTATTGTTAATTATTTTGGTGGTTATTTAAAAGATTCTATCACAAAGACTTCATGCTCTTTAGTTGATAAAGAATATATTGAAGGAGAAAAACCAGGAAAAGCTTATTGTCAAAATAAAGACGTCGAAGAATTAGAAGAAAATTAGGGGATGGTTCATGTGAATAAAAAGGGGCAGGCATTAGTTGAATTTGTAATCATCATTCCAATTTTTATTTTTATGGTGTTGGCTGTTATTGATATTGGTAAAATTATTTATTTTTCTAATAGATTAGAAAATAAGATGGATGATGTAATATCAATGTACGATAGTAATAAACAATATAGTGAAATAAAAAAAGCTTTAACTAATGATATTAAAAGTACTATTTTAACTATTAATGAAAGTGAAGAATATACTGAATTTGTTTTGAACAAAAAAACAGATATCATTACGCCAGGTTTAAATTTGATTTTTGATGACCCTTATGAAATAACATCAAAGAGGGTGATATATAATGCTAAATAAAAAAGGTCAAACACTTATTATGTTTGTACTTTTGTTACCAGTTTTATTAATATTAATAGCATTTATAATAGATACTGGATTTATGTACTTAGAGACTTCTAAATTAAATGGAACAACAAAAACAGTGTTAAAAAATATGTATTATCAGAAAGATGATACTGAATTTGAAAAAAAATTTAAATTATTATTACAAAAAAATAAAATTGAAATAAATAATATTTCAATTAAAGTTGATAATGATTCAATTAAGGTTAAAAATAATTATAAAATTGATAGTTATTTTGGAAAACTTATTGGGATAAAAGAATATGAAATAAAATCTTCTTTAAAAGCATTTTTAGAAAATGATAAAGTAAAGGTTATAAAAGAATAGAGGGATTACAATGAATAATAAAAGAGGTAAATCAATCTGCCTATTCTCTGCTAAAGGTGGAGTTGGTAAAACGGTTACAGCTATAAATCTTGCTGGTATATTTAAAACTATAGATAAAAAAGTATTAATTATAGATTTAAATTTATCAAGTGGTGGAATAGGAGTAGCACTAAATAGACCAGCTGAAAAATCAGTATTCAATTTAGTTGATGACTATGAAAATAATAGACATTTTGATTTTAAAAATTATGTTACAAAATATGATGATTCAATTGATTTCTTAGCATCTCCAAAAGATCCTAGACAAGCAATTAGAATTGACAGTAAATATATGGATTTAATAATTGATAAAGCTGTATATAATTATGATATTGTAATTATTGATATGAACCATGCTTTGAGTGAATTAAATATTGTTACTCTTGATAAAGTAGATAATATATTATTTTTAATGACAAATGATCCAATGGATATTAAAAATATGAAATCTATAATCAGTGTTTTTAGGGATTTAGATTTATCAAACTATAAAGTTTTATTAAATAATAGTGTTAATGCTTTTAAAAATTATTTTTCTTTATTTGATATGAAAAATATAATGAAAACAAATATTGATTATACATTATCATCAAATTTCTTTATTAAAAATATTGATGAATATATCATGAGTGGGGAAATAATAACTTTACAGAAAAAAATGCCAAGTTTATTTGCTAAAGAATATGCTACTTTTATGACAATAGCTGCTGATGTTTTGAAAGAAAATGGTGATAAGAATGAGTAAACATAAATTATATGAAGCATTTAATATTACTAGAAAAACTACTGATGTTTCTAATTTATCTGATTATGATATATTTCCAGATAAGAAGTTGTTGGATACATTAAGAACAAAAATAGTTGAAAATTTAATAGACAAAGAAATGCCAGATGAAAAAACATTAAATGAATTCATTAATGATGAAATAGATCAAACTATTGAAGGATATGATTTAACTAATCTTGAACGAAGTCATTTATTCAATTTAATAGATAATGAAATAAATGGTTATGGACCTCTTACAGAATTATTAAAAGATAAGAATATTACTGAAATAATGGTTAATAGTCCTGAAGAAGTATATATTGAAATAGATGGTCAATTGATAAAAGATGAAGGTGTTAGTTTTATTAATGATGAACATATTATTAGAACTATTCAAAGATTGATTGAACCTTTAGGTAGAACAATAGATGCTGCAAATCCAATGGTGGATTCAAGATTAGATGATGGTTCAAGAATAAATGCTGTTATTCCACCATTGTCTACTAAAGGACCTGTTATAACAATAAGAAAATTTAAAGAGTCAATGTCTTCAATAGAAGATTTAATAAGAATAGGTAGTTTAACTCCTTACATGGCAAGATTCTTAGAAGCTTCTGTTAAGGGTAAATTAAATATTATAGTTTGTGGTGGTACTGGTAGTGGTAAAACAACTTTATTAAATATTTTAAGTGGTTTTATTGGTCATGATGAAAGAATTATAACAATAGAAGATGCTGCTGAATTAAAGTTGAAACAAAACCATGTTATTTCATTAGAAACTAGAACAACTAATTATGAAAGTGGTGATGAAGTAACTATCAGAGATTTAGTTATTAATTCACTTCGTATGAGACCTGATAGAATAATAGTTGGAGAAGTTCGTGGTAAAGAAGCTTTTGATATGCTTCAAGCAATGAACACTGGACATGATGGCTCAATTACAACATTACATGCTAATGGATGTGAAGATGCACTTAATAGACTTGAAACAATGATATTGATGGCTGGTTTAGAAATCCCTGTAAAAGCCATTAGAGAATATATTTTTAATGCAATAGATTTAGTTGTTAATATTGATCGTATGAGTGATGGAAAAAGAAAAGTTACTTCAATATGTGAAATAAGTGGCTTTAAAGATGATATTTTAGAATTATCTAAAATATTTGAATTCAAACAATTTGGTTTAACAGATAATAATGAAGTTGATGGTGAATATATACTTTATGAAAATATACCTAAAGTATATAGCAAAATATCAAAACGTGGTGTAACTGATGTAGATGATATTTTTGAACCATTTATGCAAAAGAAAAATAAAAAAAGTACAAAAAAATAATAAAAAGGAGGAATATTAATGACAGAGATTATGTTAAAAGTAATAAGTTTTCAATTTATAATAATATTTATATTATTACTTTGTGCTTACTTTATAATAAAATATTTGAAATCTTATGAATATGAAAAAAAATTCTCTGAGTTTTCTCTTTTATCTAATAAAGATACTGATATTTCCTTCTTTGATATTATTTCTAGATTTTTTTGGAAATGTATTCATAAACTTAGCAAAATAATATCTAAAAGTGAAGTAATCAAGAAACATTCTAGTGTATTTGATAAAGACGTAAATATTGATAATAAAAATATTAAGACTGGTATGGATTTTATTTCAATTAAAGTATTGTGTGGAATTGGATTAGACTTTTTATTTTTAATAACTTTAGTTTTTCAATATATTAAATTTGATTTTATGAAGTTATTAATAATTTTTATTATTGGTTATTTAATACCTAATATAATTATATCTATAAGAAGACAAAAGAGAAAAGAAAAAATAGAAGATGATTTATTAAAAGCAATTATTATTATGAATAATTCATTTAAATCTGGTAGAAATATAATGCAAGCAATTGAAACTGTAAAAATTGAATTAGAGGGCCCAATCGCCGATGAATTTAAAAAGATTTCTCTTGATATTTCCTATGGTTTAAGTCTAGATACTGTATTCAATAGATTTTATACGAGAGTAAAACTTGAAGATGCAAAATATATTGCAACATCTTTGACATTATTAAATAAAACTGGTGGAAATATAGTTAAAGTATTTTCAATGATAGAACAATCATTCTTTGATAAAAAGAAATTGAAAAATGAACTAAAAAGCCTAACAGCATCTTCAACATTTGTATATCGTGTATTAATCTTTTTACCAATAGTATTTATTATACTAATAAATGTTTTAAATAATGAATATTTTCTTCCGTTATTCTCTTCAGTATTAGGATTTATTGCTATAGGATTTATATTAATTTTATATGTATCTTATGTATTTATTGTTAGAAAGGCTTTGAAGGTGGAAATGTAATGAAGAAAGTTGATTTATCTAACAAAATATTTTCTCAAAAAACATTGAATAAAATTAATGCAAAAATTTTATTATTAGGAGATAATTCAAAATTAACAAGTAAAGAATTTTTGGAAAGCCGCTTGCTTGGTACAATATTAATATTTATTTCGTTCATCTTTTTTTCTAAATTAGGATATATATATGCACCATTGTTTTCAATATTATTCTATTATGGAATGAGTTATGTTTTAATAGATTATCCTATTAAAAAAAGAGGATTAAAATTAGAACATGAAGCACTTTTCTTTTTTGAAGTATTAGAGTTAACTCTTGAAAGCGGAAGAACTTTATCATCTGCATTAGAAATTACTTCTTCAAATGTAAAAAGTGAATTGTCAGATGAATTTAAAAAAACATTAAATGAAGTTAAAATGGGAAAGAGTATGATTGAAAGTTTAAAAGCTATGAAGTATAGAATTCCTTCAGAAACTATTAATAATACAATTTTAAATATTACTGAATCATCTATATTTGGAAGTAATATTATAACTTCTTTAAATAATCAATTAGAATACTTAAGAAATAAACAATTAATGGAAGTTAAAGCTAAAATAGCTAAGTTGCCTACAAAGATAAGTGTTATATCTGTAGTATTCTTTATACCAATAATTCTATTAATAATACTTGCACCAGTAGTTATTAATTTCTTACAAGGATAGTTTTACTATCTTTTTTTATTTATAAAAATGTTTAAATAGTATATAATAAAAAAGAAGAGAGTTGATTTTATGCAATATAAAAAATATGATTGTGAAACATATAATATATATACAATTAAAACAGATAAATTTAAAAGTTGTATGCTAAACGTAGTATTTAGAGATAACATTAATAATGATAAGATAATTCCGTCATTAAGTTTTTTTAATTATATGTTAACATTAAATAATAATACATATAAAAATAGAAGAGATTTAGTAATAAGAGAAGAAGAATTATATAATGCAACTTTTTATGTATCTACACATAGATTAGGTGAATCATTTGAAATGGATTTAGGAACATCTTTTATTAATCCGTATTATGTTACAGAAGAAGATTATTTAGATGAGATAATAAAATTTACTTTTGATATGATTAAAAATCCTAAAGCTGAAAATGAAGAATTTGATGTTAATAATTTTAATATTGCAAAGGAAAGAATATTATTAAATATTGATCGTATTCATGAAAGTGGACCTAAATTTGCGATAAAAAGGGCATTACAAAATATGGATGCTGAATCTATAACAGCAAAATATTTAACTAAAGATGATATTGAAAAGATAACTCCATCAAATTTATATAAGACATATCAAAATATTTTAAAACATACTTACTGTGATATATATGTTGTTGGTGATTTAGATATGGATGAAGTTGCTTCAAAAATAAAAAAAGAAGTAAATATAAAAGAAATTAAAAATCATGAATTGAATTTGTATGTACAAAATAAAAATAGAAAAAAAGCTCTTGTTACAAAAGAAAAAGATGGTTTTGTTCAATCAAATATGGTTGTTGGATATAATATTGATGATTTAGATTCAAATGAAAAGATTGCTTTTAGATTTTTTGCTGAAATCTTCGGTGGGGGTATGAATTCAAAATTATATCAAAATTTAAGAGAAAAAAATTCTTTATGCTATGGTGTTAGACCAATTTACTATAAATATGATAATTTATGTTTGATTCATGTTTCATTTGATGAAAAAAATTATGATTTAGCAGTAAAACTAATTAAGAAATCAATGAAAGAAATGGAAGATGGTAATATCACTGATGAAGAATTTGAAAGAGCAAAGAAATCTTTACAATTTTCATTTAAATTATCAAAAGATAATATAAATAGTATTTTGGATAATTATATTTTTCATAATCTAAATGAAGTACCTTTAGTTGAAGATTATGAAGAAAAAATCAAATATATTACAAAAGATGATGTAATTAAATTGAGCAAAAAACTTCATCTTAATTTTATATATTTATTGGGAAGTGAAGGGGGAAAATAATGGAAAAAATTATAATTAATGGACTTAAGGAAGAAGTTTTTTATGAAAAATTGCCAAGTGGGTTAGATGTTTATTTATGGCGTAATTCAAAGTGCAATAGTTTTTTTGCTTCATTAAATGTAAAGTATGGCTCTTTAGGAACTGAATTCAAACTAAAAGGTGATAAGAAAAATTATCGCGTTCCGAATGGCGTAGCTCATTTTCTTGAACATGTTAATTTTAATACTCCTGATGGGACAGCTTTTGATATTTTTGATAAGTTGGGTAGCGATATAAATGCATTTACAACTTTTGAATATACTTCTTATCATGTTACAGCTGCAGATTGTTTAAAAGAAAATATTGAAAGTTTACTAGATTATGTTTATACACCATATTTTAAAAAACAATTAGTAAATAAGGAAAAAGGCATAATTACTGAAGAAGCAAGAGCAGAGTTTGATAATCCTGGAAATATTTTGTTTTATAAAAAATATGAAAATACTTTGATTAATGATCGCCGTAAAAATAGAATTGTTGGTAGTCTTGATGATATAAAAAATATTGAAGTAGAAGATTTAGAATTAGTATATAATAATTTCTATCATCCAGAAAATATGTTTATGGTTGTAACTGGTAATATCGATGTTTATGAAACAATGGCTATTATTAAGGAAAATATGGCTTCAAAGAAATTTGAAAAATATAGATATCCTGAAATTAAAAAGACAAAAGAGCCTTGTAAAATAGTAAATAAATTTGATGAATTTGAAGGAAATACTGAGATTCCTCGTGTATCTATTGTTATTAAAATACTACAATCAAAAATAGGAATTGACGTTAATTCAAATTTATTATTATCATTAATTCTAAAAAGTAATTTTGGAGTGTCTTCAGAATTAAAGAATTATCTAATAGAGAATAAATTAATATCTAACATGTCATTTTCAAGAAATATGATCGATGATAATATTTTAATTAGTGTTGATTTTAGCACAAAATATCCAGAAGAAGTAATTAAATTAATTAAAAAGCAATTTAATGAGTTAACTATATCTGAAGATGATTTTATGCGAAAAAAAAGAGCATCAATTGCTAATTTAGTTTTTGCATATGATGATGCTGAGGAAGTTAATTTTAGTATTCAAGATGATATTATTTATGGTAAAGACCATAAAATTATTAATGATATAAAAGATATTTATGAAAGATTAGAATATAGTGATGCACTTGATATGTTAAAAAAGATTGATAGTTCAAATATGTCAGTAATTATTATGAAACCTAAAAAAAATTAGAGTAATTAAACTCTAATTTTTTTATATTATTATCTGTTATAGTATTCAACGATAAGTGATTCATTAATTTCTTGATTAAGTTCACTACGATCTGGGAATCTTACATATTCACCAGACATTTTTTTATCATCAAATGATACAAATGCAGGTCTAGTAATAGTTGCTTCTAATGCATCTTTAATAGCTGGATGTTGTAATGAATTTTCTTTAACAGCTATAACATCTCCAACTTTACAAGTAAATGATGGGATATCAACTTTAATTCCATTAACAGTAATATGTCCATGGTTAACTAATTGTCTAGCTCCACGTCTTGTTTTAGCAAGACCCATACGATAAACTAAGTTATCAATTCTGCTTTCAAGTAATCTTAAAAGATTTTCTCCAGCAACACCATGCATTTTAACTGCACGATCAAATACTTTTCTGAATTGTTTTTCATTAAGTCCATACATGATTCTAACTTTTTGTTTTTCTTGTAATTGGATTCCATATTCAGAAAGTTTTTTACGTCTATCATTTCCATGTTGTCCAGGTGCATAAGGTCTTTTTGCTAATTCTTTGCCATTTTCTAAAACAGAGAAGTTTAATCTTCTAGCTTTTTTATTAACTGGTCCAGTATATCTTGCCATAAATATTTCTCCTTTCTTTATATTGCTAATTAATGTTTTTGCTATCTAAATATTATAGGGAGTTTATTTTAATATTTCATTAGGGCAGTTCTAAATACTTTAAAAGTCTTGCCAATAAACACATTATAATAGGCGATAACGCTGCCAGTAATTTGCACTATTAATTATACACTATTTTTCATTTATGTCAAATTTTTATTTGTTATATAATATATAGAAAAATACGTGGATGTTAATTGACAAAAAATACTATAAAAAGTTATAATAAATATAGAAAGTAAGAGAGTTAGATATGGAAAATAGAAATGAATTAAAATATAAAAATTATATAGTAAAAAGTGAGGAAAATTTAGAAGAAAATTTACTGTTTGTGGAAGAAAAAAACATATCTAATTATTCGAAAAAAGATATTTCTATAACTAATTATGATTTATTAAATATCGTTGAATTTATTACAGAAAATAAAATTAACAATAAAGTTTTAATAAGTATTCCAAATATGTATGGAAATAAAAACTATGAAATAGGTTTAATAAAAGATAATAAGTTAGATAAAATAATAACACCAAAAGTAACCAAAGATACAATAGAATTTGAAACAGAAGAAATAGGTACATTTGGAATATATTTAAAGAAAAAGAAAAAGGTTTATTTAGCAGTTTTAACTGGAATAATATTAGGTTTATCTACATTTACTTTTGCATATTCATATAATACAGAATTTAAAGGACGTGTAGATGAAGTACTCGTTAATACATTTAATATTGAAACTCCCACAAAACCTGTAATAACTGGTGGCAGTGAAGTATGGGCGAAAGAAAGAGTAATAAAAGTCAAAAAAGATGCTATTAGTAATAGTGGCATAAAATATTATGAATATTGTGTAGATACAACAAATAAATTTAATTCATGTAAGTGGATTAAAACTGAAACGAAGAATGCTGTAGTATCTACATCAGGAAAATATTATGTAGTATTTAGGGCGGTAAGTAATTCTGGAAAAACTGGAAGCAATAGTAATATAGAAAAAGTATATGTTGATAATGAGAATCCAGTAATTGATAAAATTGAAGCTAGTAATGATTTAGAAAAAATAAATATTAGTATAAAAGCTAATGACAAATTAAGTGGAATAGATAAATATTTTTATAAACTTGATGATGAAGAATATATTGAATGCAAAGATAATTTTGAATTAGTTATTAGTGATGAAATAGATCATAAATTAAGTATTAAAGTAATTGATAAAGTTGGAAATATTCAAGAATTAGAGTTAACAGTAAACAAAAATTCTTTTAAAGAAACTCAGGAAGAAATTAATTCTGAAGAGAATAATAAAGAAGAAGAAAATAATTCTTTAAATAATGAAGAAAATTCTGATAATAAAGACAACAAAGAAGAAAACAATAACAAAGATGAAGAAAAAGAAGAGCAAGAAGATAATAAAAAAGAAGAGTTAAAAGCTCCAATAATAAATTTAGACAAAGTACCATCAATATTTAATTATGGAAGTTCATATGAATTACCAAGTTATTATGAATTTGATAAAAAAGGTGGTTCAGTTTATTGTGAAGTTGAAGGCGTTCAAGTAACAAATACAAAACAATTAAAAATTGGAGAATTCACAATAAAATGTAGTGCAATAGGAAATAATGGATTGACTACAAAAGTTGAAAAAGAAGTAAAAGTAAATGCAAATTCTGCTAGTGATGAAGTAGAAGATGGTTATATATTATTGAATTTGTTTTATCCAAAAAATTCAACAGATTGGCAATGGAGATTGCAAAAAGATAATGAAGTAAGAAATGGTTATAATAATACTTCATGGGAAGATTATACAGGACCAATAAAAGTAAAAATAGAAGATGTAAGTAAAATATATATTAGATATAAGTTAGGTGATGAAGAAATAGTTCAAGCGCCTAATGGAGAATTGGTAGTAGATATAAGACCAGATAAATATACATTAGATCCAAATGAAATAACAAGAATTAGAATAGTATATGATAAAAAAAGTGAAAAAAATGAATATAAAATAAATGGTGGAGAATGGGTAGAATATACTGGCACATTTAATGTTCCATCAAATACTGTAATTGAAGCAAGAACAAGTGCAGAAGAAAAAATATATAATGATGAAGAAGAAGTTATAGCAACATATCCAATGACATCAACTGATAGCGTATTTATAAGTGAATTTATTAAAAAAGTTAGTTTAGGATCAGATGCTTTATTTGTAAGTAATGATAAATATATAGATAAAAAATTTGAAAATATGAGTTCTGAAATATTTATTGGAGAATTAGGAAGTTCATTAATTACTACTTATCCAAGTATTCCATCAAATTATTTAAAAGGACCAAATATAATATCATCAAATCAAGAATTAACACATGAAACAAATATAACAATTACTACAGAACAGGAATCAAGAGATATTTATTATAGTATTGATTCAGGGGAATATGTAAGTTATTCAAATTCATTTAAAGTAAGTAAGAATTGTGTAATAAAAGCTTATTATGTAAGAAAAAGCGATGGATTAAAATCAGCAATAAGTACATATCGAGTAAATAACTTAAGAAATAGTGAATTACCATATTTAAGAATAGATGCAGATCCAGATCCAATTAAAAATACACTAGTAAAAAGTGTAGGTGTATATTTAGTAGGAAGTAATTATGAAACAATAGAATATAGTTTTGATGGAATCTATTATATGACCTATTCTGGAGGATTTACAGTAAATAATAATTGTACAATATATGCAAGAGCAACAAATATTAATGGAACAGTAAATGAAAAATTAGTATTAAATAATTTACTACCACAAGTAAAACAAGAAAAACTTGAAATAGAAATATTTACAGATCCAACAAGTAGTAATGATAATTTAATTGAAAGTACAAAAGTAACAATAAATTATGATGAAAAATCTACTGAAAAATATTATAAAAAAGGATCTAAAGATACATGGCATCCATATAATGGAACATTTGAAGTAGATAAAAATACTACAATTTATGCATATGCATTAGGAGAAAATTCAACTGGAAACGCTACAAAAATAATAGATTATTTATATGCTGGATTAACAGATCCACAAATAAAAGTAACACCAGAAAATGAAGTTGCATCAAGTAGTAATAAAGTAGAAATAAGTTTTGATGAACATGCAAAAATAAAAAAATATAAAATAGGCAATGAAGCATTAAAAGATTATACTTCTTCATTTGAAGTAGATACAAATACAGTTATTTATGCATATAGTGAAGATGAATTAGGAAATATTGCAGATGCAGTGTACTTTGTAGAAAATATAATTCCAGCACCAAAAACATTTATAGTGGATAAAGGAAAATATTATATAATAAAAATGAACTATCCAACTACATCAAGTGTAGATGGTAGAGAATATAAATGGAAAATAGATGGGGAATGGAAAAAATATAAAGAAGATGGCATTTTATTAATAAAATCTCAATATAAAGAAGAGATGGTTGGTGCTAATAATGCTGATATAATAAAGATAACAGATGAAAATGGTAAAGAAATAGAGTTTAAAGGCGATTGGTATGTATTAGATGTACCAGTAAGTCAATTATCAGAAAATCTATATATGAGATGGGATACAATTCCACCAAAAACACCAGAAATAGTGTTATCAACAGAAAAATGGGCAAGTAGTTTAAAAGTAAGTATTAATTATCCGAAATATATGATATCTAAAAAATATAGAGTTGTATATCCAGATGGAAGAAAAACAAAATGGTTAGATTATACTGCACCAATAGATATTAGTGATAATAATACAATAATATATGCAAAATGTCAGGATGAATTAGAAGTATGGAGTGAAATAGCTCAAAGAACTATAACTAATATAGATAATGGAAATCCAGGAGTAAGATATATAAAAGTAAAATCAACTACACAAAATAGTATTACATTAAATGTAGAAGGCTTAGATTCAGAAAGTGGAATAAAATATTATTATTATTCATTAAATGGCAAAGATTATAAAACATCATTATCCAATGAATTTACAATAAATAATTTATATGCAAATTCAGAATATAAGATATATGTTTATGCAGAAGATTCTGTTGGAAATAAGGGTGAAAAATACGATATTATTGCAACAACAAAAAATATCAAAGCACCAAATATAACAATAATGCCATCAATAAATTTATGGAGTAATAGTAAAACAATTACAATTTCTCATGAAGATAAAAATTTAGATTTATATTATAGTTTAGATGAAGGCAAAACATGGACATTATATGAAAATGCTTTTGAAATAGCAAAACCAAGTAAGATAATGGCTAAAGCAACAGATGGTTTAAATACAATGGCCAGTGAAATTATTGATATAAAAAATATTGATAGTTCAAAACCTAAAATAAATAATTTATTAGTAACATCAAGAAGTAGTAGATTAATAGTTGGTGTTGATGCTTTAGATTACGAAAGTGGAATAAAAAAATATTATTATAGTATTGATGGTAATGTATATAAAGAATCAATAGAGAAAAAATATACATTTGATAATTTAGAAAATAATCAAGATTATACAATATATGTAAAAGTTGAAAATTTAGCAGGATTAATAAGTGATGTTAAAACAATAAAAGCAACAACAACAGATATATTAGGAGAATTTGATTATACAATAACTCCAGATAATACAAAATGGTCAACATCAAAAACAGTATTTATAGATTATCCATTTGAAGAAGATAATGTATATGTAAATCAATATAGTTTAGATGGTGGAAAATCATGGAAAAACTATGATAAGGCTGGAATAAAAATAGAAACTGAAAATCAAACAGTTATTGCAAGAGTTCTAGATGGAAAAAATATTAAAACATCAAGTTCATATTTAATAACAAAAATAGATAAAACAGTTCCAAAAATAGATTTAAATAAAGTACCAAGTAAAATTTATACTGGTGATACATATGACTTACCAAGTGCATACACAGTAGATAATACAAAATCAGCTGGAAGTACAACTTGTGAAGTAAATGGTGTTAAATACACTAATACAAGTGATTTACCAGCAGGAATACAAACAATAAATTGTACAGTAACAACTGGTGCAGGATTAACAGCATCAGTAAGTAAAGAAATTGAAGTAGTATTTAGACAGAGAAAAGTAGTAGAAAGCTTATTAAAAGGATTGGAAGATGATAGTTTAGTAAGTGGATATTATGTATTTACAGTTCAAAAAGATTCAGAACAAGTTTCATATCCAATACATTTATATGTATTAGATGGAAATCAAGTATTTAGTGAGAATAAATCATTTGGAGATGCTAATGATGTAGCAACATCAAACTCTTATGCAGAATATATGGTAGCAGTAAAGGTTAAAGGAGATTTAACTATAAATAGTGGAGTTACCGTAGCACCATATTATAATGCATATGGAGGACCAAAAGGATTTACATTATACGTAACTGGAAAATTAACAAATAATGGAACAATCGATAATTCCCATGGTGCAAAAGCAGTTGGACAAAATGTATATTTATGGAAAAATTCAGATGATACTTATGAATATATACCTGCTGCTGGTGGTGCAGGAGGTAACTCTATTAGAGGATATTTTAATAATGGTATAAATGGTATAAATCGTCAAACAGGCGGCGGTGGTACTGGAAGAGCCACAGAAAAGAATATTGCTGGTGCTGGTGGTAGAGGTACATCGTATTCTGGTGGCGTAGGAAGTGGTTCTGCATATGCTGGTAATTCTGGTAATGCAGATAATAATGGCGGCTCAGGAGGCTATGGTGAGCGAGGCGATATCGGATCTGGCGGCGCTGGAAATCCTGGTGGCGGTGGCTACAGATCTGGACAAAATGGAACTGGCGGATTATTGATAATATATTCTGATTCATATGAAAATAAAGGCACAATATCTGCACATGGTGCCGGTGGTGGAAATAGTAATGCTGGTGGAGGATCATCCGGTGGTGGTTCAATTAATATATTTACAAATACGGCAACAAATATTAATAATTTGGGTGTAATAACTGATACAAGATATAATGAAATATCAGGAAATAAAAATATAAATGGTGGAAGTGTTTCTTCTTTATATGCTGCAGGATCAGGTGGAAATGGAACATTTAACATTGGAAAAATTAGGGAAAATCAATACTATGATTTAAAGCAAATAATAAATCAAGATATAGATTCTTATAAAAAATCTGTAACATTTACGGGATCAAGTCTTTTATCTATAATTAATACAAAGATAGATAAGACTGGATATTATTATGCTTTCGTAAATGGTGAACAATATCCTATTCACGCTTACGTACTTGAAGGCAATCAAGTGTTTAGTGAAAATAAAACATTTGGAGATGCTAATGACGTGGCAAAGGCAAATTCTTATGCTCAAAATATGGTAATTGTTAAAATTAAAGGAGATTTGACTATAAATAGTGGAGTTACCGTAGCACCATATTATAATGCATATGGAGGACCAAAAGGATTTACATTATACGTAACTGGAAAATTAACAAATAATGGAACAATCGATAATTCCCATGGTGCAAAAGCAGTTGGACAAAATGTATATTTATGGAAAAATTCAGATGATACTTATGAATATATACCTGCTGCTGGTGGTGCAGGAGGTAACTCTATTAGAGGATATTTTAATAATGGTATAAATGGTATAAATCGTCAAACAGGCGGCGGTGGTACTGGAAGAGCCACAGAAAAGAATATTGCTGGTGCTGGTGGTAGAGGTACATCGTATTCTGGTGGCGTAGGAAGTGGTTCTGCATATGCTGGTAATTCTGGTAATGCAGATAATAATGGCGGCTCAGGAGGCTATGGTGAGCGAGGCGATATCGGATCTGGCGGCGCTGGAAATCCTGGTGGCGGTGGCTACAGATCTGGACAAAATGGAACTGGCGGATTATTGATAATATATTCTGATTCATATGAAAATAAAGGCACAATATCTGCACATGGTGCCGGTGGTGGAAATAGTAATGCTGGTGGAGGATCATCCGGTGGTGGTTCAATTAATATATTTACAAAAAATATTATAAATAAAGGTATGAGTAATATTTCTGGTGGTAGAATGAGTGCTTTATATATTGGTGGATCTGGCGGAAATGGTACTATATCATATTCACAAATTAACATAGGAGGTTAAGAATAAAATGAATTTAAAATTTGAACAAATCAAAAAAAGTAAAAAGCATATTATAAATTTGGTTTTAATAGTAATTGTATTTTTTGTTGGCTTTCAAGTCATAAAACATACTTTTGCAAAACCTGATGGAGATTACTTAAAAGATCAAATAGTAGATAATATAAGTTTTGATAATGCGACTTTAGATGTAAATGAAGATACAAGTAAATTTGAAGTAGAAGTAACAAATTTAAATGATTCAAATTATTCTTTATCAACTATTAGCATTATATTTAAAGATATAAATAAAAATGAAATAATAACATTACAAGGATATATAGGAAATAAATTAAAAACTGGAGAAACTAAAATTTTAACTGCTTCAGTTGATATGCTAATAACTGATATATATTCTATAGATTATGTCATTAATAAATAGCAACATATGATGCTATTTTTATTTACATTTATTAAATGATAATAATGTAAAGCTATATATAAACTGTTAGACAACTAAACGTTAATATGAAATAATAACTATGGGATGTGATAAAGTGGATATTAGTAATAGTTATAAATATATTAAAATAAAAGATTATGATTTAGATAAAAGAAATTTATCTTACGTTGCTGGTGTGGGATTAATAGGTATGGCGTATAAGTTATCACTTGCAAATATTGATATTGCAGATGCATTAATAGCTGAGAAAGAAGCAATGCTATTATATGAAAATTATTATAAGTATTATTTGAAATTAACGCCATTAATGATAATGAATATTTCTATTTCTGCAATAAGAATGTCTGAAAATTTAGGAAAGTATGCTACAGGATTGCAGAAGTTTAGTGTTTAATGAAAGAAAAAGAAGTAATATCATTTAATGATAAAGAATATACTATTGTTTCGATTTTAAAAATTGATAATGTAAAGTACGCATATATTATAAATATTGATAATTATAATGATGTTTATTTTGTTGTCTTAAAAAAAGATGAGTTAACTATAGTAGAAGATAAACAAAAACTTAAAGAACTAATAAAGATTTTTAATCAAGAAATTAATAAGAAAAAGTTATCAGAAAAGTGATAACTTTTTTTACAAATTATATTAAAATATGGTAAAATATTCTTATGATAGGAAGTGATATTATGGATACTACAACATTTATATTAATTTCGATAGCATATTATATATTTACAGTTGGAATATTAGTTTTAGTATTAACTTTAATATCACATCATGATAAGAAAAAATATTCTAATGAAATAAATGAATTAGAAAGAGATAAAAATTTAATTATTTCTGCTTCAATTCTTTCAGAATTAAATAAAGTTGAGCCTTTAGTTAATAATGAAATGATGAGTGAAACATATAATAATTGGCAACAAAGATTTAAAAAAATCAAAGATGAAGAAGTTCCTAAAATAACTGATGGTTTAATTGAAATAGAAGATTTATTTCATGAAAAAAATTATAAACAATTAAAAGAAAGAATTGCAGAAGTTGAATTAGAAATTTATTTTGTTAAAACAAAAGCTAATTTTTTACTTGATGAAATAAAAGAAATTACTTTATCTGAAGAAAAAAATAGAGATACTATAACAAAATTAAAAAGTGGTTATCGTGAAATAGTAGCTAAATATAATAATAATCAAGAAGAATATAAAGAAGTTGAAGGGCCATTAGAATTGCAATTTGAAAATGTAGATAAATTATTTAGTGCATTTGAATATTCTATGGATAAAAATCAATATACTGAAGTTGGAAAAATTGTTAAAGCGATTGATGATACTATAGGAAATTTGAAAATAGTTATTGAGGAAACACCTAGTATAGTACTTTTAGGTAAAAAACTTATTCCTAAAAAAATATTAGATGTTAAGACAATAGAAGAAAAAATGGTAAAAGAAGGATATAATTTAGAATTTTTAAATATCGATTATAATATTGAAGAGTCAAATAAAAAAATATCTGATATTTTCCAAAGGTTGAATGTGTTAAATTTAGAAGATTCAATTTTTGAATTAAAGACTATTTTAGATTATTTTGATTCTATATATAATGATTTTGATAAAGAAAAGATTTCTAAAAAAATATTTGAAGATTATAGTAGAACAATATTAATTAAAATTAGTAAACTTGAAAAGATAAATAATGATTTATATAAGAAAATAGATGATATTAAATATAGTTACGATTTAACAGATGAAGAAGCAAAAGTGATAGATATTATTCATCATGAATTAAAAGATTTAAGAAATGAATATGATGGAGTAATTAATTTACATAGAAGTAAGCGTTCTAATTTCACAAAACTTGCCAAAGAAATGGAATTAATTAATGTTAAATTAACTAAGACTGAAGAAAAGCTAGAGTCAGCATTAAGAACTTTAGGAAGTTTAAAAGATGATGAATTAAGAGCAAGAGAACAACTAGATGATATTAAAGATATTTTGAAAAAGGCTAAAAATAAAGTTAGAGAATATAAATTACCTAATATTCCTCAAACTTATTATGTTGAATTATCTGAAGCAACAATGGCTATAAATGAAATAGTAAAAGAGTTAGACAAAACTCCTATTTCTATTAAAATTTTAAATACTAGAGTAGACACTGCTAGAGATTTAGTTTTAAAAGTATATTCTAATATTAATGAATTGGTTAAAACGGCAAGAATGGCTGAAAATGCCATAGTATATGGAAATCGTTATAGAATTTTAAATAAAGAAGTAGATCTAGGTTTACAGAAAGCTGAAAATTCATTTTTTAATGGTAATTTCAAGTTAGCGTTAGAAAATGCAATAAATTCGATTAACATTGTAGAGCCTGGTATTCATAAACGTTTATTAGAAGAATATAAAAGATAATACAAATAATGTATTATCTTTTTTTATATTTCACTATTATTTTTCAAAAATTCTCTTAATATTTTTGTTAAAGCTCGTTTTTCAATTCTAGAAACATAACTACGAGATATTTTTAATTTTTTAGCTATTTCTTTTTGAGTATTTTCTTTAGTGTTTAATAAGCCATATCTATTTATAATTATTTCCTTTTCTCTTGGAGTTAATGCATTCAAATACTTGCTTAAATCTTTAATATTATCTTTTTTATGAATTATATCACTCATTTCAGGACTATTATCCTTTAAAACATCAATAAGATTTATTTCATTGCCATCTTTATCATAACCAATGGAATCATTTAAACTGACATTATTTACATTTTTTTTATTACTTCTAAAATACATTAGTATCTCATTTTCAATACATCTAGCAGCATACGTAGTTATTTTTGTGGATTTTTCGTTATTATATGAATCTATTCCTTTTATTAAACCAATGGTTCCAATGCTTATTAGATCATCTGAATCAACATTCTTCTTTTCAAATTTCTTTACAATATGTGCAACTAATCTTAAATTGTGCTCAATAAGAATATTTCTTGCATCTTTATCTCCATTAAGCATTAAACTAATATATTTTTCTTCTTCCTCTTTTTTCAATGGCTGAAGAAAAACGTTGTTTGAATAGCTTCCTGTAAAAAAACATAAGCTTTTTATTATATTTATAAGTTGTATTAACATAAAACACTTCCTTGGTAAAATATTATTATTTAAATAACTTCTTTATGATATAATTATTCTAATAATGGAGATGGTAAAATGTTATTCTTTAATAAAAAAAAGGAAGAGTCAAAATGCGATAGTAATAATCATTTATTTGATTTGTCGATTATTCCAAAAGTAATTACAATATTTGAAAATGGTAATTATGTTAATAAGGATACTAAAGAGTTAAAAGCAATATGTAAAAAAATGTCATTATGTAATGACTGCTACTAGTGAAGAAGATGTTTTAAAACAAGGTAGAATAGATGATTATATGTTTTATACAATTAGAGAATTATTAGAAAATGATAAAATACATAATTTTGTAAGTAATTTATTAGTTAATAACATGGATTCGATTTTATTAATATCTCATTTAAATAATATATTAGATAATATAACTGGTTTTAAAATCAATAAAAATATTTGTGGTGGTTTAAATAAAGAATTTTGTGATAATTTATTGAATTATATAGAAAATATATCTGTTTCTTATCAACCATATGTAACTAATTTAAACCAAAGTAGTGATAATATTCTTAATTTTAAAGAAGATTTATTGATTATTGAAACCAGTTCTAATACAGCAGATAGAACTGGTAATTATTTAGAATTTGAAAATAAGTATCCAACTATAAGAGATAAGGGGATAGAATTTTCTAAAAATAAAGATATTACAGAATTATTTGGAACATATTATTATGTTAATACAATGGATAATAAAACTATAGCAGTTTGTTTTACAAGAAAAAATTATGTTACTGATTATGAATTAGTATTCAAATGCTTAAAAAATATTTTTAAATATGCAAGAGATAATAAATGCTCAATTGCTATTTCACTTGATTTTGAATCAAATGTAAAACTACAACCATTTTTAAAAGAATTATTAATAAATTTAAATTTAATATATGATGTGAGATTAAGTATTTATAATTAATCTTGCTTTTTTAATGTTTTTGTTTTAATATATTTCGAAATCAAAGGGGTGTTTATTATGAATATAAATGATTTAAAAAATATAGTTAGAAAAAATGCTGAATTAAAGGCGAAAATAAAAAAAGAACAAAAAGACTATGAATTAGTGGAAGGTGCAACTAAATTTGATGTTTATAAAATGATATCTATAAAGATAGGTCTTTATTGCTTTTTAGCTTTTGAAGTTTTATTTTTACCAAAAGCAGGTAAAACTGAAATTCCTACTGAATATCAAGAAGATTTAATAGAATATGATCAAAATTTAGCTGAATATGCTAAATATATAAATAGTCTTAATTTATCTGAAATGGAAACTATTATGAAAGTAATGGATGATGAATGGAAAGATATAAAAGGATATGGAGAACCTTCTATTGATCCATTAGGGTTTCAAAGATTGGTATTTAAGGATGAAAATGGAGTGGGAGTTTGTCGAAATCTTGCAGATGATATGACTGCAAAGCTAAATGCTATTAATCCTGATTTTGAAGCTACGAATGTTTATATTTACGCTTCTTTAGATGAACCAATGAGAATGGCTGATATTAATAGAGTTGATTTATCACATCATGATAATAGTGGTAATGAGAAACAAGAAAAAAATAAACTTGCTAAATTCCATGAATTTTTTTGGGGAAATCATATGGTTACTTTAGTAAAAATTAAAAGTGATAATGCTATATTGATAATAGATCCAACAAATCCATCAATAAATGTATTAGATGATAGTCAAATAAGAATGCTTTCTGATAATGAAAAAGCAAATTATAATGTTAGATTAATAACATCATCTCTTTTTAATTATTCTTTTGAAGTTTTAGGTAAAGATTTAAATAGTTATGTTTCTAATGATGATATGGATTATTTAGAGAAAACTTATGGAATTGATGCTCAAAATAAAATTTTAAATGAATTAAATGAGAAGAATTATGAAGGAATGCAACGTGTTAAAAAATAATGATATAAACTACTTTTTAAAGTGGTTTTTTCATTTTAAATAAGAACTATCTATGATATAATAAATGTATTGATTATGAGGTGGATTTATGAAAAAAATTAATAAAAAGCAAAAGAAAATAATGAGAGTTTTCGGGACACTTTTATTTGCTATAGCACTTATTTTGACTTTGGATTTAGTATTTAACCATAAGAAAGAAATAGATAAAAAATATATAGGAACATGGTTTATTGCTTATGAATTTACTGATAGTGAAGATGATAGCAAAGTGGTTAAAACTTATACACAAGAATTACATTTATCTAAAGATGGAACATTTTATACTATTGGATTAACTAATGAAGAAGAGGATGGAACATCAGCAACTGGTACATATAGTGTTGATAATGATGAAATTGATTTAGTTTTTTATAGAAATAGTGTAAAAAATAATAGTCATTTATACTATAAAGATAATAAATTATGCAATACTGCCGATTGCAAAACATTTTATACAAAAGACAAATTAGAAAATTATTTTGTAAGAACAAATAATAATTAAGGAGATTACTATGGATATATTTGTACCTGACATTTATGCAAAAAGTATATATACAATTGATTATGAAAAATTAAAAAGAAATGGAATAAAATGTATTTTATTTGATTTGGATAATACAATTGCTCCATTAAATGTTGATACACCTGATAAATCTATTAGAGATTTATTTAATGAACTTGAAGCTATGGGGTTTAAATTAATAATTATGAGTAATAGTCCTAGAAATAGACTTCGTTCTTTTAAAGAAATATTAAACGTTGATACATCAGCTTCTAGTAAAAAACCATTACCACAAAAATATCATAAAATTATGAAAATGTATAATTTTAAAGATAGTGAAGTTGCTGCAATGGGGGATCAATTATTAACCGATATTTTAGGTGCTAATCATGTTGGAATTACTAGTATTTTGTTAAACCCAATGAGTAATATTGATGGAATAGGAACAAAAATTAATAGATTTTTTGAAAATAAAATATTTAAATATTTAGAAAAAAGAGATATTTTACAAAGAGGTAAGTATTATGACTAAAAAATGTATTGGATGTGGAGTTTTACTTCAATCTGAAGATGAAAAAAAATTAGGTTTTATTAAAGAAAATAAAATAAATGATGCAAAATATTGTGAGAGATGTTATAAAATGATGAATTATAATGAATCAAAAATAGTATCTTTAAATATTTCTACTAAAAAAATTATAGATAAAGTTAATGCATCAGATAATTTTGTGTTTTTTTTAGTTGATTTTTTTAATTTAAATAAAGAAGTTATGAATACTTTTAAATCAATTAAAAAAGAAAAATGTTTAATAGTAAGTAAATTAGATATTATTCCAAATTCATTTAATTTTGATAAAGTTAAAGTATGGTTACAAAATACTTATAAAATATATGATAATGTTATTTTTTTAAGTTCATTAAAAGGTACAAATATTTCAAAAATATATAAAATTTTAGATGAAAAAAATTATACAAAAAGTTATATTATGGGATATACAAATGCTGGTAAGTCTACTTTATTAAATAAATTAATGAATAAAGAAAAAGATGTGATTAATACAAGTTTAATCCCCAATACTACTTTAGGTTTTATTAATATACATGTTGGAGAATATACTTTTATTGATACTCCTGGTTTTACATTAAGTAATACAATATATAATAATAATGAAATGGATTTAATAAAGAAATTAAGTCCTAAGAAATTTATTAAACCAGGTAATTATCAGTTAAAAAAAGATTCAAGTATAATTATTGAAAATAAATTTAGAATTACTAATTTAGATGATACTAATAGTTTTACTGTATATATGAGTAATCTTTTAGATATAAAACATGTCTTTGAATCCAATGATAGATTAAAAGAATATGAACTTGTTACGTATCATATTTTACCTAATACAGATGTTGTAATAAAAAGTTTAGGATTTATTAATATTAAAAAAGAATGTGACATAAATATATATACTAATAATCATGATTTAATTGAACTTCGTAAATCATTTTTAGGAAGTGAATATTATGAGTAAAATTAAGGTAATGAGTGAGAATTTAGCTAATAAAATTGCTGCTGGAGAAGTTGTAGAAAAATGTTCTTCAGTTGTTAAAGAATTAGTTGAAAATAGTATAGATGCATTAGCTAATCAAATTGTTATTAATTTACAAGATGGTGGTTTAAAATTAATTAAAGTAGAAGATGATGGAATTGGCATGGACGAAGAAGATGCAAAATTAGCATTTTTAAGACATGCAACGTCTAAATTGTATCGAGATGATGATTTGTTTTTTATTGGTACTTTAGGATTTAGGGGAGAGGCATTACCATCAATAGCATCTGTTTCTGAAGTAGTATTAAAAACAAGTACAGGTAATATTGGGAATACTATTCATATTAAAGGTGGAGAATTAATTAGCAATGAAAAATCAGATGCTAAAAAAGGCACAAGTATTACTATTTCTAATTTATTTTATAATACTCCGGCTAGATTAAAATATTTAAAATCTGAACAAAGCGAACTAGCTAATTGTGTTTCATTGATTGAGAAAGAATCCCTTGCACATAGTAATATTAGTTTTACTTTAATTAATAATGATCATATTATTGTAAAAACAAGTGGTAGTGATAATTTATTGAAAACTATTCATGAAGTATATGGGTTAAATGTTTCTAGCAAAATGATTGAAGTTAGAAATAGTAATGATGATTATGATATTTATGGTTATATTTGCAAGCCTGAAATATTAAAAAGTAATAGGAATCATATGATAACTATTGTTAATGATCGAGTTATTAGAAATAATGATTTAAATAGAGCAATTAATGATGCTTATTATACATATAAACCAGATACAAAATATCCAATTGTTGTTTTAAAAATTGATACTGATCCAACTTTAATAGATGTAAATATTCATCCAACAAAACAGGATATTAAAATGGCTAAGATGGATGTATTAAACGATCTTATTTTTAAAACTTTTAAAAATGCATTATATAAAAATCTTCTTATTCCTGATGCTGTTGGAAGATTGCCTGAAACTTATAATGAAATTAAGGATGATATAATCTCTAGTAAAATTGCTGAAGAAACGCAAGATGTATATGAAGAAAGTATTCAAACAGAATTTGATTTAAGTAATATGGTTTCTCAAGAAGAGAATATTGTTGTAAATAAAGAGATGAAAAATTTAGTTTTATATCCGGTTGGACTTGCTCATGGAACATATATAATTGCCGAAAATGAAGAAGGATTATATTTAATTGATCAGCATGCTGCTCAAGAAAGAGTTAATTATGAAAAAGTTCTAAAAGGATTAAAAAATAAAAAAATAAGCCAAATCGGTTTATTATTTCCAATTACTATTGAGTTATCTGCTGGAGAATTTTTAGTATTAAAACAAAACTTTGAATATTTAAAAGATTTAGGTTTTGATATTGATGAATTTGGTATTAATACAGTTGTTATAAAAGCTCATCCAAGTTGGGTAATAAATGGAGCAGAAGAGGAATCAATTCGAAGAATAATAGATATAGTTATAAATGATAAAAAGAAATTTGACCCAATTAGATTTAATGATCACATTGCAGCAACTATTGCTTGTAAAATGAGTATTAAAGCGAATATGAGAATATCTCATGAGGCTCAAGAAGAACTTCTAAATGAATTATGTGAATGTGATAATCCATATAATTGTCCTCATGGAAGACCTACAATAATCAAATTTAGTATTTATGATCTAGAAAGAATGTTTAAAAGGGTAATGAACTAAAAAACAAATAAGTAAAATGCTTATTTGTTTTTTAGTTCTAATTCATAAAGTTTTTTATAACCTTTAGATTTTTTTAATAATTCACTGTGAGTACCTTCGGCTTGTATTTTGCCATTATTTATATAAATAATTTTATCACTGTTTATTACTGTAGAAAATCTATGAGCAATTATTAATATAGTATATTCATTTTTCATATTATTAATAGCTTCTTGAATTTGTTCTTGTGTTTCATTATCTAATGCACTTGTAGCTTCATCAAAAAGAATAATTTCTGTTTTTTGAATTAAGGCACGAGCAATAGCAAGTCTTTGTCTTTGACCACCGGATAAAGTAATGCCACCCTCACCAACTATAGTATTATATTTTTCTGGTAAGGTATTTATATATTCATCTAAACAAGCCATTTTACAAGCTTTTTTAATTTCTTTTAAAGTAATGCTAGGATTAACAATTTTAAGATTATCAATAATACTCATATTAAATATATATGGTGATTGATTAATGATTGTCATATTTCCACGAATAGAATCCTCAGTTAATTCATTTATATCAATGCCATCAATATAAATTGAACCTGAATTTACTTCATATAATTTAGAAAGAAGTCCGAAAATTGTTGTTTTACCGCTACCACTTTTACCAACAAATGCTACTGTTGTGTTAGCCTCAACCTTAAAGCTTACATCTTTTAAGACGGGAATATTCTTTTTATATGAAAAATTGACATGTTTGAATTCAAAATCACCATTAACTTTTTTTAATTTAGTTTTTCCAAAAGATTCTCTTTCATATTTATCTCCTTCAATTATTTCAAATACTCTCTGACTTGATAATTTGAAATCTTGTAATGCTTCTTGTAAACTAGTATAGAAATTAAACATATTATATATTCTATTTTTATACATATATACAGCTAATAATCCTGCTACAGAAATTGTATTATATTTAAGCATTATAATTGAAATAAATATAAATATTAGATTAAGTAAATCTTTAATAGATCCTGTTATTAAATCATATTTTCGTAAACTTAGTATTCCTTCATAATTAAGAGAATTATGAGTTTCTATTTGATTATTGGCTTCATTTAAAAATGATTCATTAGCATTTAATACTTTAATATCTCTAATACCACGTATAAATTCTGATATAAATGAAGTGACTTTTTCACCTTGAACTCTCATTTTTTTGTCAAATGCAAAAAACTTTGATATTCTAATCCTATTGAAAATATACACAATAATGGCTCCTGATATTAAGAAAATCCATAGAATTTTATTAATAAAGAAAATAGTAACTAAAACTCCTAAATTAGTTATTATACCAATGGAATTATCAACAATAGTTGGAATTATATCAGCCATTTTGGAACAATCTTTATTGACTCTATCAATTATGACTCCAGAAGATATTTCATCAAGATTTTTATTTTTAATGTGTAATACTGCACGCAACGCAAGCATTTTTAAGATTTTCATTGATTCTCTAAAGTATTTTAGCAAAGATTGTTTGGAAAAAAATATGAAAAAATTCCTACATATTTCAATGGTAAATATTAATAGGGCTATTTGGAATAAATCCTTATACACTGAATTTGTAATATATAATAGTTCTTTTGCTTCAAATAATGGGGCAATAATACTTATTGCTGATAATAATGGAATAAAGATAATATAAATTATTAAGTATTTTTTATATTCTTTTGTGTATCTATAAACCATTTTGATACTTCTAATTACTTCTTTTATTTTTCATCACTCCTTATCTAGATTAATTCTATCAGATTACATATTAAATAACAATCGTTGAAATAGTATGGTGAAAATGATATAATATACTCACAAAATTACTAGAAAGTTCGTGTATTATGATAATATGTGTTGTTGGTCCAACTGGAGTCGGAAAAACAAAAATGAGTGTTGAACTTGCGAAAAAGTTTGATGCCGAAATAATAAATTGTGATGCTATGCAAGTTTATAAAGATATGAATATTGCAACAGCAAAAGCAACAAAAGAAGAACAACAGGGGATAAAGCATCATTTATTAGATTTTTGTGATATTAAAAATAATTATACAGTTTTTGATTATCAAAGGGATTGCCGTAAAATAATTGAAGACAATAAGAAAAAAAATTTAATACTTGTTGGTGGAACAGGCTTGTATTTAAAGGCAGCTTTATATGATTATAGATTTGATAATGACGATAATAGTAATAATTATGATAGTTATTCTAATAATGAATTATTTGATATGGCATTAAAAAAAGATCCACAAATGGATATTCATATAAATAATAGAAAAAGACTTATTAGATTTTTAAACAAAAATATAGAAGAAAAAGTTGAACCTAAATTGTTATATGATAATGTCTATTTTATTGGATTAACAACAAATAGAGATAATCTTTATAATATAATTAATTCTAGAGTTGATAAAATGGTAGAAGATGGGTTATTGAATGAAGCAAGACATTTTTATGATATGAAAATTGATTGTAAGTCATTAAATACAGGAATAGGTTATAAAGAATTATTTGAATATTTTAATAATAAATTAACTTTGGATGAAGCATTGGATTTAATTAAACAAAGATCAAGGCATTATGCAAAGAGACAATATACTTGGTTTAATAATCAAATGAATATTAAATGGTTTAATGTTGATTATAATAATTTTGAAAATACAATAAATGAAGTAGAAGAGTATATTAAAAAAGAATCATAAATAATTATGATTCTTTTTCATTAGTTTCTTTAAATTCTGAATAAATATTTTTTAAGAAGTTATGTTCTTTAACAACAACTTTTCCTTCATCTGCTTTTAATAATTCATCATTAGTAATAAGAAAATATTTATGTAATAAATAATCTTTATTATCTTCACTTACAGGATCATCCCAAGTTGCATCAAGATGTAACCATCTTCCATTTACAAAAACAGCATTCCAAATATGTCCAGTAGAATTTTCATCTTCAGGAGTAGTAGCTATTTTATAATTCTTATATCCTAATTTGTTTAAGAAAATAGCCATAGCATCTGTATAACCATTACAAGTAGCATAACCTTCAATTAAAGGACCATATGCAGTGTATGAATCATATTTACTATTTTTTTGATTATTTCTTTCAACATCATATTTAGAATTATTTATAATATAATCATGAATAACTTTTATTTTTTCATAATCTTCCATTTCAGAAGTAATATTTTTAGAAATAAAATCATCAACAACTTTATTTATTTTTTCTATTTTTTCTTGAGTATATAAATATTCGATATTTAAATTAATTTCACCAGAGTCAGCAATAGTAGTTTTTAGATTAGAAAAACTATTATATGGATGAACAAAGTTATTTAAATGAGTTAATGCTTCTTGATCATCAGTTAATTCAGTTATGTCATGAACACAATTAGTATATTCTTTAGGACAATAAAATGTGAAATTATTCCAACCACTATCAACTGCAGAATAAATAATATTTTTTAAATCTTGTTTACTAAATGGAGTAAAAGTATCGGTATGTTGTACATAAATAAAATCTTGTTTTAAAGTATATTTTGAAACATTAGCTAAAATTATATTTGGATTTTGTTCTAACATATCAGCCATATGATTTTTAATTTTATTGATATTTATTATAACTAATAAAATTAAACAACAACAACTTATTGTGACAAATATATTTGGTTTTGTATTATTCATGAAATCACCTATATTGTAATTTTAGCATTAAAAAATGAAGTATTCAATTATTACTTCATATTTTTTACTTTTTGTGTTAATCTTGATTTTTGTCTTGCTGCAGTATTCTTTTTAATTAATCCTTTACTTACAGCTTTATCAATATTTTTTTGAGTATCTTTTAATAATGTTGAAGCTTTTTCTACATCATTTGAATTGATAGCTTTATCAGTATTTTTGATATAATTTTTTACTTTAGCTTTAAGTTCATGATTGTTATCAGTCTTTTTAGCTATAACTTTTACTGCCTTTTTAGAGCTCTTAATATTTGGCATAAAGTATCTCCTTCCTTTTAAATACATTACTAATTCTATCAAATATCTTCAATATTTGCAATATTAAATATATTTTTCATAATATGACATTTTTTTTAATACGTATTTGGTATAAATATGTTGGTGATTAAATGAAAAAAATATTATTGTTTGTACTGGCTGCTATTGGAATTGGAGTAATTATATCTTTATATTATTATAATAATTTAAAAAATACTATTGAGGTAAAACCAATTACTATATTTCAAACTGGTGTTTATTCAAGCTATGATTCGGCACTGGCTATTACTGGAAATAAGAATAAAATTTATTTTGATGGCAATTTATATCATATATATGATGCTATTGTATCCAATGAAAAATCCATTAGAAAAATGCAAAAATATTATAACGAAAATAATATAGAATATTTTAAAAAGGAAAAATTTATTAATGAAAAATTATTTGAAGATATTGAAAAGTATTCTAAATTGATTGATTTATCTGATGACAAAACAATTAAAATAATTAATAATCAAATAATATCTAAGTTTGGAGCAGAAGTATTATGAGTTATATGATTAAAGATTTGCCTGAGTCAGAAAAGCCAAGAGAAAAAATGAAAAAATATGGAGTTGATTTCTTAAGTGATGAAGATTTAATAGCTATAATATTACGCTGCGGTACCAAAAAAACTTCTGTAAAAGATATAGCTATCAAATTAAAAAAAGAAATACCAAATTTAAATTCATATACTTTAGATAATTTGAAAAAAATAAAAGGAATAGGAGAGGTAAAAGCAATTACTTTAGTAGCTGCTATAGAGTTGGGAAAAAGATCTCAAATAAAAAAAGAATATAAAAAAATTAAATTTAATAGAGCAGATTATATATATGATTATTTTAAAGAAAAATTATATTATTTAGAACAGGAAAATTTAATAGCAATATTTTTGGACGCTAAGAATAATTTGATTAGTTATAAAACTATATTTGTAGGTACCGCTAATATGAGTATTTGTCATCCAAGAGAAGTTTTTAAAGAAGCTATGAAAGTTAGTGCTATTTATTTAATTATTATACATAATCATCCTAGTGGTGATATAACACCAAGTAATGCTGATTATAAATTTACAAGTCAAATATTACAAACAGGAAAGATAGTTGGTATCCCATTACTTGATCATATTATTATAGGCAAAGATAATTATTATAGTTTTTTTGATAATGGAGATTTAAATGAAAATATTTTTAAAAAATAGTTTAATTTTTTTGCTATTTTTATTTGCTTTTGTTTTTAAAGAAAAATTTTATTCACTTATAAATGCTCCCAAAGAAGATTATAGTTATTTAAAAGATAATGAATTACAATATTATAAAGATGAATATATAAAACTTTTAAATCAATATGATTTAAATTTAAACTTAGATAGAAATTATGTATATTCAAAAATAATTTATCGAAACATATATGATTTTTTTTATGAAATGGTTATTTCTAATGGTGAAAATAAACATTACAAGGTAGGAGATTGTGTGGTATCAACTAATGGCTTAGTTGGAATAATATCAAAAGTTAATAAAAACAGTTCTAATGTTAGTTTGCTATATAATTCAGACTTAAAGTTATCAATTAGGGTTAATGATTCTTTTGGAATTTTAAAAAGCCAAAATAATAAATTAATAGTTAATAATATTACTAATGATAGTGATATTAAAATAGGTGATTTAGTATATACATCTGGTTTAACAAATATTATAAAAGATATTCCAATAGGAACGGTTTCTAAAGTAGATGTATCATCAGATAACTTGGAAAAGATATTAGAAATAAAAATGACAGCAGATTATAATAATTTAGATTACGTAGTAGTAATAACTAGTGAGGAATAAAATGAGATTACTTATACTTGATATATTAATTTATTCTCTTACTAAATATAAAACTTATTTAGTATTATTAAATTTTTCTTTTAAAAATAAAATATTTAAATGGCTATATATTATTTTTACATTGGATTTTATAGTATTTAATTCATATTATAAATATTTAATTATTTTTATTATGCTTTTTATACTTAACAAATATATACTTAAATACAATAATAAAATATTAAGTAACTTTTTAAGTATTAATATTATTAATTATTGTTTATTTATTATATTATCTAATCTAATAAATAGAAATTTTGATTTTGCTAGTATTTCTAAATTTATAGTTGATAATTTTATATTGAATTTTATTATATGGATTATCTTTTATTTTTCATTCATAAGTAAAAAAGACAATTCATAATATTTAGTGGTGATATAAATGGATTATAATAATGAGATAATTAATGAGTTAAAAAAAGGAAAAGGTAAAAACATAAAAGTAAGAAGTAAATATATTTCAAATTTATTTACTAGAACGTTAATAGCTGTAATAATTGTTTTATTAACTGCCATTTATATAAATATTAAAGATAATAACTTAAAAACTTATAAAAAATACTTATTTGAAAAGAGCCTATCTTTTAATAAAATATCTTCAACATATAATAAATTATTTGGGAAAACTTTACCATTAGATTTAGATAAAGGAACAGCTAAAACAGTTTTTAATGATGGAATAAGCTATAATAATATTGAAAAATATAATAATGGTTTTAAATTAACATTAACAAACAATGTTGTACAAAGCCTATATGATGGAATAGTTGTATTTATTGGTGAAAAAGAAAATTATGGTAAAACAATTATTATTCAAGGAACAGATGGTGTAGACATTTGGTATGGGAATGTATTAAATGTTAATGTGACTTTATATGATTATATTAATAAAGATACTTTGATTGGTGAAACCATTGACGAAAATTTATACTTAGTTTTTAATAAAGAGAATGAATATTTAAGTTATGAAGAATATCTTAAATAAAATAGAAATTAATTATTTTACTTATTATTTTATAATAGTTAGTTTTTTCTGTGGTTTTATTAAAAATACTATAATAATTTTTTTTATAATATTTATTCATGAATTAGGACATATAATTGTGATTTTACTTTTTAAATATAAAATAGAAAAAATAAAGATATATCCTTTTGGTGGATTAACTGTCTTTAATAAATATATTAATTCTAGTATTTATAAGGATATTTGCATAGCTGTTTCTGGAGTTTTAAATCAAATGATAATAATATATTTAATATTAAAATTAAATATATTTACTGTCAATACAAATGAAATGATCATTAAATATAATTATACGTTAGCTATTTTTAATTTATTACCTATAATTCCTTTAGATGGTAGTAAACTTATTGAAAGTATTTTAAATAAGTTTTATTCATTTAAAAAGAGCTATTATTTAACAATAGTAATATCTATAGTATTTATAATTATCTTTTTCATATATAATATGGTTTATTCAATAAATAATTATTTGATAATATCTATATTGATTATATCAACGATTCTTTATTATAAGAATTTCAAAGTATTTTTTAATAAGTTTTTATTAGAGCGTATTATGTATGAATTTAATTATTTTAAAATAACATGTAATACTAAATGTTTAGGAGAACTAAAAAAAGAACATTTGCATTATTTTAATATAAATAATAAAAATATTAATGAACAGGAAATAATAAAGAAAAAATTTGACAAAGATAGTTATTTTTGATATGATTTTAACGTTTGAAAGGGCTTTCCTTTCCAAACCGCACTTAACAGGTTTTAAAAACATTAATTGTTTACCTCTAAAGGCGAGTCTTAAATTTTAAAGGAGGTACGAAATGAAAGCTATATTTGTAACAGGTGGAAAACAATATTATGTTTCTGAAGGTGATGTTATTTATGTTGAAAAATTACCACAAGAAGCTGGAGAAACTGTTGAATTTACAGATGTATTAATGGTTGATGGTAAAATTGGTGAACCTAATGTAAAAGGTGCAAAAATTACTGCTACTATTGATAAACATGGAAGACAAAAGAAAATTGTTGTTTTCAAATATAAACCTAAAAAGAAATATCGTAAAAAACAAGGACATAGACAACCTTATACTAAACTTACTATCAATAAAATTGAAGTTAAATAATTATGATAAAAGTTTTAATTAGTAAAAATAAAATTATTATTAGTGGACATGCTGATTATGATTTTAATGGTAAGGATATAGTTTGTGCTAGTGTTTCATCTATAGTTATTACTTCAGTTAATGGGATTTTAGAAATAGATAGAGATGCTATAAAATATATTGAAGAAAAAGATATTTTGACTATAGAAATTTTAAAAGAAGATGTGATAGTTAGAAAACTTATTAATAATATGATTAATTTATTAAAAGAGTTAAGTTGTAATTATCCTAAAAATATTAATGTTAGAGAAGAGGATGAATAAATATGAAGAATATGTTACTTAACATCCAATTATTTGCCCACGTTAAAGCTCAAGGTTCTACTCGTAATGGTAGAGATTCTGAAGGACGTAGATTAGGTGCTAAAGCTGCTGACGGACAATTCGTTACTGCTGGATCAATTATATATCGTCAAAGAGGAACTAAGATTTATCCTGGAACAAATGTTGGAATGGGAAAAGATCATACATTATTTGCTACTATCGATGGAGTTGTTAGATTCGAAAGATTAGGTAGAGATAAAAAGAAAGCAAGCGTTTACGAAGCATAGTAAATGCTTTTTTATTTAAAGGAATAAATTACTTGACATGTAATAAAATATAGTATATAATCATTTTGTTACTAAAAAAGGAAAGAAATGTATCCACATTCACCTGATTGCACATAGCGATAGGTAAAAAGCCAAGTTTAAATATATTATATTTGAATTTTAACTTTTAAGGTGGATACTATGTATTTACCTTTTTGTATGTATGGAGGTGTGTTTATATAGCAAAAAATAATAATGATTTACCAATCAATAGAGCTATTAAAGTTTCTGAATTGATGGTAATAGGTCCAAATGGAGAACAAATGGGTATTAAGAAATTAGATGATGCATTGACATTAGCTAATTATGCTGGATTAGATTTAGTTTTAATGAGTGAAAATAGTGTTAATCCTGTTGGTAAAATAATGGATTACAATAAGTATTGTTATGAAAAACAAAAGAAAACAAAAGAAGCTCAAAAGAAACAAAGAGAAAGTAATAAAGAAGTTAAAGAATATAAATTGTCTGTTGTAATTGATGTTCATGATTTTGATACAAGAGTTAGAAATGCTTCGGCCTATTTACAAAAAGGTCATAAAGTAAAAGCAAGTATTAAATTTAAAGGAAGACAAATGGCTCATCAAGAGTTAGGTGTTGATGTTTTAAACAAATTTGCTGAAAGTTTAGCTGAGGTAGCAACAATTGAAAGTACTCCAAAAATTGAAGGACGAGTAATGTATATGCTATTAACGCCAAAAAAATAATATATATATAATTTAGAAGGGAAGTATATAAAATGGCAAAAAGCGGAAAAATGAAAACACATAAAGCTAGTAGCAAAGTTTTCAAAGTTAAAAAGAATGGTTCATTAACTTATAAAGTTGGAAATGGTAACCATAAAACTAGTAAAGATAGTTCTAAACAAGTTAGACAAAGAAGAAACAAGGGAGTTTTAAGTAAAGGAATGGCTGACAATATTAAGTCAGTTATTAAGTAGGAGGTAAATAATGGCAAGAGTTAAAGGTGGAACTGTTTCTAAAAACAGAAGAAGAAAAGTTTTAAAAGCTGCAAAAGGATATTTTGGTAGTAAACATAGATTATATAAAACTGCTCAAGAACAATTATTCCATAGTGGTGAATATGCATATAGAGATAGAAAAGCAAATAAAAGAAACTTTAGAAAATTATGGATTACAAGAATTAATGCTGCATGTCGTGAAAATGAAATCAGTTATTCTAAATTCATTAATGGACTTTCAGTTGCTGGTATTGATTTAAATCGTAAAATGTTAAGTGAAGTAGCTATTAATGATCCTGCTGCATTCACAAAATTAGTTGAAACTGCAAAAAAAGCATTAGCTAATCCTACTGCTTCAAAAAAAGAAGAAAAAGTTGAAACTAAAGAAGTAAAAAAAGAAGCTCCTAAAAAAGTAGAAGCAAAAAAAGAAGAATCTAAAGATTATAGTAAAATGACTTTAGCTGAATTAAAAGCAGTTGCTAAAGAACAAGGCGTTAAAGGTTATTCAACTATGAAAAAAGATGAAATTATTAGTAATTTAAAATAATTTATTAAAAGAGTTAAATGTATTTTGACTCTTTTTTTATTTATATTTTTTTGTTAAAATAGATATAAGAATAGAGTGATTATATATGAAGAAAAAAATAATATTAATAGTAGCAAGTATATTTGCTGTAGTGGCAACTATTGCGGGTGTAACATATGCCTATTATAGTGCCAATGTAAATAGAATAAATGAATCACAAACAGTAGTTAAAACAAATAAACTAACTTTAACCTATACTGGTGGGCAGGAAATAAATGTAACTGGAATAGTTCCTGGAGATAGTTTCACAAAAACATTTACAGTAGAAAATACAAGTAATATAGCAGTAGATTATAATATTTATTTGCAAAATATTACAAATGAATTCAATGAAGATTTAGTATACACATTATCTGATGAAACTGGTAATGTGATTGAAGAATCAGTATTACCAGTTAGTAATGAAAAGAAATATTTAAAAGCAAATATTTCTATAGATGCAGGAGTAACAAAATCATATACATTAAAAATAACATTTAAGCAAAGTAGTAGTGATCAAAATAATCTACAAGGAAAGTCATTTAAAGCTACTTTAGGTGTAGATGCTAATAAAGTAAGTGGATTAGATGCACTTATGATATCAAGAGAAAACTTAATTGTTGAAAATTTAGAAGATAATGAATTAATAAAGACATTTATAATAACAAATGATAACAAAGAAGAAATGAAATATAATGTAAAATTAAGCGATATTACAAATGATTATACACAAGGTTTAAATTATTCAGTAAAATCAAATAATAGTGTTATAAAAACAGGAACAATTAATAGTAATGATGAATACATATTAGAAAATCAAACATTAGAATCAAAGACATCAAAAATATATGAATTGACAATAAGCACAAATGAAATAGCAATGAATAATAATATTCAATTATTAGCTAATGAATCAAAAAAATTTAGTGCAAATATTAAATTAGATAATGAAGAAATAAAAACATGGAAATTAGCAAAAGACGAAAATAGTAATGGTTATGCTGATATTGGAGATTTAATCACAATTGGAACTGAAAGTTTTTATGTAATATCAAATGATAATACAAATATTAAAGCATTAGCGCAATATAATTTATATATTGGTGGAAAATATGATGGTAGTTGGTCCGCATATGGAGTTGAAGCAACTGGAATGCAGGATAGCACAATGAGAGGATATATTTCAGGAGAAACAATAAGAATTGGTTCTACTGCTTTCTCATCAAATGATCAAAAAGGAACAAACTATAGTGATTATACTGGAAGTTTAGCTGAAAAATATATAAACTTATATAAAGCAAATTTGGAAAGAGTTGGCACAGAAATAAGTATTGTATCATTAATAACAAAAGAAGAATTGGAATCACTTGGATGTTCTGTTTCAACACATAAGTGTACGGAATCACCTTCGTTTATTTATGATACATCCTATTGGACAAAGTCTTCATATGATTTAGAATCTGTTTGGTATGTTATTAGTGATGGTGGCTTTGGTGTAACTACTCGTTGTACAAATACAAATAATTTTGGTATAAGACCTGTAATAACAATAGATACTAGTGAAATATAAAAATTCGTTTCATACGAATTTTTTTTGATTTAATTATATCAAAGAGTGATTGAAAAAAATTATGTCAAAAAGGTGTAATTTTTATAGACAAAGAAACATTTTTTACATATAATAAGTTTTATTGTTGAAGGGAGATGTTTTTATGAACAATACTTTACCAGTTATGTTATTAAAAGGTTTAGTATTACTCCCTAATCAAGAAGTTAAACTAGATATAAATAATAAAATAAGTAAAAAAATTGTAATGATTTCATCAAAGAATTTTAATGATGAAATTATTGTAGTTTGCCCTAAAGATCAAAAAGAAGAAGTGCCTGAAGTAACTGATTTGCCTTTAGTTGGAGTTATTTGTAAAATTATTAGTAAAATTGAATTACCCAATGGTCATTTAAAAATTAAAGTTGTTGGTAAAGAACGAGTTTTTATTGAAGAATATTCTAATAATGTTAAGGATAATGATTTATTAGAATGCAGTTTTTCAAAAATTGATATTCCAAAATTTAATGAAGTTGAAGTTACTGCTGTAAGAAGAAAACTCCTTGAAATCTTAAAAAAATATATTGCAATGAAACCTGAAGTTTCTAATAGTATTTTAAGTCATATTAAAGAAGAAAAAAGTATTTATAAAATGACTGATCAAATCACATTATTTATTCCTTTAAGTATTGAAAAAAAATTAGAATATATGGAAGAATTCAATGCAATAAAAAGAGCTCATAATTTAATAAAAGATTTAAGCATTGAAATAGAGATATCTTTATTAGACGAAAAAATTGATGAAGATTTAACTAATGAATTAGAAAATACGCAAAAAGAATTTATTTTAAAAGAAAAGATTAAACAAATAAAAAAAGAACTTGGCGAAGAAGACTTAAAAGATGAAGAAATTTGTGAATATCTAGATAAATTAAATTCATTAAACTTAAGTTCTAAAACAGCTGATAAAATCCGCTATGAAATCAAAAAATATGAATTTACATCTGATATGAGTCCTGATTCTTCGGCAATTAGAAATTATTTAGATTGGGTTTTGAATTTGCCTTGGAATCAGATATCTACAGATGAAAATGATCTAAATAAGATATATAAATCTTTAGATAAATCACATTTTGGTCTAAAAAAAGCTAAAGATCGTATTGTTGAATACATTGCTGTTAAGCAAAGAAATGAAGAAATTAAGAGCCCTATAATTTGTTTAGTAGGACCTCCTGGAGTTGGAAAAACTACATTTGCAATGTCTGTTGCTAAATCTTTAAATAAGGAGTTTGCTAAAATAAGTGTTGGAGGATTAAATGATAGTTCTGAATTGGTTGGACATAGAAGAACTTATATTGGTTCATCTCCTGGTAAAATCATTCAAAGTATTAGAAAATGTAATAGTAAAAATCCACTTATTTTAATTGATGAGGTAGATAAATTAGTTAAAGATTATAAGGGAGATCCTGCTAGTACCTTATTAGATATTTTAGATGTTGAACAAAATAAAATGTTTATTGATAATTATATTGAAGAACCTTATGATTTATCTAAAGTTTTATTTATACTAACTGCAAATGATAAGAATGCTATACCTCGTGAATTACTTGATAGATTAGAAATAATAGATTTAAATAGTTATACTGAGTTTGAAAAAATTGATATAGCTAAAAAATATTTGATACCAAAAATATTTAAAGAACATAAAATAACAACTAAAGAAATTAAGATGAATGATGATATTATAAGACACTTGATAGTTAATTATACAAGAGAAGCAGGTGTAAGAGAATTAGATAGAATTATTTCAACTGTTGTTAGAAAGATTGTTACTGAATCCATTACTAATAATAGTGAAATTAAAGTATCGCTTAAAGCTGCAGATATCAAAAAATATTTAGGTAATATAAAATATGATAATTCTTTTATATTTCAAAAAGACTATATTGGAGTTGTTAACGGACTAGCTTATACAAATAATGGTGGTACTGTTATGCCACTAGAATGTTGTATGTTTGAAGGTAAGGGTAATATTAAATATACAGGTTCTTTAGGTGATACTCTAAAAGAAAGTATGGATGTTGCTATTAGCTATATTAAATCAAATAAAGATTTATTAAAAATAAATGATTATTATTTTAGCAATAAAGATTTTCATATTCATGCACTTGAAAGTGCCATAAAAAAGGATGGTCCATCTGCTGGAGTTACAATAACAACTGCTTTAATAAGTTTATTATTGAATAAACCAATCAATAAAAATATTGCCATGACAGGTGAAATATCACTTAATGGAGAAGTTTTAGAAATTGGTGGACTAAGAGAAAAATTAACTGGTGCATATAATGCTGGTATTAAGATTGTTATTATTCCAAAGAGTAATCATAATGACTTAGAAGATATTCCTAAAATGGTTAAAGAAAATATAGAAATAATAGAAGTATCTAATTATAGTGAAATTTATAATATTATTTTTGATTAAATATAGATTATTCTATATTTTTTTTATTTTATCTAGAATAGATGACTATTATATGATATACTCTTTTTAAGAATAGGGAGGCATGATTATGAGTGCAGCAGAAAATAAAAAAGGAATAAGTAATTCTTTTATAATGTATTTTGCTTATATTTTTATTTTTGCATTTAAAGGTTTACGTTTTGTTCTTTTTGAATCAATCCCTTATTTATATGATGTAATTAGTGGTTCAGCTGATCATGCATATTTATCTACTAAACAAGGCTTTTTAACTGCTAATGAACAAAAAGAATTAATTGCGGAAGAGAAAAGAAAAAAGAGACAAGAAGCTTATAATAAATTATTTTGGGTAAAGAGTGAAAATAAGGCTTATGAAAAAAAGAAAAAAGCTCTATTAGCAACTTTAGATACTGATGGTTCTGTTAGAAGTAAAAATGCAGTAGTTTATCAATATGTAGCAAGAAATGCTAAAGGAAAAATTGAAAAAGATATTTTCTTTGGATATTCAAAATTAGATGTATATACTTTTTTAATTAGTGAAGGATACGATGTATATAGTATTGAAACATCAAAATGGATTACCATGATGCATGGTGAAAAAAGTGCATTTGGTGATAAAATGTCAAACAAAGATTTAATTTTCTGGTTAACACAACTTGCAACATATATTAAAGCTGGTATTTCCTTAGCAGAATCAATTAGAATACTTGGTAATCAAATGGGTAAAAATAAATCTCATAAAAGAGTATTCCAAGCAATTACGTATGAATTAACTAATGGTGAATCATTTTCTCAATGTTTAGAAAAACAAGGAAGGATGTTTCCGAGTTTATTAATAAATATGGTTAAAGCTGCTGAAGCAACAGGTGATTTAGAGGCCACATTAACAGACATGGCTAATTATTATAGTGAAATAGAAAAAACTCGTAAAGAAATGATTAGTGCAATTAGTTATCCAACAGTTGTATTAGTATTTGCTATTGGAGTTGTAACATTTATTTTATTATATGTTATTCCTCAATTTGAGGCTATTTATGAGCAATCAAATGCTGAGGTTGCAGGATTAACTAAATTAGTATTAAATGCTAGTAATTATTTGAAATTAAATGGTTTGTATTTAGCTGGGGGAATTATTTTAATTATTGCTATTTTAGTATTTATGTATAAAAATATTAAAGCAGCAAGAAGAACTATGCAATATATTTTTATGCATACTCCTGTATTAAAAAATATTATCATTTTTAATGAATTAACTGTATTTACAAAAACATTTGCATCTTTATTAAGAAATAATGTATTTATAACTACCAGTGTTGATATTTTAAGTAAAATAACAAATAATGAAATTTATAAAGAAATAATGATTAACACAATCAATAATATTATTGAAGGAAGAAAAATATCTGATGCATTTAAAAATCATTGGGCTGTTCCTGAAGTTGCATATTATATGATTGTTACTGGTGAGTCTACTGGTGAACTTGATGTAATGATGCAAACAGTTAGTGATTATTATTCAGAACAACATAGAAGTATGATAAATAATATGAAGAGTTTTATTGAACCTATAATGATTGCAGGTTTAGCAGTTGTTGTTGGTACAATAGTATTAGCTGTAGTTATTCCAATGTTTAATTTAATGGGAAGTGTAGGTTAAAAATGACAATATATATTTCAATAATAATTTTTATTTTTGGAATAATAATGGGGTCTTTTTATAATGTAGTAGCTACTAGATTGCCACAAAATAAATCAATTGTGAAACCTGGTAGTCATTGTAATTTTTGTGATGCTAAATTAAAGTGGTATGAAAATATTCCACTAGTTTCTTATATGATTCAAAAAGGGAGATGTAGACATTGTCATAAACTTCTTCCTTTTGATATTTTTTTATCAGAATTATTTACTGGTATTTTGTTTTTAATAGCATTTTTATTTTTTGGTATTTCATATAATATGTTTATATTTATGATTATAAGTTCACTAGTAGTATTGATATTCATTAGTGATTTTAAATACATGATAATACTAGATTCACCATTGTTAATTTCTGCAATATTAATATTAGTTTTAAAAATAGTATATTATGGAGTGAATTCAATAATACCAACATTAGTTGGTGGAGTTATAACATTTTTAGTAATGTTAGCAGTTGGTTTTATTGGTAAAAAATTATATAAAAGAGATGCTCTTGGTGGAGGAGATATTAAATTATCTTTTATTATTGGAATGGTTTTAGGTACTCAATTATCTATGGTGTCATTAATCTTTTCAACATTTTTAGCATTGCCATATGCTCTTGCTACTATTGTCTTAAAAAAGAGTAGTGAAGTACCATTTGGACCATTTATTGTATCTGCTTTTATTATTGTATTTACTTATTATGATAAATTTTATAATATTGTTGAATTATTTACATTTATATAAAACACTTGCGTGTTTTTTTATTTTGAGTTAAACTATGAAAACATGGGGCGAAAAAAATGAAAAATAAATATGATTTTGCGAGATTCAAAGATATTTCTTCAAATACTAAATTAAATGATTTTGATAAAATGAATTTGCTTAAAAGTTATATAGAAGACTATCCAGAAGATGTAAGGGCAATTAATTACTGCAGTTTTTATTTGTATAAATTTGGTTATCACGAAGAAGGACTTGAATTAATTGAAGATGCGCTTATATATAAACAAACTGATGAAATCATGGATAAACTAATTGAATCAAAAATGAAATTTTATGTAGCTTTAGGTAGATATAAAGAAGCTTATCAGTTATTGACTGACAATCTTGGTATTTTTCAAGCTCATAATGAAGTAGATATTTTATTGCTTTTTTTACGAAAAAGACTTGGAATTACAAATAATGATTATGATGGTAGATCATATTTATTTGACCAAATAAATAATTATAGTGAAGATTCTGCGATATATCATATAAAAAAACATTGCTCTTATAAAAATGATATTTTTAGTAAATTCGATTATTCAGTTGATATAAATGATTTATTTTATAAAGTAAAAGCTAAATTAGATGATTCAACTTTTACTTATAAAGATACATTAACTAAACATTATGTTTTTAGATATGATAATGTAGGAAAAGTAGAAGGCAAGAATTCGAATTTTATTGGGGTTATTGCATTAATAGATAGTAATGAAATTATTACAATGTATCCTGATTTGAATATATATAATCAATCCGTTAATGAATTACAAGAAAAAAAAGAAGAATATTCTGGTGGTTTTACTAGAAAAAGAATTAGTCAAATAGATAAATTTAATCAAAGATATAACAAATAAAGTTATATCTTTTTTTATTATATTTATAGTTTTATATCTATTTTTTTGATATAATTATAAAAGGTGAGATAATGAAAAATTTATTAAGTTATCCAAGAAAAGATTTAGAAGAATATTTTATTGAAAATAATGAGAAAGCTTTTAAAGCACTTCAAGTTTTTGATTGGTTATATATAAAAAGAAATTCAGATGTATCCCAATGGTTAAATATTAAAAAAGAAGTTAGAGATAAAATCAACGAAGATTTTTCCTTTGAAAGTATTAAAATTATTAAAAGAGAAGTTGATGAATTAACGAGAAAATATTTATTTGAACTTATTGATGGAGAAAAAATTGAAGCAGTTTTAATGGAACATGATTATGGAACATCTATTTGTGTATCTAGTGAAGTTGGATGCAATATGGGATGCGCATTTTGTGAAAGTGGTAGACTTAAAAAAATTAGAAATTTAGAAACTTATGAAATGGTTGAACAAATTCTTTTAGTTGAAAAAGATATCGGTAAACGAATTTCAAGTGTTGTAATAATGGGAATTGGGGAACCTTTAGACAATTATGATAATGTTATTAATTTTATTAAAATTATTAATGATGATAAAGGTATAGCCATTGGAGCTAGACATATTACTTTATCAACTTGTGGTTTAGTTCCTAAAATATATGAATTGATGAAGTTACCTTTACAAATCAATTTAGCAATATCATTACATGCTTCAAATAATGATTTACGTAGCAGAATAATGAATGTCAATAAAGCGTATAATATTAATGAATTAATTGCTTGTATTAGGGATTATATTAACTATACTAATAGACGAGTTACTATAGAATATGTTATGCTTAGTAATGTAAATGATGATATTTCAAATGCTTTAGAATTAGCAGAATTATTAAAAGGAATGAATGTATATGTTAATTTAATTCCTTATAATGAAACAAATCATTTAGAATTTCAAAGAAGTAGTAAAAATAGAGTAATGAAATTCTATGATACTTTAAAACAAAATAATATTAATGTGACTATAAGAAAAGAGTTTGGAAGTAAAATATCTGCTGCTTGTGGTCAATTAAGAAGTAAAGAGGTGTAATATGAAATCTTTTTATTTAACTGATGCTGGACGTGTTAGAAGCCATAATGAAGATAGTGTAACTATTTTAAAAAACGCTAGTAATGAATACTTAATGATTGTTGCTGATGGAATGGGTGGCCATAGAGCTGGAGAAGTTGCTTCAAGTATGGTAGTTACTCATTTTGGTAAAAGATTTACAGCAATTAATAAAATGGGGTCAAAGCTTGATGCTTATAATTGGTTGAATGATAATGTTAATGAAATAAATCAAGATATATTAAAATATGCTGATGAAAATCCTGATTCAAAAGGTTTAGGAACAACTGTTGTTATTGCTTTATTAACTAGTGATTATTTACTTTTTGGTAATATTGGTGATTCTTCTGGATTTGTTATGATTAAAAATGAATTACATAAGGTAACAAAAGATCATACATTAGTTAATTTGCTAGTTCAATCAGGTGATTTAACCGAAGAAGAAGCAAAATATCATCCTAAGAAAAATGTTTTGATGAAGGCATTGGGTGCTGCAGAAAAAGTTGAATTAGATATTTTTGATGTAGATACATCTAGTCAAGCAATATTGCTATGTAGTGATGGTTTAACATCAATGTTAGCATTTGATCAAATAGAACATGTTTTATTAGATGAAGAATTAAGTATTGAAGAAAAGGTTACTAAATTGATTAGAAAATGTAATGTTCGTGGGGGAAATGATAATATTTCGGTAGCTTATTTAGAAATGGAAAGCGGTGAACAAGAATGATAATGAAGGGGCAAAAGATTAGTGATCGTTATCAAATAATAAAATCAATTGGCGAAGGTGGAATGGCTAATGTTTATTTAGCTTATGATACAATTTTAGATCGTAATGTAGCAGTAAAAGTATTACGTGGGGATCTTGCTACTGATGATAAATTTGTAAGACGTTTTCAAAGAGAAGCATTATCTGCTAGTTCTTTGAACCATCCAAATATTGTAGAAGTTTATGATGTTGGTGAAGATAATGGACAATATTACATTGTAATGGAATACATTGAAGGAAGACACTTGAAAGATTTAATTAAGAAACGTGGACATCTTACTTTAACAGAAGTAATTGATATTATGTTACAAATTACTGATGGTATGAGTGTTGCACATGATTCTTATATAATCCATCGTGATATTAAACCACAAAACATTATGATATTAGAAAATGGTTTAGTAAAAATAACAGATTTTGGTATTGCAATGGCAATGAATGCAACACAATTAACTCAAACTAATTCTGTTATGGGTAGCGTACATTATTTACCACCAGAACAAGCTAATGGTAAAGGTGCTACTTTACAAAGTGATATTTATTCAATGGGAATTTTAATGTACGAATTATTAACTGGCAAACTTCCTTATAGAGGTGAGAATGCTGTTGAAATTGCTTTAAAACATTTAAAAGAACCATTACCAAGTATTAGAGAAGAAATTCCTAATATTCCAAATAGTGTTGAAAATATTATTAAAAGAGCAACTGCTAAAAATATTAAAAATAGATATAATGATGCTAGAGAAATGCATCAAGATTTATTGACTTGTTTAGATGATTCTAGAGTGAAAGAACCACCTTATCAATTCAAGTATTCAGAAAATAATTATGATGATACTAAAATGTTAAAGATTGTTAAAGATATTCCTGATGCAAAAGTGAAACCTAAAAAAGAAACTGGAGATGAAGAAGTTATAGTAAAGCAAATTACTCCTGATGAGTTAAAAAAACAAAATAAATTAGTATTAATACTTGCTGCTATTTTTACAGGGCTTGTTGTTGTTATTACATGTATAGTTGTATTAATTCCAATGATAACTGGTGGTAAAGAAATAAAAGTACCTGATGTAACAAATATGTCAGTATCTAATGCCATAGATAAATTACAAGATAGTGGATTTACAGTTTCCGATGAACAACAAGAAGTATCTTCTACTGATGTTAAAGAAGGAAATATTGTTAAAACAAATCCTGCTGCAGGTAGCAAACGTACTAAAGGAACAAATATTACTCTTTATGTTTCTGTTGGTGATACAAAAATTACTTTAGAAAATTATGCTGGTAAGAATTATTTAGAAATTAAAGGTGCTTTAGAAGCTCTTGGATTAAAAGTGATTATTGAAAAGAAAGAAGTAGAAGAAAGTAATAATGTTAAAGATGGCGAAATAATTGAACAATCTATTGCAGAAGGTGAAAAACTTTCTGTTGGAGAAACAATAACATTATTTATTCCTGATATTATTAGTAAGTTCCCTAATTTTACAGATGGAAGTTATTCTGTAAGTGAAATTCAAGCATTCTGTGATGAACATAATATTACTTTAGAAGTTGAAAATGTTGAAACAAATGAGCATGCTGCTGGAACAATTTATTATCAAAATAAACCAGAAGGATATACAATAGCTGAAGGAGTTACTTTAAAAATTAAAGTTGCTCAAGCAGCAACTAGTGAAGAAACTGATTGTTCAGAAGAATCAAAAGCTTTGGGGTTATGTTAAATGGAAGGTCAAATAATTAAAATCATTAGTAATCTTTATAGTGTTAAAATAAATAATGAAGTATATGAGTGCCGTGCTAGAGGTAAATTTAGAAATGATAAGATTACACCAACTGTTGGAGATAAATGCATAATTGATTGCAAAAATTGTTATATCATTGATATTTTACCTCGCAAAAATACTCTTGAAAGACCATTAATATCTAATGTAGATAGTGCTGTAATTGTTACAAGTGTTAAGCAACCAGAGTTATCTTTTAATTTATTAGATAAAATGATAAGCTTGGTATTATTAAATAAAATAGAACCAATTATTTGTTTTACTAAAATTGATTTATTAGGTAAAAAAGAATTTAAAGAATTGAAAAAAATAATGGCTTATTATAAAAAAATAGGTTATAAAGTTACTACAAATAAAAAAGTTAATAAATTATGCTCTTATTTAAAAGATAAAGTAGTAGTTTTTACTGGCCAAACAGGTGCCGGAAAAAGTTCTCTTTTGAATAAAATAGATAAAAATTTGAATTTAAAAACTGGAGAGATTTCTCAAAGCTTAGGCCGTGGTAAACATACAACTAGACACGTAGAATTATTTGAAATAAAAAAATTCTATGTAGCTGATACTCCAGGATTTTCTTCCCTAGATTTAAATAATTTTACAAAAGAGGAAATCAAAAAAAGTTTTATAGAATTTGATAATTATCTTTGTGAGTATAAAGATTGTAATCATATTAAAGAGAGAAACTGTAATGTAAAAAATGCAGTTGAAAAACAAGAAATATTAAAAACAAGATACAATGATTATTTAAGTTTTATTTCTAAATTATAGGAGGATTTATGAAGATTTCAGTTTCATATTTAAGCAGTATTTTTGACAGAAAAAGTACTATTAATTTAATTGATAAAAGTAGTGCTGATTATATTCATGTAGATTTAATGGACGGTTTGTTTGTTCCTAAGAATAATATTATTATTGATAATGTAATAAATGATTTAAAACAAACAAAAAAACCTTTAGATATTCATTTGATGACATATGAACCAGATATTTACATAAATAAATTATTAGAATTAAAACCTGAAATGGTTACTTTTCACTTAGAAAGTAAATGTGATATAAAAAAAATAATCAAATTATTAAAAGATAATAATATAAAAGCTGGTTTAGCTATTAAACCAGCTACTGATTTATCTTATATAATGGATTATTTAGATGATATAGATTTAGTACTTGTTATGACTGTTGAACCTGGGGCTGGTGGCCAAAGATTTATGCTTGATATGTTAGATAAAGTTGAAGATTTAAAAGATTTAAAGTACAATAAAAAATACAACTATTTAATAAGTGTAGATGGTGGTATAAATGAATATACTGCATTACGTTCTAAAAAAAGTGGAGTAGATATTGTTGTAAGTGGTTCATATATTTGTGAACATGAAAATTATGAAGAAAGAATTAATTCGTTAAGAAAATAAAAAACCAGTTTAGTTTAAGACTAACTGGTTTTTATTTTAAACAAGAAAAAAAGTGAATTGCTTTTGCATTCACTTTATACTATTTAGCTAATGTTTTTGCTTCTCTAGCACTTATGATTACTTGTTTACCATCAATAGTTTTCTTTTGTAAATTAGGTTTTTGTCTGCTTTTTGTTGCATTACATGCTTTACTTCTTAAGTTAACAGATAAAGGTTTCTTTTTTGTTACTTTTGTTGCCATTATTGGTCACCTCAACTTTCGCTTTCCTTTAAAGATTTTACTATAATTTTGAAATAAAGTCAAATAATATAACAAATATCTAATTATATTTATGATATAATTGATTATAAGAGGTGATATTATGAATTTTCCAATAAAAATAACTTCAGATTATTCTTTATTAAAAAGTATGATTAAGATTAATGATTTAATGGATTACTGTAATAATCACGATATTAAAACTTGTGGTATATGTGATGAAAATTTATTTGGAGTTATGTGCTTTTATAATAATTGTAAAAAAAATAATATTAAACCTTTAATAGGATTAGATATTATACTAGATAATAATCATATTTATTTGTATGCTAAAAACTATGATGGATATCAAAATTTATTGAAAATTAATACTATTATTCAAGAAAGAAATATTTCTTTATTAGATTTAGAATTATATGCATCAGATATAATAGCTTTATTACCATATGAAAGTATGGATTTATATAAAGATATTAATAGTATTTATAAAGATATGTATATTACTTATAATAGTGATTCTGAAAAAAAGAATGCATTAATAATGGATAAAAGAGTAATAAGAATAAATAATATTAAATCTTTATCAGAAAATGATGCTAAATATTTAAATTATTTATTTTTAATTAGAACAGGCAAAATATATAACGAAATAGAATTTAATGATTATAAAAATAATGTTTATGAAGAAAATATAACAATAGAAGAATTAAAAATAAAAGAAGAGTTTGCTAATAAAATTGATATTAATATTCCTAAAAATAAAAATTATATTCCAAAATATGATGCAAATGTTGATTCATATAGTCATTTAGTTCAATTAACTAATAAAGGTCTTAATAGAAGATTAAATGGAAACATAAATAAAACTTATCAAGAAAGATTAGACTATGAATTAAATGTAATTAAAAAAATGGGGTTTGTTGACTATTTTTTAATAGTTTATGATTATGTTTTATTTGCTAAAAAAAATGGTATTTTGGTAGGCGTAGGAAGAGGTAGTGCTGCAGGTTCATTAGTAAGTTATACTTTAGGAATAACAGATATTGATCCTATTAAATATAATTTACTATTTGAAAGATTTTTAAACCCTGAAAGAGTTACAATGCCAGATATTGATATTGATTTTGAAAATACTAAAAGAGATATTGTTGTTGATTATGTTAAAGATAAATATAATCATGATAATGTGGCAGGCATAATGACATTTGGTACATTAAAATCTCGTTTAGTTTTAAGAACTATATCAAAATGTTTAAATGTTGAACAAAGAATTGTTGATAATTTTATATCTTTAATTGATTCAAAATTAACTTTGAAAGAGAATTTAAATAATATTAAAGTTAAAGAAATGTTAAATAATAATGAAGAATTAAAAAAAGTATATAAAATCAGTTTAAAATTAGAAGATTTAAAAAGAAATATTTCTTCTCATGCAGCAGGTGTAGTTATTTGTAGTGAAAAACTTGATAGCATTATTCCTATTTGTATTAACGATAATGAAAAATTTACTGGTGTAACAATGGAATATTTAGAAGACTTGGGTATTTTAAAAATGGATTTTCTTGCTATTAAAAATTTAACTACCATTGCTGGAATTTTAGGCTCTATTGAAAAAGATACTTCTAAGAAATTGAATTTAAATAACATTGATTTAAATGATGATGGAGTCTTAAAATTGTTTCAAAATGGAAATACTATTGGAATATTTCAGTTTGAAAGTAATGGGATGGTTAATTTTTTACAAAAATTAAAACCATCTAAATTTGAAGATTTAACCGCTGCAATAGCTTTATATCGACCAGGACCAATGGAAAATATAGATTTATTTATAAGAAGAAAATATGGAAAAGAAAAAATTGATTATATTCATCCTGATTTAGAGAATATATTAAAAGAAACTTATGGAATTATTATTTATCAAGAACAAATTATGCAAATATTAGTTAAAATAGGTGGCTATTCTTTTGCAGAAGCTGATAATATTCGTAGAGCAATGAGTAAGAAGAAAAAAGAAATTATCGAGAAAGAAAAGAATATATTCATTGAAAAAGCAATTAATAATAATTATTCAAAAGAACTCGCTATTAAAATATATGATATGATTTCGAAGTTTGCTAATTATGGTTTTAATAAATCACATTCAGTTGCTTATGCATTTATTGGATACCAGATGGCATATTTAAAAAAATATTTCTCAAATTATTTTTATGCAAGTCTGTTGAATAATGTCATTGGTAGTGAATCAAAAACAAAAGAATATATGCAAGAAGCAAAGAAATTGGGATTTAAAATATTATCTCCAGATATAAATAATAGTGAAAAATTATATTATGTCAAAAATAATAATATTCAAATGCCTTTTGGAGTAATTAAAAATATTGGTGAGAATACTGTAAATAATATTTTGATTGAAAGACAAAAGAATAAATATTTAGATTTTATTGATTTTACTAAAAGAATTTATAAAACTGGTATTAATAGTAAAATAATTAGTACATTAATAAATGCCTCTGTTTTTGCTTCATTTAATATAAATAAAAAGACATTAATTGAAAATCTTGATATTGTAATTAATTATGCTTCATTGGCTGCTGATTTAGATGAAGAATTTATCGAAAAACCAGAGATTGTAATTAAAGAAGAATATTCTTTAGATGAATTAAGATATTTAGAATTAATATCTTATGGTTTTTATATTTCTAATCATCCATCAAGCAAATATAATGAAAAAGATATAATAAAACATGAATTTATAAGTAACTGTTTTAATAAAATAATTAAAACAGTGGTATTAATAGAAAATGTTAAATCTATTAAAACAAAAAGTAATGAAGATATGGCATTTGTTAGTGCAAGCGATGAAACTGGTGAAGCGACTTATGTTTTATTTAATAGTGTTATGAAAAAAATAGACAATATAGAAATAAAAGCATTGTATGAGATAACTGGCAAAGTTGCAAAAAGATTTGATAAATATCAAATAAATGTTATTAGTATTAGAAAAATAAAAGATAATTAGCTTAATTATCTTTTATTAATTTATAATATTATGATAAAATAAAGATTAGGAAAACATCGAGAAAGAAGTGACATAATGAATAATGAATTAGAAAGATTTTTTAAAAGCATTAGTTTTAGCGATATAAATAATGATTTTAAAGATGCTAAAGTATTAAAAGTTGTTTTAAGAAAAAAAGAAGAATTATTTGAAGTGAATTTAGTTAATGATTATGTCATAAATTTTAACGCAATTGAAAGCCTTTTTGCATGTGCAAGTAAAGGAATCAATGGTGAAGCTAAATGCGTTGTTAAAATGCATTATAATAATATTAGTGAAGATAATGTTTTAGAATATACTAAAAAATTAGTTGATAAATTAATTGATAAAAGACCATCTTTGATTGGTATTAAAGATTCAGAAATTAAAATAGATGATGATATTATTTCTATTGAAGTTGGATCAAAAAATGAAGAAGAATTATTTTTAAAAGAGAGTAAAAATATAAAAAATAAATTGTTGTCTTATGGTTTTAATGAATATGAAATTACTTCTACGCTTAATAAAGAAAAAAATGAATCAATAATTAATGAAATTAAGAAACAACAAGAAACTGTTAATCATGTAGCTCCGGTTGAAACAACTGGTAGCAGTATGATTTTAGGAAGACATCTTGATGGTGATACAACTAATATAGCTAATATCATGGGTGATGCTAAAAATATAATTATTGAAGCATATATTTTTGGTAAAGAAAATATGGAAAGAGACACTATTAATATTATTACATTAAAAATTAGTGATAAAACTAATAGTATCTTAGCAAAAATATTTAAAAAAGATAAAGCTGAATACAAAGCAGTTGATAAACAAGTTAAAGAAGGAAAATGGTATAGATTTTCTGGAAATGTTGAATTTGATAAATTTTCTCGTGAATTAGTTTTAGCAATTAGAAGTATGGAACCTATTGATTCAAAAGATACAATAATAAAAGATGAAGCAGAAGAAAAGCGAGTTGAGTTACATGCTCATACAATGATGAGTATGATGGATAGTGTTGTTGGACTTGATCTAAATAAACATACTATAGATTTAGTTGATTATGCTATTAAAATGGGTCATAAAGCTGTTGCAATAACTGATCATAATGGTTGCCAAGCTTTTCCAATTGCTTTTTCTACAATAACTTCTTATAACAAAGGAAAAGAAGAAAAAGATAAATTCAAGGGATTATATGGTACTGAATTAAATATTGTTAATGATGATGTTGATATAGTATTTAATCATAATAAATCTTATAATTTATTAGAAGATGAATTTGTTGTATTTGATACAGAAACTACTGGTTTTTATGTAGGCAATGATCAAATGATCGAAATAGGTGCTGTAAAAATTAAAAATGGAGTTATTAGTGATAGATTTGATGAACTAATTAATCCAAATCGACCTTTACCTAAAAAGATAACAGAATTGACTTGTATTACTGATGAAATGCTTGCTGATAAAGATACTGAAGAAAATGTTACTAGAAGATTTTTAGAGTGGGCTGCTGATGCTCCAATGGTTGCTCATAATGCAAAATTTGATATAGGTTTTGTTTCATGTGCATGTAATAAATATAATTTTGATAAATTTGAAACAACCGTTGTTGATACTATGGGAATGGCTAGAATGCTAAATCCAGAATGGTCAAACCATAAGTTATCTACTTTAGTAAGAAAATATAAAGTTGAGTGGAACGAAGATGAGCACCATAGAGCAGATTATGATGCTGAAGGAACAGCTAAATGTTTTTATAAAATGTGTCAAATATTGGATGGAAGAAATATTGAAACAACTAACGATATAGTTGAAGAAGTTAATACTGATGATTTAATAAAATTCTCTATACCATTCCATATGACTGCTATTGCTAAAAATAAAGTAGGATTAAAAAATTTATTTAAAATAATAAGTGCTGCAAATACTACTTATTTATTTAGAAATAGTCAACCTAAGTTACCAAGGAAAGAAATGAATAAATATCATGAAGGAATTTTATTTGGTAGTGGTTGTGTTAATGGTGAAATATTTGAAGCAGCTAAAACAAAAGATGATGAAGAATTATCAAATATGATGAGATTCTATGATTATATTGAAGTACAACCTATTAGTGCAATGACTCATTTACTACAAATGGAATCAAGTGGATTTAAAACTGAATTTGAATTGCAACAACACTTGAAAAAGATTATTCGTGTTGCAAAAGCCGCTGGTAAAATTGTTGTAGCAACTGGCGATGTTCATAATCTTCGTAGTGAAGATAAAATTTATCGTGATATAATTGTTCATCAAAAAACAAATGGAAAATTACATCCGCTTAATCGCCCAGGTGTAGATGTTCCTGATATGAAATTCATGACTACTCAAGAAATGCTTGATGCTTTTAGTTTTTTAGGAGAAGAACAAGCATATGAAATAGTAGTTACTAATACAAATAAAATAGCTGATAGTGTAGAAGAAATAGAAGTTATTATTGATACTGGAGGAATTCCATTCTCTCCTAAGATAGAAAAGTCTATTGAAACAGTTACTGATTTAGTATATACAAAAGCTAAAGATTTATATGGTGAACCTCTTCCACATAACATAGAAGAACGTATTGCTAAGGAATTATATGGAGATTGCGTATATAATGCTTTGAAAGATAAAATAGATATTGAAAAACCTAATTTGTCTGATGAAGAAAAAGCAAATGAAATCTATCAAAGTGTTCATGATACAATAATTGCTGGATTTGATGCTGTAAGAGAATTAGTAAAATCTGACATAGTTAGAAAAAATCCTGAATCGAATAGTGAAGATATTGATAAAATGGTTGCAAAAGAACTTGGTGGTATCATTGGTGGAGGATTTGATGTTATTTATTTAATTGCTCAAAAACTAGTTAAGAAAAGTAATGATGATGGTTTCTTAGTTGGTTCTCGTGGTAGTGTAGGTTCTTCATTTGTTGCCAATATGATGGGGATTACTGAAGTTAATTCATTAGCTGCTCATTATAGATGTCCAAATTGTAAGAAGAGTATTTTTGAAGACGATGAAGGTAAAGCATTAGGGGCAACATATTCAAGTGGATTTGATTTACCTGATAAAACTTGCCCTAATTGTGGTACTAATATGTTAAAAGATGGTCAAGATATTCCATTTGCAACATTCTTAGGATTTAATGCTGATAAAGTACCAGATATAGATTTGAACTTCTCAGATTTAAACCAAGCTGCTACTCATGAATATACAAAAGTATTATTTGGTGTAGATAATGTTTATCGTGCTGGAACTATAGGTACCGTTGCTGAAAAAACAGCTTTTGGTTTTGTAAAAGGATATTGTGAAGATAAAAATATAATGCTTCGTAATTTAGAAATTGAAAGACTTGCTAAAGGTTGTACTGGTGTAAAAAGGACCACTGGCCAACATCCAGGTGGAATTGTAGTTATTCCTGGATATATGGATGTTTATGATTTTACGCCATTCCAGTTTCCAGCTGAAGACCCAACATCTGCATGGAGAACAACACATTTTGATTACCATGCTATTGATCAAGATGTATTAAAACTTGATATTTTAGGACATACAGATCCAACTCAACTTCGTATGATTCAAGATTTAACTAAAATGGATGTTACAACAGTTCCATTGGATGATAAACCTACAATGTCTTTATTTAGTTCAACTAAAGCTTTAGGGGTTACTAAAGATGATATTATGAATGAAACGGGAACACTTGGAGTTCCAGAATTTGGGACACCATTTACTATTCAATTAGTACTTGATACAAAACCTAAAACATTTGCAGAATTAATTAAAATATCTGGATTATCTCATGGTACTGATGTTTGGTTAGGGAATGCTCAAGAATTAATTAAAAATAATGTTGTTCCATTTAGTGAAGTTATTGGATGTCGTGATGATATTATGGTTTATCTAATGTATAATGGCGTTCCTCCATTAAAAGCATTTAAAATAATGGAATTTGTTCGTAAAGGAAAAGCAAGTAAAGATCCTGAAACATGGCAAGGATTTGCCCAAGAATTAAAAGATTATGGTATTGAAGAATGGTTTATTAAATCATGTCAAAAAATTAAATACATGTTCCCAAAAGCCCATGCAACTGCTTATGTAATAAGTGCATTTAGAATTGCTTATTTTAAAGTTCATTATCCAGCAGAATATTATGCTTCATATTTTTCTACTAGATTTGATGATTTTGATTTAGATGCAATGTGTGAGGGACATGATGCTATTAAAAATAAAATGGTTGAAATAATTGCTAAAGGTTATGATGCAACTAATAAAGAATCATCTGTATTAGAAACATTAAAACTTGCTTTAGAAGCAACAGCTCGTGGATTTAAATTTGCTAAAATTGATATTCAAAAAAGTGATGCTAAGAATTTTACTATAGATGAAGATGATAAGACAGTATTGATTCCACCATTTAGAGCGTTAGATGGTCTTGGAGATGCTGTAGCAAGTAAAATTATTGAAGAAAGAAATATTAAACCTTTTTATAGTGTTGAAGACTTTCAATTAAGAGGAAAAGTAAATCAAACGACAGTAGAAAAATTAAGAACTATAGGAATGTTTGATGGAATGCCTGAAAGCAGTCAATTAAGTTTATTTTAAGAATTTACTATTGTAAATTCCTTTTTTTGTTATTAAGAATACTTTTTTTTATTTAAATAATATTGTATAATTAATAAAGAATAGAAAATATGGGTGATACGATGAAAATATTATGTATGGGACAAATAACTTATGATTATAGTTTGCCAATTGATGGATTTCCATTAGAAGGCTTAAAATATAATTTACAAGAAAAAATAGAATTTAGTGGCGGAAGCGCTTGCAATGTTTCTTATTTATTAGCTAAATGGAATGAAGATGTTTCATTATCAGCAGCAGTTGGTGGAGATGAATTAGGCAATAAAATAAGAAAAGATTTAGAAGAAAATGGAGTACATGCTCAGAATGTTGAAATTGTTTTTGAAGCCAAAACACCAATTTCATTTGTTTTAATAAATAAAAATACTGGTAATCGTACTGTGTTTGCCATAAATGGTAGTGAACCTCATGTAAAAAAATATGAATTTGATTTTATGCCAGATATTATTTATTTAGATGGTTATGAATATACATCAGGAATAAGTGTAGTAAATAGATTCCCTAAAGCAATAACTGTTTTAGATGCAGGAGAATTTACTAAATCTAATGTTGAATTATGTAAGTATGCTAAATATATTATTGCTAGTCAAAAATTTGCGGAAGGATTTACTGGAATTACAATGGATTTTAGTAATCCAACTACATTATTAGATGCATATAAAAAGTTAGCAACAAAATATCCAAATAGTAATGTTATTATTACTTTAAAAGAACATGGTGCAATATATTTAAATGATAACCAAATAAAAGTAATGCCTGGTTTAAAAGTTGAAGATATAAAAGATGCAAGTGGAGCAGGAGACATTTTCCATGCTGCATTTATTGCTGGATTATCTAGAGGATACGATATTGAAAAGAATATTAGAATTTCTAATATTGCAGCAGGATTATCTTTAAAAGGAATGGGATTTAAAGAGTCAGTTCCATTATTTAGTGATGTTGCTAAATATTATGAGACAAAATTTGGACCAATAAATGCAACTATTAATAGCCAAATAACAGATTCAGTTCCTACAGATGTTAATCAAACAACTGAACCAGTTGGTACGAATGTTGAAACTCCTATACCAGATACTCCCAATGTAGAAGAATTACCAATAAATAATGATATTAAATAAATATCCTAAAATAGATCTTCACGGGGAAACAACAGATACTGCAGTATTCATTGTAAATGATTTTATTAATGATAACTATAAAATGAAAAACAAATATGTAGTTATAATTCATGGAAAAGGTACTGGTGCATTGAGAAAAAAGGTCCATGAGATACTTAAAACAAATAAACAAGTCGATCATTTTGAATTAGATGGATTTAATATTGGGGCAACTTTGGTAACTATAAAAACAAGCAAATAAAATTGTTTGTTTTTATTTTATATATATAAGAAAAAGTGTTTGCTCTACACCAATTTGACATTCTTACTAAAATATGGTATTATGTAATCACAGATATGAAAATAGCAAGAAAAACAGCATAGATATACACGGATTTGACATTTTTTAGAAGATGTGCTATAATTTGATTATCAGGAACATAAGGGGGAATTGAGAATGAAGGGTTATGTTTTAGATTATATAGATGAAAATGAATTTCATAAATTAGAAAGAGCATTAAAAAAATATAATATGCTTGCATATAAAAAATTAAATTTTGATTATTATCCATCACTTAGAAATGGTAAGTTTGTAGGAGAAATGGTATCTCAAAATAAAAAAAGTGGTACTGAAACTTATGAATTAAAATTACCAAGTGATAAAATGTTTGCTCAAGTACATGGTGAAGTTAAATTACAATATACTGTATATAAAAAAGAAGAAATTGTTGTACTTAATACAATTAATCCATCTGATATATTATTAGAAGGACATAAATCAGAATTAACTACATATAAAGGTATTATGATTTCTAAAGCAAATGCTAATAAAGATAAGTTTAAAATTGATTTATTAAATATGTTACAAGATAAATAATAGATAATAAAAAGGGGTTAAAAAGATGATGAATTTCATCTTTTTTTATTTTAAATTTTTTTTATATATGATATACTAAATTATAAGAATAATAAGGTAGGTATATAGGTATGTCACAAGAGATAGATATTAGAAGAATTTTAGATAATTTTAAACAACATGTTGTTTTGATTGCGTTTATAACTTTCATTTCATGTTTTTTAGTAAGCATATATGCACTTGGTATTGAAAAACCATATTATAAGTCAACTTCAACTTTAGTATTAACTGGAGTTTCAAGTAATAATTCAGCTAGTGATGCAATTACTGCAAATGATTTGACTATTAATTCAAAATTAGTTTCAACATATCAAGAAATAATTAAGAGTAAAAAGGTATTAAATCAAGTAATTGATTCATTAGATTTAGATTATAAAACTGATGAATTAGGCAAACAAATCTCTGTTACTTCAGTTAATGAAACAGAAATAATTTCTATTACTGTAGAAAATAGAAATCCTCAGCTTGCTTGTAAAATAGCTAATAAAGTTTCTAACGTATTTAGTGAAGAAGTATCAAGCATTTATAAGATTGAAAATGTTAGCATTTTGGATGCTGCTGAAATACCATATGAATCAGCAAATATGAGCTTTATTAAACAATTTGCTATTGCATTAGTTGGTGGTATGTTTGTTGGCTGCTTGATTGCGTTTGTTTTAGCTTATTTTGATACAACTATAAAGAGTGTAGATCAAATAGAGAATTTAACAAATTTGCCTATTTTAGGTAGAGTTCCTAACTATAATGCTAAGAGAAAGGGTAGTAAGAAATGAAAAATGAATTAATTGTAGAATCAGATCCTAAATCAAATGTTGCAGAAGCTCTACGTATTGTTAGAACTAATTTACAATTTTCTGCAGTTGATGAAAAATTAAAAACAATTTTAATTACTTCTTCTGTTCCAGGAGAAGGAAAGAGCTTCATTAGTTCTAATCTTGCTGTTACTTTTGCTCTTAATAAAAATAAAGTATTATTAATAGATTGCGATATGAGAAAAGGAAGATTACATAAAATATTTAAATTAAGTAATGAAAAAGGATTATCAAATTTGTTGATTGATGAAATAGATACTGATTTAAGAAAATATATCCAAAAAACTGAAATTGATAATTTATCTGTTATAACTATGGGAACTATTCCACCAAATCCAAGTGAATTATTAGCATCTGCAAAACATAAAGTTGTTATGGAAATGTTAAAAAATAAATTTGATTATATAATTTATGACGGAACACCAGTTACTGGATTAACTGATTCAATTATAGTTGCTTCTTTAGTTGATAAGGTTGTTATTGTTAGTGCCATTGGAGATACAACTACCGATTTACTTGATAAAACAAAGAAGTCTTTGGAAACAATTAATGCTAATATAGCTGGAGTAATTGCTAACAAAGCACCATATACGAATAGTAATTATTATAGTTATTATGGAGAAAAATAATGATTGAACTTCATTCACATTTACTTCCAGGTATTGATGATGGCTCAAATTCATTTGAAGAATCAGTTAATATAATAAATAAAATGAAGGATTTAGGATATTCAAAAATAGTAATAACACCACATTACATTAATGGAACTAAGTATAATTCTACAAACCAAGAAAAATATGCTTTATTATTACAATTACAAAGTTTATTAAAATCAAATAATATTGATATTGAATTATATCTTGGTAATGAAATATTTATAGATGATAATATACTTAGTTTAATAAAAAATGGTGAATGTTGTACTATTAATAGTAGTAAATATGTATTCATTGAATTATCAAGAAATGATGAAATCCTTAATTTGAATGAAATTGTTTTTGAATTAGAAAAGAAAAATATCATTCCTATACTTGCTCATCCAGAAAGATATGTATTTTTACAAAAAGATTATTCGAAATTAAATGATTTAATAGACAGAAATATATTATTGCAAGTTAACTTTGAATCTATCAATGGAAAATATGGAAGAGAAGCTAAAAAGTTAGCAAAATATATTTTTAAAAATAATATGGCTGATTTCATTGGTGGCGATGTTCACCATGAAAATAGTGTATTTTTTGATACCTTTGAAAAGAATAAGAAAAAAATAATTAAACTAATTGGTGAAGATATATTTAATGAATTGATTGATACAAATCCTCAATTAGTTCTTGATAATAAAGAGATAATAAAAAACTAAACTATATATTTAGTTTATTTTTTTTGATATAATATTAATGATGGCGGAGGTACGTATGAAGAAGATAATTTTAGTGGATGGAAATAATTTATTGTTTAGAAGTTATTATGCAACAGCATATACAGGAAATGTTATGAAAAATTCTAAAGGTTTTCCTACAAATGCACTTTATGGACTAATAACAATGATTAATAAAATAATATTAGAGGAACAACCAAATTATATGGCTGTTGCATTTGATATAGGAAAGAATTTTAGAAAAGCAAAATATGATTTTTATAAAGATGGTAGAAGTGAAACTCCACAAGATTTGAAATTACAAATGCCTTATGCAAGAACTTTATTAAATGCTATGGGAATTAAAACAATTGAACTTGAACCATTTGAAGCTGATGATATTATAGGTACACTAGCTTCTGAAGTTGATAAAGATCCTAATTTTATTGGAACTATAGTATCAAGCGATAAAGATTTATTACAATTATTATCTAATCAAGTTGATATTAAATTATTAAAACAAAGAGATTATATTAGATATAATCCAGAAACATTTTATGAAGATTATAAAATTAAACCAATTAATATGATAGATTTAAAATCACTTGCAGGGGACTCTTCAGATAACATTCCAGGAGTTAAAGGAATCGGTGAAAAAACAGCTTTAAATTTACTTGAAAAATATGAAACCTTAGAAAATATATATGACCATATTGATGAAATAAAAGGTAAAACTCAAGAAAAATTAATTAATGATAAAGATTCAGCTTTTATGAGTAAAGAAATAGCTACAATTTATCATGAAGTTCCTATCAATACTGATTTAGAATATTATAAATATGAGAAAGTAGAATCCGAAGAATTATATAATATGTATGAAGACTTAGAATTTTATTCATTAATGAAGAATTTTAAGAAAGATGTTATACAAAGAGAAAATCTTAATTATATTGAAATAAATAATGCTAATGAAATTAAATTAGATAATGAAATCGCGTTTTATATTGAATTAGACAAATCTAATTATCATGATGCAATTATAGTCGGAGGTTCATTATCTACAAGAGAAAATAATTATTATTTTAAGAAAGAATTAGTTAATGACGTTATTAATTTATTAAAAGATAAAGTTGTTTATACTTTTGAAAACAAGAAAAATATTGTTGCATTAAGTCATCAAAATATAGAAGTTCCTAAAATTAATTATGACTTAAGTATTGCTGCTAGTCTATTGAATTATGAATTTAAGGATGATATAGCATATTTAATGCATAATGAAGGAATTGACACAATATTTTATAATGATATTAAGAATTTTGAAGAAACAAATGAAATAAAAGAAAATATTGTAAAGAAATCAAGATATATCTGGGATTCAAGAGATGAATATATAAATAAATTAAAAATTGAAGATGAATATGAATTATTTAGAGATATAGAAATGCCATTAATAGATGTGCTTGCAGATATGGAAATAACTGGTGTTAAAGTAGATCTTGATACATTGAATTCTATGAAAGATGAAGTTAAAATTAAAATAGATTTACTTACTAATGATATTTATAATATGGCTGGAATCGAATTTAATATTTCTTCTCCAAAACAATTGGGAGAAATTTTATTTGAACGTTTAGGACTTCCTGGTGGAAAAAAGGGTGCAACTTCTTATAAAACAGATGTTAAAGTATTACATAAATTAATTGATAAGCATCCAATAATTAATAAGATTTTAGAATATAGGAATTTAAATAAGTTATATACTACATATCTTGAAGGATTGGCTAATTATATAAAAGATGATGGTAAAATTCATACAATATTTAAACAAAATTATACTAGAACTGGTAGATTATCATCAATTGAACCAAATTTACAAAATATACCGGCGAGAGATGAAGAAGGCAGAAAAATTAGAAAAGCTTTTCTACCAGTTAATGATTGGATATTAAGTGTTGATTATAGCCAAATAGAATTAAGATTACTTGCTCATATATCTAAATCAGAAGATCTTATAGATGCATTTAATAATAATGAAGATATTCATACTAAAGTTGCAGCAGATATTCATGGAATAAATGAATGCGAAGTGACTAAAAAAATGCGTAGTACAGCCAAAGCTGTAATATTTGGAATTGTTTATGGTATTAGCGGATTTGGTCTTGGGGAAAACTTAGAGATATCTCCCAAAGAAGCTAAAGAATTTATTGATAAATATTATGAATTATATCCAGGCGTTAAGAAATATATGGATAATATTGTTAAAGATGCATATGAAACTGGCTTTGTACAGACTTTATTTAAGAGAAAAAGAATTATAGAAGAACTAAATAATTCTAATTATATGGTGAGACAATCAGGAGAGAGAATTGCTTTAAATACACCAATTCAAGGTACTTCTGCTGATATAATTAAAAAAGCGATGGTAGAAGTATTTAATGAATTTAATAAAAATAATATTAAATCTAAAATGATTATTCAAGTTCATGATGAATTAATTTTTGATGTAATAGATGAAGAAAAAGCAAAAGTTGAACAAATAGTTAAAAATACTATGGAAAATGTTATAAAAATTTCTGTTCCGTTAAAAGTAAGTAATGATTATGGAAAAGATTGGTATGAAGCTAAATAGAGGTGATATAAATGCCAGAAATTGCAGAAGTTGAAACTGTAAGAAATACTTTAAAAAAAAGAATTTTACATAAGAAGATAGTTAATGTTAATGTATTATATAGTAAGATGATTGAATCTAATGTAAATGAATTCAAAAAAATATTAATAGGCAAAGAATTTATTGATATAAATAGAATTGGTAAATGGCTTATATTTGATTTAGGTGATTATTGTTTATTAAGTCATTTAAGAATGGAAGGTAAATACTTTATTAAAAGTAGTAAAGATGAAATTCTTAAGCATGAACATATTATATTTACTTTTGAAGATCAAACTGACTTAAGATATCATGATACTAGAAAATTTGGCAGAATGAATTTGGTTAAAAAAGAAGATTTAGATAAAGTTGAAGGAATAAAAAAACAAGGATTTGAACCAAATTCAAAAGGCCTTACAAAAGAATATTTATTTGATAAGTTGCATAATAAAAATTTACCAATTAAATCACTATTATTAGATCAAACAATAATAAGTGGTTTAGGAAATATTTATGCTGATGAAGTATTATTTGGTGCAAGAATTAATCCTTTAAGAAGTGGTAAAAGTATTTCTTTAAATGAATGTGAAAATATTATATTAAGTGCAAATCAAATTATTAAAAAAGCTATTGAATATGGTGGTACAACTATTAAAAGTTATACATCTTCTTTAGGTGTTACTGGAAAATTCCAACAGTTTTTAATGGTTCATAAAAGAGAAAATGAAAATTGTTATATATGCAATAATAAGATTACTAGAATAAAGGTAAATGGTAGAAGTACTTATTATTGTGATAAATGTCAGAAATAGGTGAAAAAATGAAGAATAAAATTGTATTAATTGGTTGTGGTAATGTAGGTATGAGTTATGCTTATGCCTTGTTAAATCAAAGAACTAGTGTTAATGAATTAGTATTAATTGATTTAGATAAAAAAAGGATTGAAGGGGAAGTAATGGATTTAAATCATTGCTTAGCTTTTGCTCCAAGTAAAATTGATATTAAAGTTGGTTCATATAAAGATTGTAGTGATGCAACAATGGTAGTTATTGCTGCGGGTGCTAATCAAAATCCAGGTGAAACTAGAATGGATTTAATTGAAAAGAATAGTGCTATTTTTAAAAAGATAATTGATTCAGTTGTAGAAACTGGATTTGATGGAATATTTTTAGTAGCAACTAATCCTCTTGATGTAATGACATATATTACTTGGAAATATTCTGGTTTTAATCATTCCAAAGTTATTGGGTCTGGAACTAGTTTAGATACAGCAAGATTAAGATATTTAGTTGGTAACAAAATTGGAATTAATCCTAAAAATATTCATGGTTATGTAATTGGTGAGCATGGTGATTCTGAGTTTGTTAGTTGGAGTAATGTTAAAGTGGGATTACAAAATATTACGACATTTTTAAAAAGAACTGAATTGGATGAAATAGAAGCAGTTGTAAGAAATGCAGCTTATGAAATAATTGAAAAAAAGGGTGCAACATATTATGGAATCGGAATGTGTTTAGTGATGATTACGAATGCAATTTTAAGTGATGAAAATAGAGTTGTTACTGTTTCAAATTATGACAAAGTTAATGATGTATATATTTCTACACCTGCTATTTTAAATAAGAATGGTGTTAAAGATAGAATATTTGTTACACTAAATGAAAAAGAAACTAATAAAATGGAAAAATGCATTAAAGTAATAAAAAAAGCAATTAATAGCTTAAAAAAGTAGAAGATTATTTTAATCTTCCACTTTTTTGTTGTATTCATTAACTTTTGTCATAAATTCATTTTGAATTTGTTTTAAACCATTGTTATCTAATGCTTCAAATCTTACAGTTAAGTTTGGACCAGTATTACTTGCTCTAACTAATGCCCAGCCATTATCAAAAGTAACTCTAACACCATCTATATCATTGATATTATAATTTTTTTCAATACAATAATTTTTAACTTTTTCTACAACTTTAAATTTTGTTTCATCAGTTGTTGGAATTTTAATTTCAGGAGTAGAATAGTAGGTATTTATTCCTTTTAATAAATCAGTTACTGATGAATTAGAATTAGTTAAAATTTCAATTAAACGTAAGGCAGCATAAATTGCACTTCCGAATTCTTCACCACGATCATTAAAGAAAACATGTCCAGAATATTCTCCACCAAAATCAAGATTATTGCTTAAAGTACCATATTCTGTGAAACTTGCACCTGTTCTGTAACAAAAAGGAGTACCACCTAATTTAATTATTTCATCTTCTAAAGATTTAGAACATTTTACATCATATAAATATTTTTTACATTCAGCAGTTTTAATTAAACTTCTAATAATGATAATCATGAATTTATCTGTAGGAATATAATTTCCTTTTTCATCAATAATTCCTATACGATCTCCATCACCATCAAATGCAACACCTAAATCAGCTTTTTCTTCTTTAACTTTTTTCTTTAGTTGTTCTAAGTTTTCTTCAACTGCTGGATCTGGATGATGATTTGGGAATGTTCCATCGCTTTCATCATTAATATATACAGGAATTATACTATCAAACATTTCTATTATTTTTTTTAATATAACACATGTTGTGCCGTTACCTGGATCAAATACTACTTTTATTTTACGAGGACCCATAAAAGTATTTTTTTTCATAAATTTAAGATATTCATCTTCAATATCTATTAATACTTCTTCGCCAAAACCATCAAGAAATTTACCAGCAAAAGTATATTCGGTAAAATCTTTAATCATTTCACCACGAGCATTAACATCTTTATCAAAAGAAAATTTAAAGCCATTGTCATCTTTTGGATTATGACTTGCAGTAACCATAATACCGGGGAAGTTATTATATTTTCTTGAATAATAATGCATTGGAGTAGTAACTAATCCATAATACATGATACTCGTTCCTGAATCTTTAATCCCTTTCATTAAATTTTTCACTAAGCTATCAGAAGACAAACGATTATCATGTCCGACTACGCATGTATCTATATTATATTTTTCTCTTAAATAACTTCCGTAACTTCTTCCAACCGTATAAGCTGTTTTTTCATCTATTTCATTAGGGTACATACCTCTAATATCATATTCTCTAAATATATTTTTGTTCATTTCGAACCTCCTTATTATTATAATTATAGCATTTTTATATTAAGGTTTAAATTGCTTATTGTCTAAATGATGTAAAGAATTTACTGATTTTTATTATAAAAAAATAAATGTAGAAAAAAAATCGAATAAATAGTATACTATTTATATAGTAGGTGATGAAATGAATATTGAAGAAGTAAGAAAGAATGCTTATAAAAAGAGTACTAGGAAAGGTATTCCAGTGACTTATAAAGGAAAAGTGTATAAATTAGATTCTGTAAAGGCTTCTATATCTGCTTTTGCTTTGACTGCAACATTGGTTATTGCTGGAGTTGGTGCTTTTAAAACTGTTGAAAAAGTACAAGAAGTAGTAAGTGAAGGAAATGTATATAATGAATATGCAAATAATTATGGAAAATATTTAAACAGTTCTGATTTAATTTATAGATCTGAAGATCATAAATCAGCAATATATAATTATCCAGCAATCGCGTTTGATATTTTAGAAAATGAACAATTAAAAGATATTAAATTGTATTCATTTGCAACATTATATGGTAATGATAGTGATATATTTAAAAATTTATTAATATCATTAAGTGCGTTAGAGGAAAAGAAATATTCAAATATTGAAGAATATGCAGAAGCAAATGGCTTTAACTCAGCTAAAGAATGGACAGAATCATGCCAAGATAAAATGATAGAAAGTAGGGAAAATAGTAATGCAAGAAGTAATTAAATTAGAAGATAATCAAGATTATTTAATAATTAAAAAAATTAAATCAGAAAATACAACATATGTTTTTTTAACAAATATTAAAAATGTAAATGATTTTTGTATAAGAAAAACCGATGAAAGTGAAGAAAATTTAATTGGATTAGATTCTGAAGAAGAATTTAATAAAGCAATGGAATTATTTAATACTAATTTATAATTTTCTTGACATAAATATTAAATATTATATAATATTAAATGAAATACATGGAACAAGAAGAGTAATGAATACGAATTTTGTAGAGAGTTAGCGTTTGGTGAAAGCTAATAAATAAGTATTTATGAAAATCACTTGGGAGTTGGATAGCTGAAAACGTGTTAGTAAGATTATCCCGCAGATATGCGTTACATATTTGAGTTTAAATAAGGTGGTACCACGAGTTATTTCGTCCTTTGTGGTACCACCTTTTTATTATAGAAAGAAGGATTAATATGAAAAAATTTGAAAGTTTGAATAAAGATGTAGTTAGTGAAAATGAACTTAGAATTTTAAACAAATTTAAAGATGAAGATATATTAAATAAAACTATTGATAATAGAAGTAAAAATAATACCTTTGTTTTTTATGATGGCCCAGCAACTGCTAATGGAATGCCAGGAATTCATCATATGCTTGCTAAATTATTAAAAGATACTGTTTGTAAATATAAAACAATGCAAGGTAATAAAGTATTAAGAAAAGTTGGTTGGGATACTCATGGTCTTCCAGTTGAAGTTCAAGTTGAAAAAGAATTAGGTTTTGAAGGTAAAACTGATATTGAAAAATATGGGATAAAAGAATTTAATCAAAAGTGTCGTGAATCTGTTTGGAAAAACGAAACAGCATTTAAAGATTTTACAGAAAAAATGGGTCAATTTATAGATCTTAAAAATCCATATATTACATATAATAATGATTATATTGAAACAGAATGGTGGATTTTAAAAGAATTCTTTGATAAAGGTTTAATTTATGATGGATTAAAGATATTACCTTATTGTCCTCGTTGTGGAACAGGTCTTGCTTCTCATGAAGTTGCTCAAGGATATAAAGAAATTTCAGTTAATACTGTTACTGTTCCGTTTAAATTAACTAAAGAAGAAAATACATATTTATTAGTATGGACAACAACTCCTTGGACACTACTTGCAAATGTTGCGGCTTGTGTTAATCCAAATGAAACTTATGTTAAGTGTAGTTCTAAAGGATATAATTTTATAGTTGCTAAAAAACTTGCAAATAAAGTTTTAGGTGATGATTATGAAGTTGTAGAGGAATATACTGGTAAAGACTTAGAATTCATGGAATATGAACAATTATTACCAGAATTAAAAGTAAATAAAAAAGCATTCTATATTACATGTGCTGATTATGTAACAATGGAAGATGGAACAGGTATTGTTCATATTGCTCCAGCTTTTGGTCAAGATGACTACGAAGTAGGTCTTAAATATGATTTACCAGTTTTAAATCCAGTAGATGAACAAGGAAAATATACTGATGGTCCTTGGAAAGGTAGATTTGTTTTAGAAGGTGAACTTGAGATTGAAATTATTAAATATTTAGCTCAAGAAGATAAATTATTTAAAAAACAAAAGATGGAACATAATTATCCTCATTGTTGGAGATGTGGAACACCACTTTTATACTATTCTAAACCAAGTTTATATATTAAAGTTACTGATTTTAAAGATAAAATTGTTGAAGCAAATAAAAAAGTTAATTGGTATCCAGATTATGTCGGAGAAAAAAGATTTGGTAATTGGTTAGAAAATTTAAACGATTGGGCAATTTCTAGAAATAGATATTGGGGTACTCCAATTCCACTATATAGATGTGAATGTGGATGTGATCATATGGTTGGTTCAAGAAAAGAATTAGTTGAACTTGCTATTGAAAAAATTGATGAAACTATTGATTTACATCGTCCATTTGTAGATGATGTACATATCAAATGTCCTAAATGTGGTAAAGCAATGACTCGTGTTAAAGATGTTATGGATTGCTGGTTTGATTCAGGTTCTATGCCATTTGCACAATATCATTATCCATTTGAAAACAAAGAATTATTTGAAAATCAATTTCCAGCAGATTTTATTTGTGAAGGAATTGATCAAACAAGAGGTTGGTTCTATTCATTAATCGTAATTTCAACATTCTTAAAAGGATGTGCTCCATATAAAAATGTTTTAGTAAATGATTTAGTATTAGATAAATTTGGTGGAAAAATGCATAAATCTAAAGGTAATTCAGTTTCTCCATTTGCTACAATAGAAAAATATGGTGCTGATGCTACTAGATGGTATATGCTTTCAGCATCTCCTGTTTGGACACCACTTAAATTTGATGAAGATGGAATTAAAGAAGTAAATTCTAAATTCTTCAATACATTAAAAAATACATATACATTCTTTGAAATGTATGCAAATGCAGATAGTATTGATCCAAGAGAATATAATATCGAATATAAAGATTTAGAAGAAATTGATAAATGGTTAATTTCTAAATATAATAGATTAGTTAAAAACGTAACTGAATCAATGGAAGAATATGATTTAAATAAAGCGGTTAAATTCATAAGTAATTTTGTTGCTGAAGATTTATCAAATTGGTACATAAGAAGAAACAGAAGAAGATTCTGGGCAAGTGACTTAGATAATAGTAAGAAAGCTGTTTATCAAACAACTTATGAAATATTAGTAGGAATTTGTAAATTAATTGCTCCAATGGCACCATTTATATCAGATGAAATTTATACTAAATTAACTGGTTTAGAATCTGTTCATTTAGCAGATTATCCAATTTGTGATGATAAATTAATTGATGAAGTTATAGAATCAAGAATGGATTTAGTAAGAGATTTAATATCTTTAGGAAGAAATGTTAGAGAAGAATCAAAAGTAAAAGTTAGACAACCAATTAGTGAAGTATTAATTGATAAAAAACATGAATCTTTAATTAGTGATTTAGTATCTCTAATAGAAGAAGAATTAAATGTTAAAAAAGTATTATTTATTGATGATACAGCTAATTACATGGAATATATGTTAAAACCTAATTTTAAAGTTGCTGGACCTATATTTGGGGCTAATATAAAAATGTATTCTGATACTTTAGCTAAATTAGATTTAGACGATATAAAGAAATTACAAAATGATGAAGAAATCACTATTGAGGTAAATAATCAAGAATATAAAATTAATAAAGAATTAGTTGACATTAGAGTGAATTCTAAAGAAGGATTTAATGTTGCTACAGAAAATGATAACTTTATAATTTTAGATACAAACTTAACTGAAGATTTAATTCTTGAAGGTATTGCTCGTGAGATGATTTCAAAAGTTCAAAATATGAGAAAAGAAAAAGAATTTAATATTGTTGATCGTATTAATTTATATTATTCTTCAGATAATGTAGTTGATAAAGCAGTTAGTAAATTTGAAGATTTTATTAAAAAAGAAACTTTATCAATAAATATTGAAAAAACTGAAGGTTTAAAAGATATTTTTGATTTAAATGGTCATGATACTTATATTGATGTAAAAAGAGTAGAAAAATAGTTTTACTCTTTTTTAATTGCTAATTTTTTGCTAAAATAAATATGAGAATAGAGTTGGTAATATGAAGAAAAAAATAGTATTAATAGTAGCAAGTATATTTGTAGTAGTAGCTCTTGTAGCGGGTGTAACATATGCATTCTATAGTGCCAATGTAAATAGAATAAATGAGTCACAAACAGTAGTTAAAACAAATAAATTAACTTTAACATATACAGGTGGACAAGAAATAAATGTATCTGGAATAGTTCCTGGAGATTCATTTACTAAAACATTTACAGTAGAGAATACAAGTAATATAGCAGTAGATTATAATATCTATATGGAAAATATTACAAATGAATTTAATGAAGATTTAGTATATGAATTAGCTGATGAAACTGGAAAAATAATATCTGAGAGAAAGACGCCAAATAGTGTTACTGGAAAAACTTATATTAATACAAATATTACTATTGAGGCGGGGAAAATTAAGTCATATATATTAAAAATAACATTTAAAAATAGTGATACTGATCAAAATAATTTACAAGGTAAAATATTTAGTGCAACTTTAGGCGTTGATACTAAAAAAATTAATTCTATAGTGGTATCATCTGATGAAATTTCAATTTCAAATTTTACTAGTGGCAATTCTAAAAACGTATCTTTTGAAGTTTCAAATGTAACTAATCAAGATAAAATTTATAATCTTAAATTTGGAAGTATTGAAAATGAATATGGGAATAATTTAACGTATAATTTATCAAAAAATGGATTGACCATTTTAGAAAATCAAAATATAAATGATGATTATTTTATAAAAAGTCAACTATTAAAAGCGGATGAAAATGATACATATGAAATTACCATTATGAATAATGAAAGGCAAGCTAATTCTGATAACATTAAATTGTTAGCAAATAATAATTTTTATTTAAAGATAATGGCTGATTTAAAATATTTAGAACCTGTTTCTAATAATAATATTTATGAAATTAGAGGTATAAATGATATCAATTGGTTTAAAGAAAAAATAAAAACTAATAATTCAGTTAATGTTAAATTAATAAATGATATTAATTTAAACGGTTCAAATTCAAACCAATGGGTACCAATTGAAAATTATAGTGGAATATTTGATGGAAATAATAAAAAAATTAGTGGAATCTATATAAACAAACCTGATTCTTCAGCTCAAGCATTTTTTACATCTATAGATAACAAATCTGTTATAAAAAATTTAACAATTGATGGTGAAATAACAGCAAGTAAAACTTCTGCTGGTCTTGTTCAAAAACTATATGGAACAATTGAAAATTGTACTAATAATATTTCAGTAAAAACTTCAGGAGATGATGCGGCAGGATTAGTATGGTATGCTGGAACTAATTCTATTATTAGAAATTCAATTAACAATGCAGTAATCAAAAGTGAAGCAAATACTGCAAGTGGAATAGTTGCAAACAGTAATAATTCAGATAATGTTTTAATAGAGAATTGCACAAATAATGGTGAAATTATAGCAAATACTTTTGCGAGTGGAATTTTAGCATATAATATTAATATTTCTAATTTAACTATGAAAAATAATGTTAATAATGCTAAAATTACTGCTAATAATCAATATTCTTCAGGAATACTTGCATATATAAATAATGCTAATTCAGTAACTGTTAGTCAAAATATAAATAATGGAATAATAGTTGCTAAGAATTCTGGAGCTTCAGGTATAATAAGTGGAATTTTTGCTTCAAAAAATATAAATGTTAATAAAAATATAAATAAGAAAACAATTAGTATTTCAAATTCAAATAATTACGGATGTGGGGGAATAATAGCCAATATAAGTACGTTAACTGAAACTTTAAATGTTTATGAAAATAAAAATGTTGGCGAAATTTCTGGGTACGGTCATATTGCTGGAATAGTTGCAAATATGTGGAACAATCCAGGAGATTCATTAGTAAAAATATATAATAATTATAATATGGGAAGTATAACTGCATCTGGTATGGATGCTGGAGGAATAGTTGCAAATTTTGATAATGATGCTGGAATGGCATTAAGTTTATATAATAATTATAATGTTGGAAATGTTTCTGAAGTTAATAATCAATATGTTGGTGCAATATTAGGATTACAGGGGAATACTATTAAATCCGTTAATATAAATAATAATTATTATTTAAATTCTAGTACTCAATACGCTGTAACTCCTACAAAAAATTCTGTCGGTTCAACATCAAATGAAAATATGAAAAAAATATCCGCAACATTGGGATCAGCTTTCAAAAATGATAGTAATAATGTAAATAACGGATATCCAATATTTACATGGGAATAGAAATATGCTTTTAAAAGAATAGATATAATCTATTCTTTTTTTCTTGCAATGTACAATGTAAATATTGTATTATATTTTCTACGAGAGAAGTGATTGCATGGAAAATATGGATTTTTTTGATAGTTGTTGTGAATATATAATAGATAATAAAAGTTTTATATTATTTGAAGCAAAAAATACTAAAGACAGAAAATTATTCTATAAAGTTGCTCATGAAAAGGATAATATCAATGCTTTTACCATTGATGATGGAACTAATAAAAAGATTGTTTTGAAATATAATGAAATAGTTGAAGATAGAAATTTGGCATCAAAAATTTATAAAGAATCTAATATTTTATTTTATAAAAAGAATTATAAAAAGGCTTTAGATGGATATCTTAAAATATTTTCTTTCTTTAATAAACCAAATGCATACATTTGTGCAAGTATTGCATTTTGTTATTATTATATTGGTGATAATGATAATGCTTATCAGTTTTTTCAATTAGCAGATATGATTTCTAAAAATACTGAAAAACCATATGATTTTTCTGGAATATTAAATGAAATTTCTAGAACATCAGAATTAAATAGAAAAGAAACATTTGATTTTGAAGAAGATAATTTTGATTTTGACGTTTTTGATCATTTTAATATAGAAATTATTTATTCATTAATAGAAAAAGCCTCAAAAGAAAATTTATCATTGGATGAATATTGCAATAAATTAGAAATAGATGAAGAAAATAAGAATATTATAATGCTTATGTATAGTATTATTTGTTATACTCAAGCTAGTTATAAATTTGGAGATAAATATTTAAATATAGTAATTAAAAATAAAAATAAAAGTGTTTTAATCAAATCATTAATAGAAGAAATTTCTAGTAAAAAGAATTTCTATAAGAATAAAAATAAATTAACTTTAAAAAGGCAATAAATATGAATATTTTATTGCTTTTTAAATACATTTTAGTATAATGAACATAAGGAGAGAAGTATATGGATTTATGGGTTGTATGGTTAATAATTATTTTGGCACTTACAATTATAGAAGTATGTACTATTGGACTAGTATCAATATGGTTTATTGCTAGTGGAATAGTTACATTAGTTTTATCATTTTTTGTGGAAAGTTTTTATATCCAGTTCGGAGTATTTGTAATCTTAGGAACAATATTATTAATAACTACTAGACCAATTTTATCTAAATACCTAAAACCAAAAAATTATAAAACAAATTTGGACAGGGTAATTGGAATGATGGGAATAGTTACTGAAGAAATTAATAAAAATACAATTGGTGAAGTTAAGGTTGATGGAAAAAAATGGAGTGCTATTGCCAACGAAAAAATCGTAAAAAATAGTGAAGTAAAGGTTAAAGCAATAAGTGGAGTAAAGCTTATTGTTGAGAAAGAAGGAAATTAAATGGAAATTTTTATATCTATATTAGTTATAGTTGCAATTATTGTACTTCCAAATATTAAGGTAGTACCACAAGCAAAAAGTTATGTTATTGAAAGATTAGGATCTTATTTTGTTACATGGAATAATGGATTACATGTTAAAATACCATTTGTTGATAGAATTAGTAATATTGTTTCTTTAAAAGAAATAGTAAAAGATTTTGCACCACAACCAGTTATTACAATGGATAATGTTACAATGCAAATTGATACTGTAGTTTATTTTCAAATTACTGATCCAAAATTATTTACTTATGGAGTTGAAAATCCAATAAATGCTATTGAAAATTTAACAGCAACAACTCTTCGTAATATTATTGGAGAACTTGAATTAGATCAAACTCTTACATCAAGAGATATCATTAATTCTAAAATGCGTTCAATATTAGATGAAGCTACTGATCCATGGGGAATTAAAGTTAATCGTGTTGAAGTTAAAAACATTCTTCCTCCAAAAGATATTCAAGAAGCTATGGAAAAACAAATGCGTGCAGAACGTGAAAGAAGAGAATCTATTCTTCGTGCTGAAGGAGAAAAGAAATCTAGTATTTTAATTGCTGAAGGAGAAAAAGAAAGTGCTATTCTAAGAGCAGAAGCTCAAAAAGAATCTCAAATTAAAATTGCTGAAGGTGAAGCTGAAGCTGTATTACAACTTAAAAAAGCTGAAGCAGAAGGTATTAAATTAATTAAAGATGCTAAAGCTGATCAATCAGTTCTTGCTTTAAAAAGTTTTGAAGCATTAACTAATATGGCTAATGGACAAGCTACAAAGATTATAGTACCTACAGATATGCAAGGAATTGCAACTTTAGGAGTTTCTCTAAAAGAATTAATGTCTGATAAAGATAAAAAGCAAAAATAAAAAAGGCTGAATTTCAGTCTTTTTATTTTGCAAGTATGTTATTATTTGATGGAGTGGTTCCTTCTGCATAATCTATTATAGACATATTATTTATTACATCTTTTAATATAATATTTTTAACATCATTATTAATCATTTTTCCATATAATAAAGCATCTAATAAGTTTTGATCAGGAAGTGGTTTTTGTTTCATTTGATGATTAACGGCATATTCGAATTTGCTAGGTACATCATTTCCAAGTGTTTGTTTCATTTTATTTCTGTTTATATCAATAAAATATCCTTTATCACTCATTTTAAAGAAAGTAGTTTCATTTTCTTTTGCATTCATAGATGGACATTCATATTCGTTATTAAAGAATTTTTTATAAATATACTTATTAATTTTTTGAACATAGTTTAATTTTGCAAATGGATTTAAACCATATTCCATAGTACATTTATCAATAATATGTGATGTTAATTGCATTTTTCTAATATTATTATAATTTGTTCTTACAATTGATTTAATACTAGGATCAATGTATTCATTAACTAAATATGTATAAAACTCTGATTCTTTTTTATATAGTATATTATTATTTATTCCACGTCTTAATTCAACTGAAGCGATTATTTTATTAATATATTCTAATAATAGAATATTTAATTCATATATTGATATTTGCTCTTCACCTTGATGCTTTTTGTAAAAATCAACCACTATATAATGCATATTTAATGTATATTCGTTAGTTTCGTAATTAAAACAAATAGGTTTTAATACCTCATATTTTGAATCATCTATTATTCTTAAATTATATATTTTTTCAGTAAGTAATTGATGATGATTTACTTGGCTATTATAATATTCATGTAATTCATTAGCATTTAATCTTGCATTTTTTAAGTTATATTTATAACTGTTAAATAGCTTTTCAACTATTGGTTCCTCAATTTCATTCACACTTTTCATGTTTTCCCTCTTTTCTTGGTTACATATATTAACATATTATTATAATATTTGCAAATATTTGCTATAATTAGGAAAGAAAGGGTAATTACTATGTATGCAAGTGTATTAGTTGAAATAAAAAGTAAAAACATTTCTAAGACCTTTGATTATAAAATACCGGATAGTATTAAGCTAGATGCAAAAATTGGTAAAAGAGTATTAGTTTCATTTGGTAGACAAGAAGTTGAAGGCTTTATTTTAGATATAAAAGATAATATTTCAGATGATTTAGAAGTAAAAGAAATAATCAGTATTATAGATGATAATCCTGTTTTAAATCCTGAATTAATTGAATTAGGAAAATATATATCAGAATCAACATTATGTAGTTTAATAAGTGCATATGAGTGTATGCTTCCAACAGCTTTAAAAGCAAAAAATGGGACAAATATTAATATGAAAAAGATAAAATATCTTGAATTGAATTATCCTTTAGCAGATGCTTTGAAAAAATGTAAAAATAATAATCAACTTGAAATAGTTAATGCAATTGATTCTTGTAATAGATTATTAAAGAGTGAAGGAACATTGATTTCTTTGTCTTCAGTTAATAGCTTGATTAAAAACGAAGTTATTAGAGAAATTGAGGTTGAAAGTTATCGTTACAACAAAACAAATAATAATGAATATACAAAAAATAAAATGACAGATGAACAACAAATAGCTTATGATACTATTGTAAAAAATATTAATAAATTTGATACCTATTTGATTCATGGAATTACTGGTAGTGGAAAAACAGAAGTATATATGCAAATTATTGCAAAAGTATTAGAAAATAATAAAGAAGCAATTATGTTGGTTCCTGAAATTAGTTTAACACCACAATTTGTTGATAAATTTATTGCTCGTTTTGGAAATAAAGTAGCAATTTTACATAGTGGATTATCCAATGGTGAAAAATATGATGAATGGCGAAAAATTGAGCGAAAAGAAGTAAGTATTGTAATTGGTACTAGAAGTGCTATATTTGCACCATTTACAAACCTTGGCGTAATAATTATTGATGAAGAACATTCAGATACTTATAAGCAAGATAATGTTCCTAGATATAATGCTAAAGACATAGCAAATTATAGAGCTAAATATTACGATATTCCTTTAATTATGGGAAGTGCTACTCCTGAATTAACTGATTTAGCAAAAGCAAGAAAAAATATCTATAAATTAATTGAAATGAAAAAGCGAGTTGGTAGTGCTGTACTACCTAAATGTTATATCGTTAATATGGAATTAGAAATGAAAAAAAGAAATGTTGTTATTTCTGATTTGTTAAAAGAAAAAATAAATGAACGTTTAGAAAAGAAAGAACAAATTATATTATTATTAAATCGTCGAGGTTTTTCAACTTTCATTAATTGTTCTCAATGTGGTTATACTTTTAAATGTCCACATTGTGATATATCATTAACATATCATAAATCTTCTAATATGTTGCGTTGTCATTATTGCGGGTATGCTATTTTTAAACCTGATATTTGCCCAAATTGTAAAAATGATGATCTTACTTTCTTAGGATTAGGTACTGAAAAATTAGAAAATCAAATAAATAAAATGTTTCCAACAGCAAGAGTTGTTAGAATGGATATGGATACAACATCAAGAAAAGGATCCCATGAGAAAATAATAAATGATTTTCAGAATTATGAATATGATATTTTACTTGGTACCCAAATGATTAGTAAAGGACTAGATTTTCCTAAAGTTACTTTAGTAGGTATTATTAATGCCGATACTACTTTAAATATTCCGGATTATAAGGCTAATCAAAGAACATTTGAATTATTACATCAAACTTCTGGAAGAGCTGGAAGAAGTGAATATCCTGGTGAAGTAATTATTCAGACATTTAATCCTGATAATTATACTTTAAAATGTGTTGTAAATAATGATTTTGAAGCTTTTTATAATTATGAGATGAACATTAGAAAAACACTAAAATATCCACCATACTATTATTTGATGACAATAAAAATTGCAAGTAAGTATTATGAAGAAGCGAGTAAAGAAGCTACTAATGTTGCAAATTATTTGAAAAATAATATTGATAAAACATCTATTATTCTTGGGCCAAGTACTGCAGCAGTATTTAAATTTAATAATATTTATAGATTTCAAATTATTATAAAATATCGTTTTGATGATAAATTAATTGAGACTTTAAAGGAATTACAAGATATATTTAATTCAAATACAAAAGTTAATTTAGAAATAGACTTAAATCCAACTAAGATTTAAGTTTTATTTTGCCTTGCAAAATTAGTAAAAAACTATTATATTAATAATAGGAGAGATGTTAGATGAGTAAAAAAATTATTACTGCTTTATCAATTATTGTTATATTTTTAGTTATTGCTTTAGGAGTTACTTTTTCGTATTTTACTGCAAAAATTCAAGAAATTAATAAAACTAAAACTATTGTTAAAGCCGGGAACTTAGAATTAGTTTTTACAGGAGAGGCTGAAATAGATGTTGAAGGAATACTACCTGGTCAATCATTTATTAAAACATTTAGTGTAGAAAATACTAATAACATTGATATGAAATTTAATATTTATATTGATGGGATAATAAATACATTTAATGATGATTTGGTATATACTATAAAAATGGTGAAGATTTAATCACTGGCACGAGAAAAATGCCAGTTACGAAAGATGGAAGAACATATATTTTATATGAATTAGATATTCCAGCAAATACCATAGAAAATTATTCAATGGAGATAACATTTGTTAATAAAGATGAAGAACAAAATAGTCAAGGATGTAGTTTTGAAGGAACTTTAGGAATAGATAATGAAAGTGCTGATAAAGTAGCTGTTAAAAATAAAAATATAGTAGCAGCATATAATTACAATGACGATAGCACGTCTAGTACTTATTGTGTTAATGGTAGTGAAGAAACATGTGAAGTAACTAAATGCTATCGTAATCTTGATGCTAATAGCTGTAAAGCTGGTACAATTATTCTTTATGAAGTAAATGAAAATGCCGAAAAAGCTTTTAATGTTTTATTTGATGATGGTGAGACAATGAGAATTCAGCAAATTGAAAATACTACTAGTAATGTTTCATGGTCAAATGTTAATAATTCAAGTACTGCAAATGGGCCTTATGGAGTTTTAAATGCAATAGAGTCTAGTACATCTTCTTGGAGTAATGTTAATGCAATGTCATACAACATGGGTACTACAGTATTTGCAACTAATAAATATACGGGTTGTTCAAATTATAATATTTGTTCAAGTAACACTTATAATCTTGAAAAAAATAATGTTTTAGCAAGAATTATTACTGTCCAAGAAGCAGCTAAATTAGGATGTAGTGAAACAGCTGATAGTTGTCCAAAATGGATAAATAATGGAGAAAATATATGGACAATGAATGCTAAATCTACTGATACTACAAGTGCTTGGAGAATAGATAAAAGTAATAGATTAGCTCCAAACCTTTCAGGGTGTGATGGATATTACAATAATAATTGTGGTAATACAACATTTGGTAAAGCTTTGATTGAAATAAATAAACTATAGAAAATATGTATATATTTTCTTTTTTATTTACTTCATGATATAATATTTATGGTGATAAAATGGAAAATCTAAAAATTGTATTTATGGGAACTCCAGATTTTGCATGTAATGTTTTACAAAGTTTAATAGATAATAATTATAATGTTGCATTAGTTGTTTCTCAACCAGATAAAGAAATTGGAAGAAAACATATATTAACTAATACACCTGTAAAAGATGTTGCAATAAATAATAATATTGAAGTATTTCAACCTCAAAGTATTAAAAAAGATTTTGAAATTATAAAATGTATTAATCCAGATTTAATAATTACTTGCGCATATGGTCAAATAATTCCTGAAGAATTGATTAATCTACCAAGATTAGGATGTATAAATGTTCATGCTTCATTGCTACCTAAATATAGAGGTGGTGCTCCAATTCATTGGGCAAAAATTAATGGTGATAGTAGTACTGGTGTTACTATCATGTATATGGATAAAAATATGGATACAGGAGATATTATTTCTAGTAAAGAAATTATTATAAATGATGAGGATACTACAGAAATTTTATTTGATAAGTTATCAGTCTTAGGTGCCAATTTACTTATAGAAACTCTTCCTAGTATAATTAATGGTACTAATAATAGAGTTAAACAAAATGATACTGCAGCAACATATGCTTATAATATTACTCGTGATGAAGAAAAAATATCTTTTGATAATAATGGCCAAAATATTATTAATAAAATTAGAGGATTATACTCTTGGCCACTTGCTAATATGATAATAGATGATATTGAATATAAAATATTAGAAGCATATTTTGTTAAAAGTAATATTAATGAAATAAATAAAATTATAATTGATAAAAGCCATTTTGGTATAACTTGTAAAGATGGAATTATATATATTACTAAAATTAAACCGTTTGGTAAAAAAACTATGGAGATAAAAGACTTTTTAAACGGGATAAATAAAGAAGAATTTAAAAATAAGAAAGTAAAATAGTGGGTTAATCTATGGAAGAAAAAGATAAAAAGAGTTTTAAAGAATTATGGAAAAATCCTAGAACACATGCACTAATGGTCTTAGGTTTATGGGGAGTATTTTTTATATCAATTTTTATATTTTTAGAAATTGCTTCATTATTTAATAAAAATGATTATGTAAAACCAACTGAAAATGTTGAGAATACAGTAACTCTTGCAAGTATGGTTGATTCTTTAAATAAGAGTAATTATAAATTTTTATTAAAAAAGAGTAATTCTTATTCTGATTATCAAATTGATGGACAAAAAGATAATGAAGAAATAAGTGGATATTTAGAAAATCAGGATGGAATAATAAAAATTTTATATAAAGAAAATAATCTATATAGAGTGGTTAGTGAAGAAGAAATTTTAGATACTACTTTGTTAACTGAAAATGATATCAATATTATTTTAAATAATAAAATAAATGATAATCTTCAATTGTTTGTTGAAAATACTGAATCAAATCTTTATGAATTTGTTAATTCAGAAACAAATGAAAAAATAACTATTTATTTTGAAAATGATTTAATTACTAAAATAATAACAGAAGATGAAAGTGCTACTTATGAAGTAAGCTATAATATAGAACAAGAATAAAATTCTTGTTTTTTTATAATTTGAAATATACTTTAAAAATTAAATATAGTATAATTTATATTAGGTGATAATATGAAGTTAATTACTATAAACAAAAATTATGAATTGCTACTTAAAGATACTATTAGTAATTATTTAAGTCCAAATTATATATATCTTCCTATTGATAAACATTCATCTTTAAAAGTTGATCCTAAAGATGTTATATATAAAGAAAATTTGATTTTTGATAATGTTTATTCTCCAGTTTCTGGAAAAATTTTGGGAGTTAAAAACTGTAGTACAATTAATAATAAAGAATCTAAGAGCTTATTAATTGAAAATGATTATAGAGAAAAATTTCAAACGAAGAAGATTGCTCGTAAAAGTTTAAATAAATTAACTAAAGAAGAATTTTTACAAGAAATTAAATCCTATGATGAAGTATTATTTAATAAATTAGAAAACAATAATGAATATTTATATATTAATAGTATAGAACATGAACCATATGTAGCTAATTATATATATATAAATAAAACGTATACAAAAGATTTATTAGAAATGATTGATTTTATAAATAGTATTATGAATTATAAATCTACTACTATAATATTTAAAGAAACTGATTTTGAAAGTATTAATAATTATAATTTATGTTTGGGAATGTATCCAGATTTAAACGTAAAATATATTCCAGATAAATATTTAATAGATAGAAAAGAGTATTTAACTAAATATTTAAATATTAAAGATAATTTTTCTTATATTGATATTCAAGATGTATTTGATTGTGTTACCTATATTAAAAAGAAAAAATGCAAGGATGAAGTATTTATTACAATTACTGGTACTGGTATAAATAATCCTCAAGTAGTTTTTTGTAAAATTGGGACATTGGTTAAAGAATTAGTAAATGAATTAGTTGAAATAAATAGTGATAATGTAATTTATATTGGTAATGGTTTATTATCTGGAAAAATAATAGACATAAATAGTTTAATTGTAACTAAAGATTTGAAATCTTTATTTATAATGAAAGAAGAGAATATAAAACCCTTAGAATGTATTAACTGTGGTAAATGCAATGATATATGTCCGGTTGGAATAAATATTCACGGAATATTAAAAGGCAAAGTATGTGATAAAAAAGATTGCATTAATTGTGGTCTATGTAATTATATTTGTCCGAGTTATATCAATATAAAAAAAGAAATAAATGGTGATAGCAATGAATAATTATTTACATAGCAAAAATAATGATTTATCAAAATATTATTTATACATATTTCTTCCTATGATATTTTATGGATTTTATAAAAATGGAATATTAGTATATAGTGGATTAAAAATGCTTTTACCACTTATGTTTCCAATTATATCATTTTCAATAACACTAATTGTTGATTATGTTTTGCATAAAAAAGTAGATATTAACGAAAAATATGTTTATTTTATAATTATTGCAATGATAACATCGATTAATATGAATTTATTTCTATTTAGTTTATTAATATTATTATTTAATTTATTATATGAATTTTTATTGAAAAAAACTAATGTAAATTGTATAGCTATATTTAAAATAGTAATGGTTGTTTTACTTACTATTTTAAATAAAAATATATATTCAAATGAGTTGGAGTTAATTCATAAGTATTCTTTTAATTTAATGGATATAATTATGGGAAGAGGAATATCAGGTGTATGTTCTTCATCCATTATTATGATAATAATTGCATATTTCATATTATCAATAAATACTTATTATAAAAAAGAAATTCCTGTTATAAGTTTAGTAACATATTTTTTAGGAACTATAATATTAAAAATAGTATTACATAAAGGGATAATTATTAATGGAATGATTTTATTTGTAATAGTATTTGCATCAGCTATTAATAAATATAGTCCAATTACTAAATTCAAAAAAATTATTTATAGTGTTATTTTAGGGTTATTAACATTAATATTTACGTATTTTATTAATGTTTATGATGGTGTTATAATTGCACTTTTAATAACTTCATTGATTAATACATATACTTTAAAATAATTGTCGAACAATATTAATTTTATTAATATTGTTTTTTTGTTATATTAATTTTTATGAAAAAAATTATAATTTTAATTATTGGATTAGTTTTAAACTTTACTTCATACTATCAAAGTCAAAATAATGTAACGTATAATAATGAAGTAATAATCGAAAGTATTGGTTTAAAACAAATTATTGTTTCATATAAATATTCTTCAATTAATAAAAATATTATTTTATTAAAAGAGAGTGATTATATTAATGATTTATATTTCTTGGCTGCGCATTCAGGAAACTCAAAGATTTCTTTTTTTAAGAATTTAGATTTGATTAATATTAATGATAAAGTCACATTAATTATTAACAATAGAAAGATAAAGTATTTGGTAGCAAAAAAGTATTATATAAAAAAGAATGGCTATATGAATTTAGAAAAGGAAGAAAAGGATCTTTTATATTTAATAACGTGTGATAAGCGTGATAAAAATCAACAATTAATCGTTAAATGTGTAAAATGTGTGCAAATTAAATTAAAAAAGTGAAAAATATGTCATAAAAAAAAGGAAATTGGGCTTTTATTTGTAATATATATAAATAGGAGGTTCAAAATGGCATATGTCGATGAAAAAGAATTAAATGAATTAAGATCTAACGTTGATATCGTAGATATAATTTCAAATTACATTCCTTTAACATCAAAAGGTAAAAACTTTTTTGGAGTATGTCCATTTCATCAGGACCATTCTCCAAGTATGAGCGTATCAAAGGAAAAACAAATGTTTAAATGTTTTTCATGTGGTGCAGCAGGTAATGTTTTTACTTTTGTAGAAAGATATGAAAATGTTTCTTTTAATGAAGCAGTTAGTATAATAGCAAATAAAATAGGTTTTAATTTATCAAATAATATTTCAATAAAAAAAGAAGTAAAATTCCCAAGAGAATATGAAATGATGGATATTGCCTTAAAATATTATCAAAATAATATAAATGGTTCTTCAGCTGTAGATGCTAAAAAATATTTATTTGATAGAGGAATTAGTGAAAATAATATTAAAGAGTTTGAATTGGGGTTAGCTTTAAATAATAATTCATTGAATAAGCTATTATTTAAGAAGAATTATAATTATGAAGAGATGCGAAAACTTGGTTTGATATCTGAAAAACAAGAAATATATGATATATTTTTTAACCGAATTATGTTCCCAATTCATAATATTGAAGGAAAAGTTGTTGGATTTACTGGAAGAGTATTTGATAGCGATGGTACTCCAAAATATTTAGGAAGTAAAGAATCTAATATTTATAAAAAGAGTAATATATTATTTAATTTTCATAGAGCAAAAGAAAGTATTAAATTAGAAAAAGCAATGGTTATTGTTGAAGGAAATATGGATGCTATAAGACTTTATATTAATGGTATCAAAAATGTTGTAGCATTAATGGGAACGGCTTTAACAAGAGAACATATTGATATAATAAAAAAATTAAGATGTAAAGTTATTTTAATGCTTGATAATGATAATGCTGGAGAGAAAGCTACTTATGATAATGCTTTACTATTTGAAAAGAATAATATTGAAACATTTGTTGTTAGATTAAGTGGTGAAAAAGATCCGGATGATTATGTTTTAAAAAATGGTATTGAGGCAATTGAAAATAATATAAAAAAAGCAATACCTGTTAATGAATTTAAATTAAACTATTTAAAGAAAGATAAAAATCTTAATAATACGGATGATTTAGTCAAATATGTTAAAGTCATCATAAATGATTTAAAAAATACTAAAGATGAAATTTTAAGAGAAGTTACATTAAAAAAAATAAGTGAAGAATATAACTTGTCGTATGATGTATTAAAAAGACAATTAGAAGAAGAAAGTGTATCTGAAATTCAACCACAAGAGGAGATTAAGAATACTGTTAAGCAAAATTCTTATCTTGAAGCAGTGAATAATGTGTTGTATTATATGATGAATGATTCTTCATATATAAAAAGTTATATGAAAAAGCTAGGGTATTTAAAAGAACAAAAATATCGTTTAATAGCTAGTGAAATAATTTGTTACTATGAAATGAATAATACAATAAATATTGCAGATTTTATTACTTATATTAATACTTCTAAATTAAAAGAAGATATTATGGATATAATAAAAATTAGTAATATTGATGAATTAAATGAAAAAATATTTATGGATAGTATAAATTTAATTAAAAGAAAAAATATAGATGAAGAAATTAGAAATTTAAAAAAGCAATTAAAAAATTCATTGGATGAAAATGAAAAAGAAAAAATTGCTCAAAAAATTATGGATTTGAAAGTAGGAAGTGTGGATTATGAAAGAAATTAAAACATTAGAAGATAGAGAAAAAGAATTAGTAGAATTAGGAAAAAAAGAAGGACATATTACATTTGAACAATTAGCTAATTGTTTAAAAGGATTAGATATTGAAGCAGATGATTTAGATAATATTTATAATACTTTACTTGAAAATAATATTGAAGTTATAAATGAAGATGATAGTGATGCTTCATCAGCAGATATTAAACAAATAGATGAACCAATTATATTAAATGATGAAGAAATTACAAAAGATATTAATATAAATGATCCTGTAAGAATGTATTTGAAAGAAATTGGTAGAATTAGTTTGCTTTCTCCAGAAGAAGAAATGAATTTATCAATTAGGGTAGCTGAAGGCGATGAAATGGCTAAAAATATTTTAGCTGAATCGAATTTACGTTTAGTTGTATCTATTGCTAAAAGATATGTTGGACGTGGGTTACTATTCCTTGATTTAATTCAAGAAGGAAATATTGGTTTAATGAAAGGTGTTGAAAAGTTTGATTATGACAAAGGTTATAAATTTTCTACATATGCAACTTGGTGGATTAGACAAGCTATAACTCGTGCATTAGCAGACCAAGCAAGAACAATTCGTGTTCCAGTTCATATGGTTGAAACTATAAATAAAATGGCTCGTATTCAACGTCAAATGACTTTGGAATTAAATCGTGAACCAAGTGAAGAAGAAATTGCTAAAAGAATGGGCATTACTCCAGAAAAAGTTCGTGAAGTAATTAAAATTAGTCAAGATCCAGTTTCATTAGAAACACCAATTGGTGAGGAAGATGATTCACATTTAGGAGATTTTGTTCCAGATGAAAGAAATATGTCTCCTGAAGATTATGCAACAAATGAAATATTAAAAGAAGAAATAAAATCAGTATTAATGACATTACAAGAAAGAGAGCAAGAAGTTCTTGAATTAAGATTTGGTCTTATTGATGGAACAAGCCATACTTTAGAAGAAGTTGGTAAAAGATTTAATGTTACTCGTGAACGTATTAGACAAATAGAAGCAAAAGCTTTAAGAAAATTAAGACATCCATCTCGTGCTAAAAAATTAAAGGATTTCTTATCTGATTAATGATTTCATTAAAATTAAAAGCAATTGCTTTTTTTATTGATAAAAGTGATTCAGTAGTTGATATTGGTTGTGATCATGCTTATTTAGATATATATTTAATAGAAAATAATTTATGTAATAAAATAATTGCGAGTGATATAAATAGAAATGCATTAGATATTGCTAAAAATAATATAGATAAATATAATTTGAATAAAAAAATAAAAACAATTTTATCTGATGGTTTAAAAAATATTGATACAAAAAATTTAGATACAGTAGTTATTGCTGGTATGGGAACAAAAACAATAAAGTCTATTATCGATGAAAAAGAAAAATTTCAAAGTATTAATAAAATTATTTTGTCTTCAAATAATGATTTATATGAATTAAGAAAATATATGATGAATAATAATTATTCGCTTGTTGATGAAAAAATTATTTATGAAAAAAAACATTATTATGTAGTTTCTAAGTATATAAAAGGAAAACAAAAATTAAAGAAAAATATCTTATTGTTTGGGTTATATAAAAAAGAAAATATAGAATATTACAAATATTTAATTGCTGATTATAGTGGCATATTAAAAAAAATTCCCCGTAGAAATTTTTCACAAAGATTTAAGTTAATAAAAAACATTCGTAGATTAAAGAAAATAATTAAATAAAAAAAGTTGGATTATTATAATTTATTATTTGTTTAGAAGAATCATTTACTGGTTCTTTTTTTGTGATGTTATTCTGAGATTTACTAATTTGGGTGTTTTTATCTGGTTTATTAAATTCCTTAACAATACTAAAAATATTTTTAGCATTGTTAATTAGTGGCTTTGCTTGCTGATAAAGTGGAATTACTTGGTTTGCTACATTTAAGGTTTTTGAAATTCCACCTAGTATTTTAGAAAACGAAAATGATTTAGTAGAGATAGATGTTCCAAACATATTAATCACCTATAATATAATATGAAATATTAAAATAATTTTGCAATAAAACTTTTATTATTTATAAAAATAATTTATAATTAGTATGCTAGGAAGTTTGTAAATGAGATTAAGAAAAGATATTAATAAACCGATTGTATTTTGTTTAATGATTATGATTGCAATATCATTGGCTTTTTTCATACTTGGTTTTATCTATTATAAATTTCCAAAATTAAGTTCCTTTAATATCATAGGAATTCAAACTCAAAAAGATAGTTTAATTTTAAATGTATCTAAATGTTATAATGCCAAGTCATATAATGTAGAAGTGAAAGATGAAAAAAATAATGTTATTTATGAAAAAAAATCTTCTTCTAATAAAATTGATATAAGTGATTTAATGATGAATTATGAGCAAACCGTTTCAATTAATGTTTATACTAAAAGTAAAAAGAATGAAATAAAAAATTCAAATAATGTTTATAAATATAAAAATCTAGATGCATCTTTTAATAAAGAAAAAAATTATTTTGCTAATGATTTTAAAGACATTACTTTGAATATTTTAGGTGCTAAAAGTGATGAAGAATATTATGTTAAATTATATTATAGAGGTAGTAATATTGGTAATTATGATGTTTCAAATGATACTGTTGTTTTGAATTATGATTCTATTAAAAATTATAGTGGCAGAGTAACTGCAAAATTATATAATAAAGATGATAGAGCAATTTCTTTATTTAATTTTTATTTAAATACACCAATAATTGGTAATTTTAAAATACTAAGCCCAAGTGATAATTTTGTTATGAATTGGGATGATTTAGATATTTATTTTGAGGGTGGAAATAATGCTACGACAATGCAAATTAATATTTATGATAAAAAAGATAAAATTGTTAGTTCTAAAAAATTATCTTTTCCAAAAGAACATATAATTCTTGATGCATCTGAATTTAAAGAAAATAACGATTATAAAGTTGAATTTAAAGCTTTATATGATGATTATGATGAGATAGGTAAAACGGCAATATTAAATATTTCTGTTTTAGATAAACAAACTGTTAAACCTGTTTATGTTGATAAAAATCCAAATAATATTAAAGCAGGAAGTTCTATTTCTTTATTAACTAATACTGAAAATGCAACTATTTATTACACTTTAGATGGATCTAAACCAACTATTAATAGTAATGTTTATAATGATAAAATTACTATTAATGAAAATACTACTATAAAAACATATGCTGTTAAAAAAAATATGAATGACAGTGATATTAATACTTATGAATTTAAAATATCAGATAAGCAATTAGTTGTATATCTTTCACCATCTAATCAATTTGGAAATAAAGGTGTTTCATCAGTAGGTTATACAAATGAACGTGATATGATGAATAAAGTTGCCGATTATTTATATGAAGATCTAATAAATGCTGGGGTAAAGGTTTATAGAAATAATCCAAGTGGTAATATTAATTTATGGCTAGCAGAAAGCAACAATCATAAGAGCGATTTGCATCTTGCTTTGCATTCTAATGCAAGTAGTAATCATGACATACAAGGGATGGAAATATACGTTGATAAGTCGACTTCAAAAGCATTATCTATTGCATCAAATATTTATAATAATTTATATGAAATTTATCCGTATCGTGAAAAAATAACTGATCGAGGAGTTAAATATTCTGATGGCTCATTGGGAGAAGCAAATGATTCTTTCATTAAGTGTGGCACATTAATTGAAGTTGCATACCATGATAATTCTTTAGATGCAAAATGGATTGTAGATAATTCAAAAGAGATAGCCAATAATATTGCAAAATCAATTTTAGATTTTTATCAAGTTAATTAGTTCTAACATTTAATCGTTTTTAATATCTTTAATTGGAGATGATTAAATGTTAATAATGAGTTTGACAACACTTGTTGCAAATGCTTTTATCGAATTAAATAAAAATGAAGAAATAAGAGAGTTGAAGTTAGATAAAGTAGCTGTATTTGATAACGAAATTAAAAACTATTGTGAAAATAATAATATAGAATATATTAGTCAATTATCATCTGTTTATTTTTATGAAATGAAATTTAATTATAGTATGTTTTTCAATGTTTTTGAAAAAGCAGATGGCTATGTAGTAAAACTGCAAAATAATATTTCGACACAGGAATTAATAGAATTTTTTAGAATTAATTATAATCCATTATTAAGTCAAGTGCTTAATGATTTGAATGTAAAAGATATATTTTGTTCTAAAAATAAAGTTTTAAAAAAATAAAATAAATATAGAATTGTTTTCTATATTTTTTTCTTTTCCATTAATTTACATAATGTTTCATTCATGATATAATCTATTCTTAGAAAAGCGGTGTTGTTATGAATTTACCAAATTTAAAAGAAGCAAGAATTAGATCTGATAAAGAAGTATTATATTTAGAAAATGATAATAATATAAATAATGTTTTTGATGGAAAAAAATATTTTTTAAAAACTTATGGTTGCCAAATGAATGTTCATGATTCAGAAGAAATTAGAAAATATTTAGAATTACTAGGTTATAGTGAAACATTAATATTAGAAGAAAGTGATATTGTTGTATTAAATACATGTGCTATTCGTGAAAATGCTCATGATAAAGTATTTGGTTATTTAGGTAGATGCAAACATTTAAAAAAAGACAAACCAGAATTGATTATTGCAATAGGTGGTTGTATGTCTCAAGAAGAAAATGTTGCAAATGAAATTAAAAATAAGCATCCTTATGTGGATATTGTTTTTGGTACTCATAATATAAATGAGTTGCCTAAAATGATTTTGAATGCAAAAGGAAAACAAGAAATAGAAGTTTTTTCAAATGAAGGTAATGTTTTTGAAAATGTGTTATATTCTCGTGATTCTAATATTAAAGCTTGGGTAAATATAATGTATGGATGCGATAAATTCTGTACTTATTGCATTGTCCCTTATACTAGAGGTAAACAAAGAAGTCGTAAGATGGAAGCTATTTTAGAAGAAATTAAGGATTTGAAAAACAAAGGATATAAAGAAATTACTTTATTAGGTCAAAATGTTAATGCCTATGGCAAAGATTTAGATGATGATTCTTCATTTGGTAAATTACTTGAAGAGAGTGCAAAAATTGAGATTGAAAGAATAAGATTTGTAACTTCTCATCCATGGGATTTTACAGATGAAATGATAGACATTATTGCTAAGTATGATAATGTAATGCCATATATTCATTTGCCATTACAATCTGGATCTTCAAAAATATTAAAATTAATGGGAAGAAGATATACAAAAGAAGAGTATTTAACTCTTTATAATAAGATTAAATCAACTGTCCCTAATGTTGCAATTACCACAGATATTATTGTTGGATTCCCAAATGAAACTGAAGAAGATTTTAATGAAACTTTAGATGTAGTTAACCAATGTAAATATGATGGTGCTTATACTTTTATCTATTCTAAAAGAGAAGGAACACCTGCTAGTATGATCGAAGATCATGTCGAATTAAAAGAGAAAGAAGAAAGATTATATAGACTTAATGAATTAATTAATAAGTATAGTTTAGAAAAAAATAAACAATATGTTAATAAAGTTGTACCTGTTTTAATTGAAGGTACAAGTGAAAAAGATACTAAAAAAGTATTTGGTTATACTGATACCATGAAATTAGTAAATGTTTCAAATGCTGAGGATTGTATTGGAAAAATAGTAAATGTACTAATTACTGATGCAAAGAGTTTTAGTTTAGACGGAGAATTATCTAATATATAGGAAGTGAAAATGAATGAATACAAGTGATTATGATTATAATTTACCTGAGGAGTTAATTGCTCAAACACCATTAAAAAACAGAAGTGATTCAAAATTAATGGTACTAAACAAAAATACTGGTGAATTAAAGCATGAAGTTTTTAAAAATATAATAAATTATTTAAATGCTGGTGATGTTTTAGTTTTAAATGATACTAAAGTTATTCCAGCAAGATTAATAGGACATAAAGAAGAAACAGATGCGGTTATTGAATTATTATTATTAAAAGATTTAGGTGATGATGAGTGGGAATGTTTATCTAAACCTGCTAAACGTCTTAAAATAGATACTGTAATTAGTTTTGGTGATGGATTATTAAAAGCTGTTGTAACGAAAAAGATGGATGAAGGAATTACTCATGTTAAATTAATTTATGATGGAATATTAATGGAAATTCTTGATAGATTGGGAACAATGCCATTGCCACCATATATTCATGAAAAACTAAATGATCAAAGTAGATATCAAACTGTTTATGCTAAAAATATAGGTAGTGCTGCAGCTCCAACTGCTGGGTTACATTTTACAAAAGAATTATTAGAAGAAATTAAGAATAAGGGTATTATTATTGAATACGTAACACTTCACGTTGGACTTGGGACATTTAGACCAGTTGAAGTAGAAAATATAAAAGAACATCATATGCATAGTGAATTTTATCAAATGACAAAAGAAACAGCAGAAGTTTTAAATTTAGCTAAAAAAGAAAATAGAAATATTTATGCTGTTGGTACAACTTCTACTCGAACTTTGGAAACAATAATGGCAAAATATGATACATTTTGTGAATGTTCAGGAAACACTGAAATATTTATTTATCCTGGATATGAATTTAAAGCAATTAATGGTTTGATTACTAATTTTCATCTTCCAAAGTCTACATTATTAATGTTGGTTAGTGCCTTATCAAAAAAAGAATATATTATAAATGCATACGAGGAAGCTATTAAAAATAATTATAGATTTTTTTCCTTTGGGGATGCAATGTTTATTAAATAATGAAAAATTTAATTTTAAGTATATTTTATAATGAAATTGTACCAAGTGCATGTAATGGAAGTATTGAAATAATAAGTAATCAGAAAATTAATAATGATGTTGCTACATTTTCAATAGGGTTTAATACTACTATTGAAAATAAAAGTAATATTAGAAATAATGAGTTACCATTATTGATGATTAAAAACAAAGATTTATTTGATAATGCATTAGTAGATTATGTGAATTCACAAATAAAGTTAATGATAAAACATGATTTAACTGAATCACTTATTAATCACATATATGAATTAACTTCTAGAGAAAATATTAAATATATTTTAACTTTAGCTTTTTTTAATGCTCGTGAACAAGATTTAAATAATCCAGTAGCATACCTGAAAATGAGAACTAATTTTATTAATGATGATACTTTTAAAAGTTATTCAAGATATTCTAATATTTGTAATATTGAAGAATTAAATGATTCTGTATTAGAAATGAAAAGAGAACCATTATATTATTCATTAGAAACTCCATATTGTTTGAAATTTCGATTAGCACATAATGATGGGACTACAATGAATTATTTTGATTTACCAAAGGTTTGCTATGGAATTGATGATGCTAATGGTAGAAAAACTGCATATATTTATGCTGTTCAAAATCATAATAAAAAAATATTAAATAGATATGAAAAATCTATAAATAGAAAGTTATATTCGTTTAATAAAAATATTTTAGACAGTAAGGAATATTATGATTATAAAAATAATGAGAGTAACTATTATCCAGAAAATATTTCTGATGTTTCTATGAGTTCTTTATTAAGTATTACTGCAACAATTAAAATGTTAAAAACAAATGATATAGAAGATATTGTTGTAATAGATTATTTACCATTAAGATATTATGAAAAAAAGATTGGCTCGGAAAGAGCTCTTAAAAACTTTAAATTTTTATATGATGACGATACTATTAAAAATAAAATTTTAGAGTTAGAAAATAAAAGAGATTTTAACCAAAATAATATGTCTCAAAAATTAATAAGAAGTTTTAATAGAGTTGGTTATCAATTAGAAAACATGGATAATATAATTTATCCAAATGAAATTGATAATTCTATGCATATTAAAATATCAGATAATTATAAATCTGATGATAATTTATTAAATCAAATATATTCTAGAATAAATTCTAGTCAATTAAAACGATAGGAAAAATCTTATGATTTTTCTTTTTTATTTAGTAGAGAGTTAATAAAAGTTATGATATAATTTATTGGATAGAAGTTGGTGTTAAAATGAAATTACAATTTGAATTATTAAAGACAGAAAAAAATACAAATGCAAGATTAGGAAAAATAACATATAATGGAAAAACATATGATACTCCAATGTTTATGCCAGTAGGGACACAGGCAACAATAAAAACTTTATCTCCAGAAGAAGTACAAGATTGCCATGCTGGGATATGTTTAGCTAATACATATCATTTATGGTTAAGACCTGGTGATGAGATTGTAAAAAAAGCTGGGGGATTACATAAATTCATGAACTTTGATGGACCAATATTAACGGATTCTGGTGGATTTCAAGTTTTTTCATTAGCCAAGCCTAAAGATATTTTAGAAGAAGGCGTTAAATTCAAAAATCATTTAAACGGTGATAATTTACTATTAACTCCAGAAAAATCAATTAAAATTCAAGAAAATTTAGGCAGCGATATAGTTATGAGTTTTGATGAATGTATTGGATATCCTGCTGAATATGATTATGTCAAAAATAGTGTTGAAAGAACTTTAAGATGGGCAAAAAGAGGAAAAGATGTTTTTAAAGGTGATAATCAAATATTATTTGGTATAGTTCAAGGTGGAGATTATGAAGATTTAAGACGTCATTGTGCTGAAGAACTTGTTAAGATGGATTTTGATGGATATTCTGTTGGTGGTACTTCTGTGGGTGAAGATAAACCTACTATGTATGAAATGGTTTCATACTCAACAAAATATTTACCAGAAGATAAATTAAGATATTTAATGGGCGTTGGAGATCCTATAGATTTAGTTGAAAATACTATTAGAGGTATTGATATATTTGATTGTGTATCACCAACTAGACTTGCAAGACACGGTCATGCTTTAACTAAATATGGTAAAATTAATATTAAAAATGCTAAATATAAAGAAGATTTTACTACTTTAGAAGAAGGCTGCGATTGCTATTGTTGTAAAAATTATACAAAAGCTTATATAAGACATTTAATTGTTGCTAATGAAACATTTGGAGCTAGATTATTATCAATACATAATATCAGATATTTAATTAGATTAACTGAAGAGTTAAGAAAAGCAATTAAGAATGATTCATTATTAGAATATCGAGAAGAATTTATTAAGAATTACTATGGAGATAAGAATGAATAAAAATAGTTTAATAATATATACTACAATTATTGCAGTATTAATAATAATTATTATTCCAACAACTTATACAATTTGCAAAAGACATAATGATAGATTACTTGAAGTAAGTTATAAAAGAATTGAAGAAGCTGCTAAGAATTGCTATTTAAATGATGTTTGCTTAGCTGATAAAATCACTTTAAAAGAGCTATATGATAATAAGTATTTAATGAAAGAGAGTAATCCTGTTACAAAAGAATATTATAAAGATACTGATTATGTATTAAAGAAAAATGATTCATATAAATTTATTACAGAATAATAGAGGTTAAAATGTTTGAAAGAAATAATGGCTATATTGATTTAGATTCCTATTTTTTAGAAAAATATAATTGCATGAATGTATACAAATTGGAAAAAATGGGTGTAGTAGAAATTATAAATGATGTTAATTTCTGGTTTTCTATTGGCAATCAAAGGTATATGTTCAAAATGTGCAGTTCAAAAGACGAAGAAATAAAAGAATTACTAGCTAGTGAAATGTTAGAAACTGTTGGTTATGATCATGCAACATATGATTTAGCATTATTTAATGGAATGTATGGTGTAATTACAAAAGATTTTAAAAAAGACTATTGTAACTATTATTCAGGAGATGATTTGATTGAAAATTATCATAGATATCTTGATGAAGAACCAACTGATAAAATAGATTATGCTAAATATAATAATCTTGAAAGCATCTGGGATTTACTTGAAATTAAATATCGAAATAACCCTAATAAGAAGAATATTATTAAAAATATTTTATATAAATTATCGGAAAAATATTTATTTGATATATTAATTAATCAATGTGATGGTGCTTCATATAATTGGTTAGTAGAAGAAACAGAAGATTATGCTACACTTGCACCAATTTTTGATAATCAAAAAATGTTAAATGGCCTTCACACAAATTCAGAAAAGAATTTAAATATAAGAACTGATGTATTTAATGAAAATGAAGAATATTCTAATATAAGTGAATTACAAAAATTTTTGAATTATTCATCTTCATATTTTCAAGATGAATTTGAAAGATTAATGAATTATTTAAATCCTTTGGAAGTAAAAAGAATGTTTATAAATCTTGAATATAAGTTAAACTTTAAAATAGATAATAAGATAAAAGATTCTATTTATTCTCAATATGTATTTAATTATAATATGTTACAAAATGAATTAAATAATTTTAAACCATTAAAAAGATAAAAGAAAATATATTCTTTTATCTTTTTTATGATACAATTGTTTTTAGGTGATATAAATATGGACAACATAAAAGGCAAAATCAAAAGTACTATCTATCAAAATGACAATGGCTTTTTTGTTGGACTTTTTAGAGTAAAAGAAACTGACAATAATGATTTAGATGATTTAATCAATAAAACTATTACTATTACTGGTTCAATAATAGATCCTAATTTTGAAGATAATTATGTATTATCTGGAGAATATGTGAATCATGAAAGATTTGGCAACCAGTTTAAATTTTCTAATTATGAAAAAGTACTGCCAACTACAAAAGAGGGAATAATAGAGTTTTTAAGTAGTCCTTTAATTAAAGGCTGTGGTAGTAAAACAGCAATAAAAATTGTTGAAGTATTTGGAGAAGATACTATAAATAAAATAAAAGAAAATCCTAATAATTTATTAATGGTACCTAATATGAATGTAAATAAAGCAGAAAAAATTTATAATTCTGTTGTTGCTGCATCAAATGCCGATGATACAATATTAGAATTGAAAAAAATTGGTTTTTCTATTGCTGAAGCAATAAGGATATTTAATCATTATAAAGATAAAACGTTAGCTTTGATTGATACAAATATTTATGTATTAAAAGAAATTATTCCATTTAATAAACTGGATCATATATTTTTAAATAATAATCAATATGATGATGAAATAAGAGTAAAAGCGTGTATTATAGAAAGTATGAGAATATTAAGTGATTCTAATGGTGATACCCTTTATAGTAAAGAAGAAATAGAAGATAAATTGAACCATGAATTTGGGATTAAATTAGATGAAGTTTATTTAAATAACTTACTTACTGAACTTATAAAAAATGAAATGATTATTTTAGAAGAAGATAAATATTATTTAAAAGAAATATATGATATGGAACAAAATATTGCTGTCTCATTAAAAAATATCATGGAACTGGATGTAAAGAAATTAAAAAATATTGATGGAAAAATAGAAAATTTAGAACATGATTTGGATGTTAATTATAATAATGATCAAGAAAATGCTATTAAAACAGCTCTTCAAAATCGAATAACAATTATATCTGGAGGTCCTGGTACTGGAAAAACAACAATAATTAATGCTATTTGTAGATTATATATTGAATATTATAAATTATCTCCAATAGATGTTATTACAAATATTGCTCTTTTAGCTCCAACTGGTAGAGCAAGTAAAAAAATGAGTGAATCTACCAATTTGCCTGCATCTACAATTCATAGGTTTTTAAAATGGAATAAAGATAGTAATTCTTTTGCAGTAAATGAATATAACAAAAATCATCAAAGATTAATTATTGTAGATGAAGTAAGTATGATTGACACATTTTTAATGGATTCACTTCTTAAGGGATTAGACAATAATATTCAGCTTGTATTAGTTGGAGATGCATTTCAATTACCAAGTGTTGGTTCAGGACTAGTATTAAACGATTTAATAGAATCTAATAAATTTAATTTTTGCCCACTATCTAAGATTTATCGTCAAAGTGATAATTCATATATACCACTTCTTGCAAAAGAAATTAAAGAGCATGATTTATCAGAAAATTTTTTGACTAAAAAAGATGATTATAATTTTTTGAATATTGATTCAAAAAACATAAAAGAATATATCAGACAAGTGGTCATTAAAAGCATAAAAAAGGGGTTAAAACCTCAAGAACTGCAAATTTTAGCTCCCATGTATAGGGGAGAAAATGGCATAGATAATTTAAATGTTTTAATGCAAGAATTATTTAATCCTGCTAGTGAAGATAAAAAAGAAGTTATTGCTAATCATGTATTATTCCGTGAACAAGATAAAGTTTTGCAACTTGCTAATAATCCTGATTGTAATGTTTATAATGGTGATATTGGATATATTTCTTCAATTACTACAGTTTATAATCCTAAGAAAACTGAAATTATAACAATAGATTTTGATGGAAATTATGTTGAATATAAAAAAGAGGATATGGCATTAATTAAACATGCTTATGCAATTACAATTCATAAATCTCAAGGTAGTGAATTTGCTCATGTTATAATGCCTATTAGTAAAGCATATAACAGAATGCTATATAATAAACTTATCTATACTGGTGTTTCTAGAGCCAAGAAAAGTTTAGTAGTAATTGGTGAAGATATATCATTTAGAATGGCAGTTAATAATGATTATTCACAAAATAGAAAGACATCTTTAAAAACTAAAATTGAGAATATTTTTGATTGATTAGGGAATATTAATTTTAAGGATGTGAGTATATGAAAAAAACTATGGGAATAGTAGGATTAACAATGCTTGGAACTGCTGGTTTAACAGCATATGTATTATTAAATAAAAATACAAAAAAGCAAGCAGATCGCTTAATAAATTCAATGTTAGATGAAGCAAATGATATGTTTCATGAATGTAAATGAATTAAATAAATCGGCAATTTAAAAGCCGATTTTTTCTATGTTTTTACTAAGTATTATGGTATAATTACTTTGGTGATTAATTATGGCACTTAATAGAAGTGAATTAAGAGAAAAATGTATGATAATTTTATATCAAAATGAAATAATCAATAAGAGTAATAATACAACTCCGATTGAAGAAATTATTAAAGATAATATTGATTACGATAATGAATTTGTTAACGAGATTGTTAATGGTGTTTTAGCCCATTATGATGAATTAAATGAAATAGCAAATTCACATATGAAAGATTGGACTATTGATCGTATTGATAAAACTGGAGCATCTATTTTAAGAATTGGTATTTTTGAATTAAAATACACTGATACTCCAGAAATTGTAGTTATTAATGAAGCAATAGAATTAGCTAAAAAATATAGTGATGATAATGTTAGAAAGATTATTAATGCAGTTTTAGATAAATTAATAAGGGAATAAAATGGAAAACGGAATTGTTGATATTAGTAAATACTGTAAAAAGAAGTTCTTCTTTCAAAGAAAAAATACTATTAATATAAATGGCGAAGAATATTTTTTTAAAAATGCGTTAAAAAACTTTGATAATTCTTATAAAATGGAATCTATTTATAACGATATGATTGTTGAAGAAATGGCCAAAGAAATTGGGATAGATGTTGTTCATATTGAAGCTGCTCAAATAAATAATAAAATTGGAACATTAACAAAAGATTATCGTCAAGCTGATTTTTCTTACATTAATGGTTCTATTATATTAGAAGAGTATTTGAATTATTTAGAAGAGAATAAGCTAATAAATGAATATATTAATCCAACTTATGTTATTAAATATCCATTAAATGATGATTTGAGAAAATATTTAATTAATGATATGAATAATCTTGAAAATATTTGGGATGCATTAAACTATCATTTCCATAATTATGATGAAGATAATCGACTAAACATTGTAAAAAATATTATGGTTGAATTAACAAAAAGATATTCTCTAGATTATTTAACTATGCAAAATGATAGACATGAAAGAAATTGGGAAATAATGGAAAATGCCAAAAAGAATATTGCGACATTAACTCCATTATATGATAATGAATTGTCTTTTAATTTTATGGGGTTTATTCCTCAAATGAAAGTTGAAAATGAATATTGCGGTAACGTTGAAATAGAAAAATATTTAAGTTTTTCTGGAAGAGAAAATATTAATCAATTCTTAAATATATATTATTACTTTACTCCAAATAAATTAAAAGAAATTATTTTAAATATTGAAGATAAAAGAAATATTTCTTTTCCATATATGTATAAGAGTACTTTAATAAGAAATTATGAAATGAATTACAATGAAATAACAAATGCTATAAATAAATTAAAAATAGAAAGTGAAGATAAGTCCCATGGAAGATAAATATGTTACAATTTCAAGAATCAATAATTATTTAAAATCTATGTTTGATAATAATTCACATTTGCAACATGTTTATTTAAAAGGTGAAATTTCTAATTTTAAAAATCATACTAGAGGACATTTATATTTTACTTTAAAAGATGATGATTCTAGATTAAGTGCAGTGATGTTTGCAGGTAATGCTACTAAATTGTCTTTTGTTCCTGAAGATGGGATGAATGTTTTAGTTGAAGGAAGAGTTTCTTGTTATCCGGCTCAAGGAACATATCAAATCTATGTTGATAAAATGGAAATGGATGGCCTTGGTAATTTATATTTAGAATTTGAAAAACTTAAGAAAAAGTTAGCTGCTGAAGGTTTGTTCGATAATATTCATAAAAAGCCAATTCCAAAATATCCAACAAAAATAGGTGTTATTACTGCATCTACTGGTGCAGCTATTAAAGATATTATTAGTACAATTAAAAGAAGATATCCAATATGTGAAACTATTTTATTTCCTTGTTTAGTTCAAGGAAAAAGTGCAGCACCAGATATTGTTAATCAAATTAAAAAAGCCAATGAATATGATCTTGATGTAATTATTTGTGGCCGTGGTGGTGGTTCTATAGAAGATTTATGGGCCTTTAATGAAGAAATAGTTGCTAGAGCAATATTTAATAGTGAGATACCTATAATAAGTGCTGTTGGACATGAAATTGATTTTACAATAGCTGATTATGTAGCTGATTTAAGAGCACCGACTCCAACTGGAGCTGCTGAAATGGCTGTTCCAACTATAAGTGATGTTAATTTTAAAATAAATCAATTAGAATTAAGAAATAATAAATTCATTATGAATTTATTAAAATTAAAAGAAAATAGATTAGATAATATTAAAAAATCATATATTTTAAAAAATCCATTGGCAATATATGAAGTAAAAGAACAAAAATTAGATAGTAATATAGATAAACTAAATAATTTTATTAAATCTTATTTACTTAATAAAAAACATCTGCTAATTTTAAATTCAAATACTTTAAAATTAGTTAATCCATTAAATATTTTAGATAAGGGATATTCACTGGTATCAAAAAACGATGAAGTAATTAAAGATAGTAAAAGTTTAGATGTTAATGATGAAATTAATGTAAGATTTCATCAAGGTAATATTAAAGCAATTGTTAAGGAGGTAGAATGATGGAAGAAAAAGAAATGTCTTTTGAAGAATCATTAAATAAATTAGAAAGTATTGTTAAAGAATTAGAAAATGGCAATACTGAATTAGATGAAGCAATAAAAAAATATACTGAAGCTATGAATTTAGCTGCTAATTGTAGTAAAAAGTTAAATAATGCAACAGAAAGTGTAAATAAAATATTAAAAGAAAATGGATCTTTAGAAGATTTTAATATTGAAGAGTAGGTGAATTTATGAAAGAACAAGTTAAAGATATTACAAGCCGTGATGTTGATTTTGCTAAATGGTACACAGATGTGGTAAAAAAAGCTGATTTAGTTGATTATTCAAGCGTTAAAGGAAGTATGATTATTAGACCTTATGGTTATGCCATTTGGGAACGCATGCAAGCTGTTTTAGATGCTAAATTTAAAGAGACTGATCATGAAAATGTTCAAATGCCAATGTTTATTCCTGAATCATTATTAAATGTAGAAAAAGATCATGTTGAAGGTTTTGCACCTGAAGTTGCATGGGTTACTCATGGCGGTAATGAATTATTAGATGAAAAAATGTGCGTTAGACCAACTAGTGAAACATTATTCTGCGAACATTATAAAAAAATTATTAAAAGTTACCGTGACTTACCTAAATTATATAATCAATGGTGTACAATTGTTAGATGGGAAAAAACTACTCGACCTTTCTTAAGAAGTAGAGAAATTCTTTGGCAAGAAGGCCATACAATGCATGCAACTCGAGAAGAAGCACTTGCTGAAACAAAAAGAATGTTTAAAATATATGAAGATTTCCAAAAGGACTATTTAGCTTTACCAGTTATTACAGGAAGAAAAACTGAAAAAGAAAAATTTGCTGGTGCTGAAGAAACATATACAATAGAAGCTATGATGTATGATGGTGTTGCTTTGCAAAATGGAACAAGCCATTATTTTGGAACTGGTTTTGCGAAAGCATTTGGAATTCAATTCTTAGATAAAGATAATACTCTAAAAACTCCATATCAAACCAGTTGGGGCTGTACAACTAGAATGATTGGTGGAATCATTATGACTCATAGTGATGATAGAGGACTTGTATTACCTCCAAAAATAGCTCCAATTCAAGTTATGATTATTCCTATTGGAAATGATGATAATGTTGATAATACTATTGATAAAATATCTAAAATATTCAAAAATAGTAATATATCTTATAAAGTTGATTTATCAGATAAAACTCCTGGTTTCAAATTTGCAGAAGCAGAAGTTAAAGGATATCCAATTAGAATTGAAGTTGGTAAGAGAGACTTATTAGAAAATAAGATTACTTTTGTTAGAAGAGATACTTTAGAAAAAATCACTTTTGATATAGAAAATATAGACTCTATTAGTGATTCAATAAATACTTTATTAACTGATATTCAAAACGATATGTATAATAAAGCACTAGCAAGAAGAAATTCTATGTTATATGAAGCTAATACAATGGATGAATTTGTTGAAATAGCAAAAAATAAACCAGGATTTATTAAAATCAATTGGTGTGGAGACACTGAATGTGAAAATAATATCAAAGATACTACTGGTTTGAAATCTAGATGTATTATGGAAAACGAAGAAGCAACTGGAAATTGTATTTGTGGCAAAACAGGTAAATACAAAGTATATTTTGGTAAACAATATTAAATCCTTGATAGGATTTTTTATTTGACTTTAATACCCATATGAGATACAATATTTCCTAATTTGATGGGGTGAAAACATGAATGAAACAATGTCATATAAAGAAGCATTACAGAGTTACGCAAACTATTTTGAGAATGAAAGTGATTTAAAAAAAGTATATAATTCTATACCGAAAAAAGAATTAACAAAAGCTGGTGTACATAAAGCAGTAAATATATATTTAAAGAATAATTTATCATTACCTATAATAATTAAACAATTCGAGTCTATTCCATTTGATGGTGAAGCTACTGCTACTACATTAGCAAGTAAATTTATTCAATTTTTTTCTTTTTTAAATCGTTATGAATATGAACTTTCTTTAGAAGAAGCAAATGTAATAATGAATTTGCCTAAATTTAATATGTTTTTAGAAAAAGTAGTTGGTAATAAAAAAGCAGTTAAATCTGATTATATTGATTCATTTTATGGTGAAGATGTTAATTTTAAAACAATTATTACTTTGTATTTAGATAAAAATAATATTGAAATAGTTGAAACTGATGATCAATCCATTTCAAAAGTTTCTACATTAACCTTTGCTGAAGAGCAAAAATTATTTGAAGCTTTAGAAAAAGATTCAAATAATTATGAAGAATACAAAAGCATTATTATTGAAAAAAATCTTCCTTTAGTTAGATTTATTGCTTCTAATTTTTATTACAAGCGTATAAACCCTCAAGGAAAAAGCAAGATTGAATTAGATGATGTTATTCAAGAAGGATATTTTGGATTAGAAAGAGCAATAAAAAGCTTTAATTATAAATTAGGTTTTAAGTTTTCAACTTATGCTGTTAATTGGATTGAACACTATGTAGGTAGATATTATTATAATTTTTGTGCAACAATTAGAAAACCAGTACACTTACAATCGAAAACAGTTAAGTTAAAAGCTATTGTATTTAAATTTGTTTCTGAAAATAATCGTCAACCATCACTCGAAGAGCTTTCCAAATTGACTGGTTTTTCAATAAAAGATATTGAAATTATAAATAAATATCAAAATGATATGGTGTCTTTAAATTCAGTAGTGTCAGAAGAACACAATGATAAGGTTTGCTTAGAAGATTTTATTGAATCTCCAATAAACGTTGAAAAAACTGCATTAGATAATTTATCATCAGTTCAAACAGTAGAAGCTTTAAAATCAATTTTAAATGAAAGAGAATTTAAAATAGTATTTTATAGAATGGGATTTTATGATGGACGAGTTTATACATTGGAAGAAATTGGCAGTATGATGGGTGTTACTCGAGAAAGAATAAGACAAATTGAAAGCTCAGCTTTAAATAAATTAAGAAGAAATACATATTTTAAACAATTAGATGATGCTAGAAAATTAACCAAATAAAGGTTGATTTTTTTATGCCAATTATTACAAATTATATATTAAATAGATATACACATAATAGTAATAGGTGGTAGTATGAAAAATATTAAGTATAAAATAGTCTCATTATTTGTGGCATTATTGTTGCCTTTTAATGTCTTTGCATATTCTAGTAAAGTAGTTTTAGGTGGCCAAAATATAGGTATAAATATAGAAAACAATGGGGTTATAATTATTGGATTTTATAAAGTTAATGGTACTTTAAATAAAGGGAGTAATGAATTAAAAGTAGGGGACTTAATTACTCAAGTTGGAGATACAAAAATTAGTTCTATAAATGAACTTACAAATGCTATAGAAAAAAATATAATAGATAATAAAATAGAGCTGATTATAAAAAGAAATGATGAAGAAATCACTTCAACACTACATTTATATAGTGAAAACGGAATTTATAAAACTGGTTTATATGTTAAAGATAATATCAAAGGAATTGGTACAATTTCATATATTGATCCTGAAACGAAAATATATGGAAGTTTGGGACATGAGATAATAGAAAGTAATTCAAATAAAAGAATTGAAGTAAAAACTGGTTACATATTTGAGAGTTCAATAACAGGTATTGATAAATCAATTGATGGAAGTCCAGGAGAAAAAAATGCTAAATTTAATTCTAAAAATAAATTTGGTACTATAAATAAAAATACTATTTATGGTATATTTGGTGATTATAAAAGCGAAATAGATACTTCAAGTTTAATAGAGGTTGCATCTAAAGATGAAATTTCATTGGGAAAGGCATATATTTATACTGTATTAAATGATACAAATAAAGAAAAATTTGAAATAAATATTACAAAGATAAATAAAAATAGTAAAGTAAAAAATTTAAGCTTTGAAATAACTGATGAAAAACTATTGAATGAAACTGGTGGAATTGTTCAGGGAATGTCAGGCAGCCCAATTGTTCAAAATGATAAAATATGTGGTGTAGTAACGCATGTTGTAGTTGATAAAGTTAAAACAGGCTATGGTTTATTTATTACTACTATGTTAGAAGAAGGAGATAAGTAATCTTCTTTTTTATTTAAAAATTGACGAACAAAGTTTCATGTGCTATTATTAATTAGGATGTGATAATAATGTTTAATTATATAAAAGGAATAATTACTGAGATTGGAAGCAATTATGTAGTAGTTGATAATAATAATATTGGTTATCAAATATTTGTTGCTAATCCATTTAGATATGAAAAAGATAAAGATGCAACTGTTTATTTATATTCTCACATAAGAGAAGATGAATTTAGTTTATATGGATTTAAATCTTCTGAAGAAAAAAATTTGTTTTTAAAATTAATCAATGTTAAAGGATTAGGACCTAAAGTAGCTATGCCAATGCTTGCTACAGGGTCAGTTGAAGGTATAATAGATGCAATAGATCGAGAAAATATTTTGTATTTAACAAAATTCCCAAAGATTGGTGAAAAATTAGCAAGACAAATAATATTAGATTTAAAAGGAAAATTAGCATCTAATAGTGAATCCACTGGTAGTGATTTTACTGAATTAATTGAAGCACTTGAAGCTTTGGGTTATAAAAGTGGTGATATCAAAAAGATTTTACCTAAAATTGATGAATCTAAAAAATTAGAAGATCAAATTAAAGAAGCTTTTAAATTATTATTAAAATAAGGAGAATTTTATGGAAGAAAGAATAATTGATCAAGAAGAATTGATTACTGATACTTTAGATTCTAATATTAGACCAGAATATTTAGATGAATATGTTGGCCAAACAGAAGTTAAAGAAAATATTAGAGTATTTATTAAAGCATGCAAGATGCGTGATGAAGTATTAGATCATGTTTTATTATATGGTCCTCCTGGTTTAGGAAAAACAACACTAGCTCATATTATTGCCAATGAACTTGGTAGTGATATTAAAACTGCAAGTGGACCTTCAATTGAAAAACCAGGAGATTTAGCAGCTATATTATCTAATCTTGAACCAGGAGATGTATTATTTATTGATGAAATACACCGTATGCCAAGATATATTGAAGAAATATTATATCCCGCTATGGAAGATTTTGAATTGGATATTATTATTGGTACAGATGGCAAAAGTAGAAGCTTAAAAATAGATTTACCACCATTTACTCTTGTAGGAGCTACTACTAGATCTGGGGATATTTCAGCACCTTTGCGAGATAGATTTGGAATAGTTTCTAAGCTTAATTATTATAGTGTTGAAGAATTAGGAGATATTATTAAACGTACAAGTAGAGTTTTAAATATGCCTATTGAAGATGATGCAGTATTAGAACTTGCAAGAAGAAGTCGTAAAACGCCTAGAATAGCTAATAGATTATTTAAACGTGTAAGAGATTTTGCTTTAGTAGAAAATGGGTCTATAATTACAAAAGATATTACTCTAGAATCGTTAAAAAGATTAAAAGTTGATGATGAAGGCTTAGATCAAATTGATAAAGAATATTTATTAGCATTAATCAATAAATTTAATGGTGGTCCTGTTGGTGTTCAAACTATTGCAACTTCTATTGGTGAAGAAGAAACAACTATAGAGGATGTCGTAGAACCATTTTTATTACAAGAAGGATTTGTTAAAAGAACTCAAAGAGGTAGAGTAGCTTGTGAAAAATCATATAAACATTTAGGATTAGATTTTAAAGGCAATGAATAATTATTTCATTGTCTTTTTTATTTATATTTTGTATAATTATAAATATATAGTAGAGGTGGCAATCACATGGAAAACTTTATAAAAAAAATGAAGAAAACAAATATAGTTGGAATTACTTTAATGAGCGTTTTAGTATTTTTATTAGTAGCAGTATTAATTACTGGCATTACATATGCTTATTGGCAAAAAAATTATAGTCAAACTGATACAAATGAAATTAATTCAGGATGCTTCTCTTTTCAATTAAGTGAAAGTGGTAATTCAATTAATTTACAAAATACATATCCAATGACAGAAACAGAAGCTTTAAGTAAATCACCTTATTCTTTATCTATTACAAATAATTGCTCAATAGATATGAATTATAATGTAACATTAAATACCAATGGTTCAAGTGTTTTAGAACCATTAATTGATTTTGAATTAGTTGATGAATCAAATAATGTTACTGGCCCATCATTGGTTTCTTCGCAAAAAAAATATGATGATTATACTAATTACGAATATACTGATGCAAACAATAATACATTTACGATTGCAAACTCTTATATTTTGACAACAGGAAGCTTAAAAGCAGCTACTATGAATGAAGATAATACATTGGCAGTTAAAGCAGGAGAATCTAAGTCATATGCTCTATATTTATGGGTAGATGAATCTGTTGAAGATCCTTCTACAATGAATCAAAATTTTGAAGCAAAAATATTAGTTACTTCAACAACAAGTTCAAGTATTTTAAATAAATCATGGAAATTAACAAATGATGAAAATAACAATGGAATTGCTGATATTGGTGATTTAATTACTTTTGATACAGAAAGTTTTTATGTTATATCAAATGATGGTACGAATATTAAAGCATTAGCTCAATATAATTTGTATGTTGGCGGAACGTATGATAATTCGACAAGTACTTATACTGCTTATGGGGCTGAAGCAACTGGAATACAAGATAGCACAATGTTAGGATATGTATCTGTTCAAGATTTAAGAAATGGTGGAACAGCATTTTCAACAGATGAAAAAAAGGGAATAAATTATAGCGATTACACAGGAAGTATAGTTGAAGGATATGTAAATACATATAAAACAAAATTAGAATTATTGGGAGCGACAATAAATAATGCAAGTCTTATAACAAAAGAAGAATTAGAAACTTTAGGATGTTCCTCAAGCAATGAATCTTGTACATTAGCCCCTACGTTTATTTTCTCAACATCATATTGGACTATGTCTTCTTATGATACTTCAAGTGCTTGGCGTATTAATAAAAACGGTAAGTTTTATTATGATATATATTATTATAATCCTAATAATTTTGGAGTTCGCCCAGTTATTACAATATCAGCTGATGAATTATAATATTAAGATACTTATGTATCTTTTTTTATTTATTAAGGAATATTTTTGAAAATGATTTGGAATTAATTGGAAAATAGGGTATAATTATTAAAGAAGTAAAAAGAATAAGGGTATAAGTTGACTAAATACTAGTAAAAACTTGATTTTTTACTGGTTTTTATTTTACAATAGAAAAAGAGAATTAATAGAGAGTAGTTGAAATTATGGCAAATAAATACGATGCATCATCAATAAAAATTCTAGAAGGATTAGAGGCAGTTAGAAAAAGACCTGGTATGTATATTGGTTCAACTGATAAAAGAGGTCTACATCATTTGGTTTGGGAAATTGTAGATAATTCTATTGATGAAGTTATTAATGGTTATGGTAATCATATTAAAATCACTTTGAATAAAGATATGTCTATTACTGTTACAGATAATGGCCGTGGTGTTCCAACTGGAATGCATGAAAGTGGCAAGTCTACTCCGGAAGTAATTTATACTATATTACATGCTGGTGGTAAATTTGAAGAAGATAATTATAAAGTTTCTGGTGGATTACATGGTGTTGGTGGCTCTGTTGTTAATGCTTTATCAAAAAGAATGGATGTAACTATTTTCAGAGATGGAAAAATTTCTAATATTAGATTCTGCAATGGTGGTGAAGTTGAATCTCCTTTAAAATCTATCGGTGATTCTAAAAAGACTGGAACTAGTGTTACTTTCTTACCAGATTATAGTATTTTTAAAAATTGTAATTTTTCTTATACAACTATTTGTGAAAGAATGCAAGAAAGTGCATTTTTATTACCTGCTGTTACCATAGATGTAATAGATGAATTAGACAAAAGAGAAGCTCATTTTCATTATGAAAAAGGTATAACAAATTTTGTTGAATATATTAATGAAAATAAAAAGACTTTACATAAAGTAATTAATTTTAATGGAACTAAGAATACTATTGAAGTTGATATTGCAATGCAATATACGGAATCTTATAACGAAAGCATTGAATCATTTGTTAATAATGTTAAAACTACTGATGGTGGATCACACGAAGTAGGATTTAAAACTGGTATTACTAAAGCTTTTAATGATTATGCTAAAGCTTATAATTTAATTAAAACAAAAGATGGAACATTCGATGGAAGTGATGTTCGTGAGGGACTAACTGCTGTTATTAATCTAAAGATTCCTGAAAATTTATTACAATTTGAAGGACAAACTAAAGGTAAATTAGGAACTCCAGAAGCTAGAAATGTTACTGAATCTGTTACATACGATAATTTAAAATTCTTCTTAGAAGAAAATAAGGAAATAGCATTATCTATTATTGAAAAAGCTTCTAAGAGTAAATTAGCTCGTGAAGCTGCAAGAAAAGCTCGTGAAGCTGCTAGAAAAGGTACTGGTAAGGCTTCTAAAGAAAGATTATTAAGTGAGAAGTTAGCAAAAGCTACTGGTAAGAATTATGCTAAGAATGAATTATTCTTAGTCGAAGGAGATAGTGCCGGTGGTTCTGCTAAATTATTTAGAAATCGTGAAACGCAAGCTATCTTACCATTACGTGGTAAAGTATTGAATTGTGAAAAAGCATCTGCTCATGAAATATCTGCAAATGCTGAATTAAAACAAATTGAATATGCATTAGGAGCAGGATTAGGTGCTGAATTTGATTATACTGAAAGTAATTATGGAAAAGTAATAATCATGACCGATGCCGATGTTGATGGATCACATATTCAAATATTATTAATTACATTCTTCTATCGCTTTATGAGACCATTAATTGAACAAGGAATGCTTTATATAGCAACTCCACCTTTATATTCAATTGAGACATCTCATGGAAAAGAATATATTGCAACTGATGAAGAATTAGAAACTGCTAAAAAGAAAGTAAGAGGAAATCCTAAAATACAACGATTCAAAGGATTAGGTGAAATGAATGCTGATGAATTATTTGAGACAACTATGGATCCTCATAATAGAAGATTAATGCGTGTATCTATTACAGATGCAGCATTGGCTGAAAAAAGAGTTCGTGTACTTATGGGAGATAAAGTAGAACCACGTAAGGAATGGATTGAAGAAAATGTTGACTTCACATTAGAAGATGACTTTAGGAAGTGATAAAATGGCAAAGAAAAAAGAAGAACAAACTATAATTGAAAAAATATTTGACTATAGCTTAGAAGAAATAATGGGTGATTGTTTTGGAAGATATTCTAAAGAAATTATTCAAGAAAGAGCTTTGCCAGATGTTAGAGATGGTTTAAAGCCAGTTCAAAGACGTATTTTATTTGCTATGTTCGCTTCTCATTTTACTTATGATAAACCATATCGTAAAAGTGCAAGAGCAGTTGGAGATATCATGGGAAAATTCCATCCACATGGTGATTCTTCAATTTATGATGCTTTAATACGTATGAGTCAAAAATGGAAAATGCGTGAAACATTCATTGATATTCATGGTAATAATGGTAGTATTGATGGCGATGGCCCTGCTGCAATGCGTTATACCGAAGCAAGATTATCTAAATTTGCTGAAGTAATGTTGGAATCAATTAATAAAGATACTGTTAAAATGACTTATAATTTTGATGATACAGAATTAGAACCAACTGTTTTACCTGCTTCATTTCCTAATCTTTTAGTTAATGGCTCAACAGGAATAAGCGCAGGTTATGCAACAAATATTCCTCCACATAATTTAAGTGAAGTAATTGATGCAACAATTAAAAGAATTGATTCACCTAATTGTAAATTAGAAACAATTATGGAAACATTAATTGGACCTGATTTTCCTACTGGTGGAGTAGTTGAAGGCAAAAATGGTTTAATAGATGCCTACACCAGTGGTAAAGGTAAAGTAGTTGTTAAAGCAGATACAGAAATTGTTAAATCAGGAAGTAAACAACAAATAATAATAAAATCTATTCCTTATGAAGTTATCAAAGAACAATTAATTAAAAAAATAAATGAAATTAGACTTGATAAAAAAATTGAAGGAATTAATGAGGTTATAGATGAATCAGATCATGAGAATTTAGCTAGAATAGTAATTGATTTAAAATCTGGAGCTGATGCGCAATTAGTTTTAAATTATTTATTAAAAAATACTGAATTACAAATCAATTACAATTTTAATATGGTTGCTATTGTAAATAGAAGACCAAAATTAGTTGGTTTACTTGAAATACTTGATGCTTTTATTAATCATCAAAAAGAAGTTGTAACAAGACGTACAAGATTTGATTTGAATGCTGCTAAAGCAAGATATCATATTTTAGAAGGTTTAGTTAAAGCAATAAGTATTTTAGATGATGTAATTAGAGTTATTAGAGCTAGTAATAATAAAGCTGATGCTATGGCTAATTTAGTTAAAGAATTTGAATTTACTGAAGAACAAGCTAAAGCAATAGTAGAATTACAATTATATCGTTTAACTAATACAGATATAATTGATGTTAAAAATACCATGGCTGAACTTGAAAAGAATATTAATATTTGGACTCAAATATTAAATAATGAAGAAGCATTAAAACATGTTATGAAAACAGAATTAAAATTAATTAAAAAAGAATATGGGAATGACAGACGTACTCAAATTAAAGATGAAGTTACAGAAATTAAACTTGATATGAAGAGTATTATTCCAAAAGAAAATGTAATAGTAATAGTTACAAATGAAGGATATATTAAGAAAGTTAGTCAAAAATCATATGCTGCAAGTAATAATGAAGAAACTACACTAAAGCCTGGAGACTATATAAAAGGTTTTTATGAAGTTTCTACTTTAGATAATATTTTGATATTCACTAGTCAAGGAAGATATCTATTTGTTCCGGTTCATACTATTCCAGATGTTAAATGGAAAGAATTAGGAAAGCATATTAATAATATAGTTATGATTTCTCCTGATGAAAAAGTAGTAGGATCACTAGTATTATCAAACAAAGATGATGTTATAATTATGGCTTCTAAAAATGGTTTGATTAAAAAATCAAAACTTGAGGATTTCATAGTCACTAGATATTCTAAACCAATGACTGCTATGAAATTAAAAGAAGATGATGAACTTGTATCAGTTGTTTACGATGATAAAGAAGTTATATTAACTACAAAAATTGGTTATTATTTAAAATTTGATTCAAGTGAAATTCCAGTTGTTGGACCTAAAGCTGTGGGAGTTAAAGGAATTAATTTAAAAGATGATGAGTTAATATCTTGTTGTAGCTTAAGTGATAAAGATGAATATTTAAATATTATTACAAATAATAAAACTGGTAAAAGAATTAAGATAAGTGATTTTGCTAATTTAACAAGAGCAAAACGCGGAACACTATTAATGAAAAAAGTTAAATCTGCTAATTATGAAATTATCAATGCATTTATTACAAATTCTAGAGATACTATATGTATAAAATCAGATAGTGAAATAAGAGAAATTAAAAATAGTGATATAGCAATAATGGATTTGGCTTCAACTGGTTCAAATATTTCTAAATATAATATTGATGAAGTATTCTTAAAAACTTCTAAAACATCATATCTAGAGAAAAAAGAAAAAAATGAAAATGTTAGTGAAACTGAAGAATTAAATGATGAAACACAAGAAAAAGTAAAAGAATTTACAATGGATGATTTCTTAGATGATTTTAAATTATAAAAAAGTTCTATTAAGAACTTTTTTTCATATTTTATTATAGGTGATAATATGTCAAAAGAAGAATTTAAAATATTTGCAAAATCTCATCCTGAATTAGTTGAGTATATAAAAACTGGAGATATGACATGGCAAAAATTCTATGAAATATATGATATATATGGAGATGACAATAATGCATGGAGTTCTTATATTAAAAGCACTAAAACTGGTATTAATAATATATCTGATATAATCAAAGGAATTGATACTAATTCTATTCAAAAACATATAAATACTGCTCAAAAAGCAATTGGAGTAGTACAAGAACTTACTGGTAAAACTTCAACGTCTGGTGTTGCTAATTTAGCTAAAGGGCCATTAAATCCTAGACCAATTAATAAGTTTTTTGAGGACTAACTTATGATTTTAAATTTACAAGTTAAATTATTAAATGATCAAAAAATGCTGGGATATCTAAAAGAAAATTCAGAATGGTATAAGTATTTAAATAGAAATCCTAATAATTATGATAAATTTGTTAAAATAATGAAGGAACAATATAAGACAAGAGTAACAGACAAAGTATCTGATGCAATAGATAATATAGATTTAGTAAGCAACATTTTAAATGTTTTAAAATAAAAATAAATTTACGCAAATGTAAATTATAATCTTGACTATCATTCACTTTCTATTATATAATCATATTGATAGAAAAATAGGTGAGTGTTATGAAAAAATTAAACGTAAAAAATAACAAGAAAGGATTTACTTTAGTAGAATTATTAGCAGTTATTGTTGTATTAGCAATTATTATTTTAATTGCAATGCCTGCTGTTTTAAGTTCAATGGAAAAAGCTAGAAAGAATTCATTCGCTGTAGAAGCAAATGAAATAATTAGAGCAGCACAAACTGCATATGCTGATGCAGTAATGGCTAATACTCCAGTTAAAAATAAAATTTGTATAACATATGGTTATTTAACAAATGGCTTTTTGGAAAAAAATGATGATAATTATAATGGAAGTGTTTTAATCACGATTACTCCTTCTTCAGGCAAAGCTGATTATAAAATATGGCTTTCTAATAATAATTATGCAGTTTCTGGTGCAGTTCCTGATGTAACTAGTTCAAACATAACTGCAAAAGCGGCTGCAGCAAGTACAAATTGTGATAGTGAACCAGATGTTACTTTGCTTAGCAAATAATAAAAAAATGAAGTTCGTAAGAACCTCATTTTTTTAGTTATTATTGTTGTAGTTTCCTCCCCAGTTCCAACCAGCACCGATGATTATTACTAAAAGAATAAATAAAACTATCCAAATAGCAGCGCCTATACCGTAACCGCTAGTATAGCCAGCATATCCGCCTGTATTACAACAAGGATTTCCATAAGCCATTTGGTTTCCACCATAATAGCCATTATTTCCATAATAATACATATTTATACCTCCTTTATGTATCTAATATAGTTTATTAGTTTATTGTCAATTTTGACAATAAAAAATCCCATTTTTATAAATATGTTTATTTTTTATTCTATTTTTATGTTATTATTAATATAGGTGAGAATATGAAGAAATTATTTAGCAAAATGGATAAACCATTATTATTTCTTACAATATTATATTCTGTATTAGGACTTATAATGATTCTTAGTGCATCTTCTGTATCTGCAGTATTGAGATATCATGTTTCTACATATTATTTCTTTATAAGACAATTACTTTTTATTATAGTATCATTTTTAGCTAGTTATTTCGTTATATTGAGATTACCAACTAGTAAGTACAAATATTTTACTCCATTTTTAGTAATTGGAATATTAGTAGCATTAGCAGGTTTGTTTGTTTATGGAAAAATTTCTAATGGAGCACAAAGTTGGTATAATTTGGGATTTTTTAATTTACAACCGACAGAGTTTGCTAAATCGATAATAATAGTTTATATGGCTGTATTTTATAATCGAGCTTTGAAAAAGAAGAAACAAAATATATATATGAATTTAGTTCCTATTGCAGTAGGGTTTGTAATGTTTATTTTAACAGCCATGCAACCAGACTTTGGTGGAGCTGTAATTATCGCTGGAATTGTATTTTTAGTTTTTTTAATAGTACCATTTGAAAAAAATAATTTAATGAAATTATTAAAGTATATTGCTATTGCTGGAATTTTAGGATTAGTCGTTTTTGTAAATACTGGTGGAGAATTGTTTAATTCAACACAAATGGCTCGTTTTAAATATAAAGCTCCTTGCTCAAGGTATAAAGAAGATACTGGATATCAAGTATGTAATGGATTTATTGCTATGCATAATGGTGGAGTTTTTGGTGTAGGTCTTGGCAATTCAACTCAAAAATATTTATATTTGCCTGAAGCTCATACTGATTTTATTTTCGCGATTTTGGTTGAAGAATTAGGATTAGTTGCAGGAATATTTGTAATAATTGGTTATATAATTATGCTATATCGAATTGTAAAAATAGCTAAGAACTCTCAAACAATTCGAGGAGCAATACTGGCATACGGAACATTTGCTTTAATTATCTTACATTTAACGATTAATTTTTTAGGTAGCTTAGCAGTAATACCATTGACTGGTGTTCCGTTACCATTATTAAGTTATGGTGGAAGTTTTACAATAAATATTTTGGTATTATTAGCAGTTGTTCAAAGAGTTGCTATAGAAAATAATTTAGCTAAAGATAAACAAGAAATATAAAATACAAACTATAAAGTTTGTATTTTTTTATGATAAAAAAGGAAATAACAAATTTTTCTTGTATAAGACTATTAGAGGAGGTGATAAAAATAAATAAAATAAAAAACATTTTTGATTACTATTTTAATATTATTTGTGTCTTATTATTAATATTTTTGATTTCAGGAATATGTGTATTAATTTATAGAGATTTTAATGATAAAAGTGATGTTGCTAATCAAGTATTGGATAGTGATAAAAAAGATGATAGTGACATTGAAATGGAAGATAATAATGAAATTTCTGTAGATTTAAAAGGTGCAGTTAAAAAACCAGGAGTTTATAAAATAAATGTTAATACAAATATTAATGATTTAATAAAATTAGCTGGAGGTTTAACTAAAAATGCTGATACTAGTAATATAAATTTAAGTAAAAAAGTTACTGATCAAATGGTAATTAAAATTTATACTAAAAGTGAAATAAAACAAATAGGTAAAGAAAGTGAAAGCGAATGTGTATCTTCAGATTATAATATTACTTCTTGTATTGAAAATAATGCTAGTGTTATTTCTGAAACAAAAGAAGGAACGTCATTAATACCATCTAATGATAAAACTACTGAATCGGAATCTAAAAAAATATCATTAAATAATTCTAACAAAGAAGAGTTAATGAAAATATCTGGAGTAGGAGAATCCAAAGCAATAGCAATTATTGAATATAGAAATGCAAACGGTCCATTTAAATCAATCGATGAAATTAAGAATGTTAATGGATTTGGGGATGCACTATATGAAAAAATTAAAGATAATATTACAATCTAATATATTTTATGTTATTGCTATATTATTAACTATTATATATGTCTTTATAAATTATAATTTTTTTAATTATTCAAAAATCAATTATAATGTGACTGAATTTACTGGGAAAATATTGAAATATGACATTAATGGAAATAAGCTATCTCTGTTATTAAAAAATAAAGAAAAAATTATTGCTAATTATACAATATCGTCTGAGGAAGAACAAATAAATTTAAAAAAATCTTTAGTACTCGGATCAACTATAAAAATAACTGGTTCATTTGAAGAACCAGCTGTTAATAGTATTCCAAACACTTTTAATTATAAAAAATATTTAAATACTAAAAAAATATATCTTATTATGAATACAACTAAATATGAATTAAATAGTAAATGCAATATTTTTTATAAAATTAAAAATAAAATTTACTTTAGTATTTCTAACAGGAAATACAAAGAATATTATAGTTTGTTTATCTTAGGCGATAAAACTTATTTGGCAGATGAAGAATATAACTTGTATAAAAATAATGGAATTGTTCATTTATTTGCTATTTCAGGGATGCATATTTCATTAATAGTTCTTGTATTATCGAAATTTAGAATAAATAAAAAAATTATATATATAATTTTAATTCTTTATTCTTTTTTAGTTTCAGTTACACCATCCGTATGTAGGGTAGTCGTATTTCTGATATTAAAAAGTATTTTTAAAAATATATGTGATATAAAATTATTAATAATAACAGCAATGATATTTATATTTTTAAATCCATTTATAATATTTGATGTTGGTTTTCAGTATTCATATATTATTACTTTTGGATTAATGTATATTAAACCTAAAAATTTTATTTCGTTAGCAGTATTTGCTTTTGCTTTATCTATGCCTATAACATTATATAATAACTTTGAAATCAATATTTTTAGCATTATTGTTAATATTATTGTTGTTCCCTTAGTTTCTTTTCTGATTTTCCCAGTAACTTTGCTATCATATTTTATTAAGTTTTTAGAACCTGTATTAGGTATTTTTATTAATTTATTAATACTATTAAATAAATTGCTTAGTAATTTAAGTATAAATATTATTACTGGTAAGCCATTACTTTTTACAATATTTATATATTACATATTGCTTATGTTAAATCATTATACAAAAAGAATTATATTAATCATTATGTTATTTTTCTTTGTAACTATATTGAAATATAAACTAGATTTAAACTATTATGTTTATTATTTAAATGTTGGGCAAGGGGATTGTTCAGTTATTATTACGCCGAAGCAAAAAGATGTAATCATGATAGATACGGGTGGCTATATGTCTTATAAGACTGAATCTTGGAAATTAAAAAGAAAAAATTATGATCAAGCTTATAATATAATCCTATTTTTAAAAAGTTTAGCTATTGATAATATTTCTTTATTAGCTTTGAGTCATGGTGACTATGATCATATTGGAAATGCTCAAAGTATAATTAATAAATTTAAGGTTAATAAAATAATGATTAACTTTAATCAAAAGAATGATTTAGAAGAAGATTTAATTAAAAATAATGTAGTTATTAATTACTATCATTCTAGGTTAATTGATATTAAAAATTTAAATGATTATATTAGCAATGATGAAAATGAATCTAGCTTAGTTTTTAATATAAATATTAGAGGAAAGTATTTTACTTATACAGGAGATATTCCAAGCTCTGTAATGAATAAACTTATTTCTAGGATTAAGATATCAAATTACATTAAAATTCCTCATCATGGGTCTAAAAATAGTTATAATGAGGATTTTTATAAAACAATTAAACCTGAAATAGGAATTATTAGTAGTGGGAAGAATAATCGCTATAATCATCCATCAACTGAAATCATAAATCTACTTAATAAATTGAATATTCCTTATTTAAATACACAAATTGATAATTCAATTTGCTATAAAATTAATAAAAAAGTAAAAAGATGCTAAATAATTTGATATAATATTTATAGATTAAAGGTGAATTTATGAAATTATATTTAATAGCTAGTGAAAGTATAAGATTAATTGATGAAGAATTAGAAAAAATAATTAAAGATCAAGTTAATGTAGAATATTTTGATTTAAATAATATAAGTATTAGTGATTTAATAAATGAAGCTTCATATTTATCTTTATTTGATGATTCTAAATATATTATTGCTAAAAATGCAAATATTTTTGGTAGTGATAAAATGAGCGAAAAAGATTCTGCACTTATTGAATCATATTTAGAAAATCCTAATGATAAAACTATTTTGATTTTTGTAATCAATGGAAAAATTGATTCTAGAAAAAAAATTACAAAAATTATGAAAGAAAAATATCAGATAATTGTAAGAGATAAACTTAATTTTAATGATTTAACAGAAAAGATTAGATATATTGTTAAGAAAGATGGTTATACCATCGATAAAAATAGTATTAATTATCTAATAAATAATACTTTATCTAATTATGATTTAATATATAATGAAATTGAAAAAATAAAGATTTATTATTCAAAACCTTGTGAGATTAAATACGATGATGTTAAAGAGATTGTATCTAGAAGTTTGGAAGAAAATAATTTTAAAATAATTGAAGCAATAATATCTAAAGATTTAAAAAGAATTAATATTCTCTTAGATGATATGGCAGTTTTAAAAATAGAACCTATTAATTTAATTAATTTATTAGCAAGAGAGTATAGACTTATGCATATGACTAAAACTCTTTATGAAGAAAATAAAAGTATGCAAAATATTGTTAATGAGTTAAAACTTCAAGGTTGGCAGGTTGAAAAGATTCTTAAAAATACTTTTAATTATTCTTTAGATGAATTAGAAAAAAATCTACTGTTATTAAATGAATGCGATTTAGAAATGAAAAAAGTATATTTTGATAAATATGCAATATTAAAAAGTTATTTATTAAAGATTTTAGATTAAAAAAAACAAATTAGAAATTATATATCTAATTTGTTTTTTATTTTTTCAGTGTTCTTAAAATTTATTTTTACTAATTCATTTAATTTATCAAAACCATATTTCTCAACTATTTCACTAGCAATTTTATCAACGCCTTCACCAGCGCCTTTAGGTATAGGCATATGAATTGAATCTGACATTTTATCCATTTCTTTTAAAAATATATATCTACTTATAATTGAAGCACATGCTACAGATAAACATTTATTTTCAGCCTTTGTTGTAAATGTAATATTTGTTACTTTATCTTTAGCTTCTTTGATATGTTCAAAATATTTTTGTGGATAAACAAATTGGTCGACAACAATTTTATCATATGAATATAATGGATTAGATTTCATTGAAAATAATACTTTATTATGTAAAATTGCTTTTATTTTATTCATATTATAACCAAGTTTTGTATACTTGTTAAAATCTTTATTATTTAAAATAAAAGTTGTATAAGGAATATTTTTAATTATTTCTAGAGCAATTTTTTTAATAGTATCATCAGTTAGTGCTTTTGAATCTTTGACTCCTAAATCTGTAAGAAATGGAATTTTATCTAATGCTACAAATGATGCTGTTACAACAATCGGACCAAAATAGTCGCCAGTTCCAACTTCATCACTACCAATAGTAGCAACATCATAATAAGTATCTTTGACAACTTCTTTTTCTTTCTTTTCTTTTTTCTCAAGTTCTAGATCCACATTACGATTATTTAAATGTCTTTCTTGATCTTTCCATATATTTGCTTCTATATCTGCAGATATTCCTTGAAACATTGCTTTACCACTCTGATATAAGGTAATAATAACATCTCCATCTTCAGCTTGAAAAATAGCATAGGGTGGAGTTTTTGGTCTTAAAGAATTTTTATAAAATTCAATCATTTTATGTTTAACATTATCACTTACTTTAAATACTATAGTCATATTATTCTCTCTTTCATATAAATATTTTAACATATTTAGCTTTATTTTTCATTATTAATATACTATAATAATTGTATTAAGGATTTGATAAAATGAGTTTAAATATAATTGATGTTGTAATAGTATTATTTTTATTAATGGGAGCAGTTTTAGGATTTAAAAGGGGAGCAATTCAGTCTTTAGCAACCTTGATAGGTACTATTTTAATAATTGTTATTGCTTATTATCTAAAGAATCCATTGTCAGTATTAATGTATACATATTTACCATTTTTTAAATTAGGTGGAATATTTAAAGGAATAACAGTAATAAATATACTTATTTATGAAGCAATAGCATTCTTTATAGTATTAAGCATTTTAAGTATCTTATTAAGTGTAATTTTAAAAATCACTGGGGTTATAAGTAAGATTGTAGATTATTCAATAATTTTAACATTACCATCAAAAATAATTGGGGCTTTAGTTGGATTTTTAGAAGGATATGTCTTTGTTTTTGTTGCATTATTTATTTTCTCTCAATTTAGTTTTTCACATACTGTTATAGATGGAAGTAAATATACTGACATGATATTATCTAAAACACCATTTACTGCAGGTTTTAAAAATTCATATAATGCATTTAAAGAGATTAGTACTTTAAAAGAAACTAATATTAAAGGCAATCAAAGTAAAAATGATTATAATGCTTTAGACACGTTGTTAAAATATGAAATAGTAACTACAGAAAATGCTAATAAATTAGTTGAAAATGGAAAGATTAATATTAAAGGAGCAAAAGATTTAATTAAATCTTATGAAGGGAAATAGAGTAATGATAAAATATTTGGAAACAGAAAATTTTGATGACTTAGTTAAAAATGGAATTCATTTAGTAGACTTTTACGCTGAATGGTGTGGACCTTGCAAGATGATGGGTAATGTTTTAGAAAATGTTGATTTTGTTGATATAATAAAGATTAATACTGATAATCGTCCTGATTTAGCACAAAGATTTGGAGTAATGAGTATTCCAACATTGATTGTGTTTAAAGATGGAGAATTAATTTCTCAATCAGTAGGCTTTAAAGATATTGATGAAATAAAAGAAATGATTCAAAATTAAAAATACACAATTATTGTGTATTTTTTATTACTTCTTTAGCTGCAGTTGAATAAGATCTTAATAAGCCACCAGCACCTAATTTAATTCCACCAAAGTATCTTATAACAACAATTAGAACGTTATTCAAATTGTTTTTTTCAATTATATTAAATATTGGAGTACCAGCTGTACTTGATGGCTCTTTATCATCACTTTTTTTTACTAAATTATCAATTTTATAGGCATATGGGATATGTCTTGCTTTTTTATGTTCTTTCTTTAATACTTCTAAAATATTTTTAACATCATCTACAGTGTTTATTTCATAATACAATGCAATGAATTTTGATTTTTTTATTTCATAAGTATAAGTATTTATTAGTTCCATTGAGATTCACCATCTTTATTATACTAAATAAATTAAGTATTAACAAATTAATATTATTAATATTATTTGTGATATAATTTAATTATAATAGAGGTAGTAAAAATGAGTTGTGAAGATTTATGGAATTATATAAATGTTAGAAGAAATGTGCTAGAAACTCAAGAAGTAATTTATGTGACAAATATTAATTTACACCCTCAAATTAATCATATTATTTTTCATCCTGAAGATAATAAATATGAAATGTGGGATAAAAATGGCAATTATTTTTCTTTTATTGCTCTTGATTTTAACGTAAAACGCGAAGAATATTTTGGATATTCTTTAAAAAAAACTTATTAATTATATTTTTATAGTATAATAAATGGCAGGTGATATATATGTTCAAAGATAAACTTAGTTTAGTCCCACATCAACCTGGTTCTTATCAAATGAAAAACCAGGATGGTATTATTATATATGTTGGTAAAGCAAAAGATTTACATAATAGATTGGCTTCGTATTTTAGAGGAGTACATACAGGTAAAACAACAAAGATGATAAGTGAAATTAATGATTTTACTTATATTGTAGCAAATAGTGAATTAGAAGCTTTTATTATTGAAATTAATCTTATTAAAAAATTTGATCCTAAATATAATATCCTTTTAAAGGATGATAAGTCTTATCCATATATTGAATATATAAAATATCCATATCCAAAAGTAAAAGTATCAAGATATTTAAATATTAAAAAAAGTGATAATAAAAAATTATTTGGACCTTATCCAAATGCATATGCTGCTAGAAGAATTACCAATTTATTAAATCGAATTTATCCTTTAAAAAAATGTGAAGGGAATAAAAAAGAAATTTGTTTATATTATCATATTGATGAATGTCTCGGTTATTGTACTAAGAATTATGATCAAAATAAATTAGATAATATGGAAAAAGAAATATTATCATTTTTAAATGGCAATGATGCTGTATTAAAAAATAGAATATTAAATAAAATAGAGTTATATAGTAAGACGATGAACTATGAAATGGCTTTAGATTTAAAAAAAGAATTAGATTATATTGAAATTGTATTGTCTAAGCAAAAAGTAGAATTACATGATATGGTTAATAGAGATGTAATTGGATATTATTTAAATGATGGTTATATAAGTACTCAAATATTCTTTGTTAGAAATGGAAAATTAGTTGGTGGACATACGGATATTTTTCCAATAGTTGGAGAATTAACTGAAGAAATAGAAAATTATATTATTAAATTTTATTCTAGACATGAGATTCCTAAGGAAATATTGATTGATGAAAGCATTAATAAAGACTTGATTGAAAATGTAATTAATACAAAATTATACTCACCTCAAAAAGGCAAGAAAAAAGATCTATTAAATATGGCTTTTATGAATGCTAAAATCAATTTAGAAAATGAAATAAAACTAATTGAAAAAGATGAAACTAGAACTGAAAAAGCTAATGAAGAATTAAAAGAACTTTTGAATATGCATGTTTTAGATAGAATAGATTTATTTGATAATTCAAATTTATTTGGTGATTTTTCAGTTTCAGCTATGGTTGTATATAAAAATGGAAAACCTTGTAAAAAAGAATATCGAAAATTTAAGATAAGTTCTAATAAAAATGATGATTATAATACTATGAAAGAAGTAATTTATCGAAGATATTTTAGAATGCTTATAGATAAATTAGAAAAGCCAAATTTAATTATTGTTGATGGTGGTATAAATCAGATTAATGCTTGTAAAGATGTATTAGATGAATTAAATTTAAATATTAAAGTTTGTGGCTTGAGAAAAAATGATAAACATAGAACTAATGATTTAATTGATGGTGATACCTTAAATGAAATTGTTATTGATAAAACTTCAAATGTATTTCATTATTTAACTAGAATGCAAGATGAAGTACATAGATTTACAATTTCTTATCACAGAAGTATTAGAAGCAAGGGAAGTATTTCATCAATCTTAGACAATATTGATGGTATAGGGGCTGTTAGGAAAAAAGAATTAATAAAAAAATATGGTAGTGTAATTAAAATGAAAGAAGCTACTATAGAAGAATTAAGTAAGATTATTCCTGCAAAATCTGCCGAAACTTTAAAAGAAATATTAAATAATAATTTCAAATAAAAATAGAAACTTTAAAAATCTAAAGTTTCTATTTCTTTTATTGGTTCATTATTTTGAACTGTTGTAGGAATTTTACCAATTATAGCATCTCTGATATCTTTTTCATCTTCACCGAAATCACTATCAACTTCTATAACTCTTAATATTTCATCAAATGAAGTTAAACCATTCATAACTTTTTCAAGTCCATCTTGAAGAAGAGTAACTGTTTTTCCTTTTTTATAAATAATTCTTCTTAATTCATCTTTTCTTATATTATTTAATATTGCATCTCTAACTTCTTGGTTAACCGCAAGAACTTCATGTATTGCAATTCTTCCTTTGTATCCTTTATAACATTCATCACAACCAACTGGTGCATAAATGGTATCTACATCAAGCCCTAAAGATTTTTTAAATATAGCTTTTTCATAAGGCGTAGTAGCTCTTGTTGTACGACATTTTGGACATAATTTTTTAGTTAATCTTTGTGAAACAATACCTGTTAGAGCAGAACCTAATAAATATCTTTCAACATCCATATCAAGTAAACGTTCTATTGTATTTAATGAGTTATTTGTATGGATTGTTGATAATACTAAATGTCCTGTAATGGCAGCACGAATAGCAATTCTTGCAGTTTCATCATCACGAATTTCTCCAATCATTATAGTATCGGGGTCTTGACGTAAAATACTTCTTAATGCATTTGCAAATGTTAATCCAATATCACTCATTGCTTGTACTTGGTTTACACCTTCAATTTTCATTTCGACTGGATCTTCAACTGTAATAATATTTCTTTCAGTTGTATTTAATTTATCTAAAACGGCATAAACAGTAGTAGATTTTCCTGTTCCAGTAGCACCGGTTACTAATATAATACCATTTGGATTTTGAATTATTTTATTAATTTTAGTTAGGTTTTCTTCAGAGAATCCTAAATTTTCTAAACCTTCCATACTTCTTGAGTAATCTAAGATACGAATAACTACTTTTTCTCCATAAACAATTGGTAGAGTAGAGACACGTAAGTCCAAACTTCTATCTTCAATAGTAGTTTTGATGGCACCATCTTGTGGTAGTCTTGATTCTGTAATATTCATTCCAGCTAAAATCTTTATTTTTGTTGTTATATGATTTTTAATTCCTAATGGGATAGTAGTGTAATCTACTAATTCACCATCAATTCTAATTCTAATCATTAAAAATTCTGGTCTGGGGTCTAAATGGATATCAGAAGCACCTCTTTTAACGGCATCTATAATAATCTCGTTTACAATATCTGCAACGGGCATATTTTCATAATCAAATTCTCTTAACATAATTTCACCTAGTCCTCTTTATTCTAAAAATATTATACAATAATTAAATAATAATCACAACCTAAAATATTTACATAATATGACATTTTATACATTAAAAATAATCTAATATATTAATATGGTGATCATATGAAAAAGAGATTTAAAGGTAAGAAAAATAAAAAGAATATATTTATCTATATTTTATTTTTTATTGTAATTATTTTAGTAGTAGTCTGCTTAACTTTTAATTATTTATATGATTCTCTAACAAAAAACTTATCAGAACAACAATTGATTAGTATTTTATTGGATGACACAAAAACTAATACTAATAAAATATTAAAAAATAATGGTATATCTTTTCTTCTGAATTATTCATTTGGAATTGATATTGATTTACCAGTTAGCAAAAAAAATGTTGAACAAGTAACACCAGCAGTTATTATAGAAAATAATGATAATAATAGTGAACCGTTGGTTTATATTTATAATACACATCAAACAGAAGAATATAGAAAAACAAATAATAATGAATATAATATTGTTCCTACTGTATTACATGCAAGTTTGATATTACAAAACAAATTAAGTGATTTAGGAATATCTTCTATAGTTGAAAAAAATAATATTAAAGAAATTTTAGATATAAACAATTGGAGCTATAAGAATTCTTATAAAGCTTCAAAATTACTTGCTCTAGATGCCTTAGACAAAAATAAAAGTATAAAATATGTGATTGATTTACATCGAGATTCAATTCCAGAAAATATATCTAAATGTGAAATTGATGGTAAGACATATGCTAAAATAATGATAGTTTTAGGCAAGGGGCATGATGGTTTTGAAAGAAATTTAGAAATGGCTAATCGAATTAATAACTATTTGAAAGAATTTAATCCTTCAATTACTAGAGGAATAGATATTAAAAATAATTCTGGTATTTTTAATCAAGATATTTCTAATAATGCAGTATTAATTGAAGTTGGAGGACCATATAATGATATAAAAAGCATTAGTAATTCTTTAGAAGCTTTAGCTAATGTTTATAAAAGAATAGTAGATGAAGATAATGAAAAAGAAAAAGAGTAATCCTGTTTTAAGAATATTATTTATTCTATTTATATTATATATAAGTTTATATATAGCTGGTGAAAGTGGTTATTATGAAAATCAAACGAATAATAAAATTGTTTTAACTGATGAAAATATTGCTAAATTTGAAGAGGATGTAAAAAATAACCGAAATATTGATATTAAACAATATTCTCAAGATAATAATATTGATTATTCTAATACTGCCAGTAAATTAGGTGATGAAGTTTCCTTATCTTTAGAAAAATTTTTGACTGAAGGCATAGGAAAAATAGGTAAAGTAATTAAAAAAATGTTTTCGTAAGTTATAAATTAAGGTATAATTGTTTCTAGGTGAGCAGAATGATGAAACAAAATATAAGAAATTTTTCAATTATAGCCCATATAGATCATGGTAAAAGTACACTAGCTGATAGAATACTAGAATTAACTGGTAGTGTTGATAAAAGAGACATGAAAGAACAATTACTTGATAATATGGATTTAGAACGTGAACGTGGAATAACTATCAAATTAAATGCAGTTAGATTAAATTATAAATTTAATAATGAGGAATATATTTTAAATTTAATAGATACTCCAGGACATGTAGATTTTACATATGAAGTTTCAAGAAGTTTGGCAGCTTGTGAAGGTGCTATTTTAGTCGTGGATGCTGCTCAAGGCATTGAAGCTCAAACTCTTGCTAATTTATATTTAGCAATGGCTAATGATTTAACTATTATTCCAGTTATTAATAAGATTGATTTACCAAATGCTGATGTGCCTAAAGTTAAGGAAGAATTATGTCGCGTATTAGGTTTTAAAGAAGAAGAAATATTATTATGTAGTGGTAAAACTGGTGAAGGTGTAAAAGAATTGATTGAAGCTGTTATTACACGCATTGAACCACCAGTGGTTAATAATGATAAACCTTTACGTGCTTTAATATTTGATAGTTATTTTGATCCATATAAAGGCGTAGTTGCTTTAGTAAAAATAGTAGATGGAAAACTTAAAGTTAAAGATACAATTAAAATGATGGCTTCTAATAAATCGTTTGAAGTCGTTGAATTAGGATTTCATAATCCTAAACCAATTGACAAAGCAGATTTAGTATCTGGAGAAGTAGGATATATTTGTGCTAGTATTAAAGATATTTCTAGTGTTGCGGTTGGTGATACCATCACATTAGAATCAAATAATGCATTAGAGCCTTTAGAAGGATATAAACCTATGAAACCAATGGTTTATTCAGGAATATTTCCTGTAGAACCAAATAAGTATGAAGCGTTAAAAGATGCCTTAGAAAAATTGAAATTAAATGATGCTGCTTTAACTTTTGAACCTGAAACATCAGAAGCATTAGGTTTTGGATTTAGAACGGGATTTTTAGGATTATTACATATGGATATCATCATGACAAGAATTGAAAGAGAATTTGATATTAGTATTATTGCTACTAGTCCAAGTGTTATATATGAAGTAACATTAACTAATAATAATTTTGAACTTATCGATTCTCCTGCTAAAATGCCTGAACAAACATATATTAAAGATATTAAAGAGCCTTATATTTATACTAATATAATTGTTCCAAGTGAGTATATTGGGGCAATAATGGACTTATGCCAAAATAAGCGTGGTATATATAAATCTTTAGAATATATTGATGATACAAGAGTTAATATTCATTATGAAATACCACTTTCAGAAATAGTTTATGACTTCTTTGATAAATTAAAATCAAGTACTAAAGGCTATGCATCTTTTGACTATGAAATCATTGGATATAAATCTTCAAAATTAGTTAAAATGGATATTTTATTAAATGGTGATGTAGTTGATGCATTATCTGTTATTGTTCATAAAGATTTTGCGTACCAAAGAGGTAAACAAATTACTGAAAAATTAAAGAAACTAATTCCAAGACAAATGTTTCAAGTTCCAATTCAAGCAAGCATTGGAGCTAAAGTAATAGCTCGTGAAAATATTTCAGCCATGAAAAAGAATGTATTGGCTAAATGTTATGGTGGAGATGTTTCACGTAAGAGAAAATTATTAGAAAAACAAAAAGAAGGTAAGAAACGTATGAAAATGGTTGGTTCTGTTGAAGTTCCAAGTGATGTTTTCTTAGAAATACTTAAGGAGGAAAATTAATGACACAGGAAGAAATAAAAAGAGAAAAAGAGCGAAAAATATTAGAAATCAGTAAGTATATTATTGAAAATAAAGCTACTATTGAAGTAACTGCTAATCATTTTGGAATTTCTATTTCTTCAATAAAAAAATATATCAACGATAAAAATAATTTACCTTCTATAAATAATGACTTATATATTGCTGTTAAAGAAGTTCAAAAAGGACTAATTAAAATAGGCAATCAGGTTGGTGGAAAAAATGGTGTTGCTACGCCATCAATTAGTGATTTTGAAATCACTGAAATATTAGAGCAAATGTTAAATAATAATTTAACTTTATCTGAAGCTTCTTTAAAGTATGATAGACCTGTTTCTACTATTTATGACCGTCTTATGAAAATTGATGATCCTAAAACAAAAGAAGCACTTCAAGAACTATTTTATGTAAATAAACATCATCAAAATAAATAATGAAATTTAAAAGGAGTTGAACTTATGAATGAAATAACTAAAGCAGTTTATATTCATATTCCTTTTTGTAAAACAATTTGCTCTTATTGTGATTTTTGTAAAGTGTTATACAAAAAAGAGTGGGTAATGCCATATCTAAAAAAATTAAATAATGAAATAAAAGATATATATATGGGAGAAGAGATTAATTCTATTTATGTTGGTGGTGGAACTCCATCATCTTTAACTGAAAATGAATTAGATGTATTATTTAAAATTATTTCTAGATTTAATTTGAGTCAAGAATATGAATTTACTTTTGAATGTAATTTAAATGATATAAATGAAAATTTACTTTCAATTTTAAGAGAAAATAGAGTTAATAGATTAAGTATTGGAATAGAGTCTTTTAATGAATTATTGCAAAATATTATGAATAGACATCATACTTTTGATGATGCTTTGAAAAAAATCAATATGTGTCGAGAGTTTGGCTTTGATAATATAAATGTAGATATTATATATGGTTTTAAAGATCAAAATTTAAGTATCTTAAAGAATGATTTGAAAAAGATATTAAAATTAAAACCTAATCATATTAGTACTTACAGTTTAATTTTAGAAGAAAATACAATTTTGAATAATCAAAAGTATCAAAATTGTGATGAAGACTTAGATTACGAAATGTATAAATATATTTGTAAAACCTTAAAGAAAAATCATTTTAATCATTATGAAATAAGTAATTTTGCTTTAGATAATCATGAATCTAAACATAATTTAAAATATTGGAATAATGAAGAATATTATGGTTTTGGAGTTGGTGCATCTGGATATGTTGATGGTGTTAGATATAATAACACTAGAAGCTTAAAAGAATATATTGAAGAAGAAGAATTTTCTTCAAAAGAATTGTTAACTCAAAATGATATTATGGATTTAGAATTAATGCTTGGATTTAGAAAAATTCAAGGAATAAATATGAATGATTTTAAAGAAAAATATAATATTGATATTAAGGATGCTTATCCTATTAATCCATTATTAAAGAATAAAGACTTAATTGAAAAGAATGGCTATGTTTTTATAAATCCTGAAAAATTATACGTTATGAACGAAATATTGATTAAATTAATTTAAATTATTATTGTAAAAACTAAAATAAAAAGGACTCAAGATTATTTTCTCGAGTCTTTTTTAATATAGCATTAGTTTGTTATAACCATTATTATTTATTTTCTTTCTTTATCTTATTATTTATTCTTAATTCATCTATCATTTTTTTATGTTTTTCTTTTTTTATGCTTATAATTATTGGAGTGAAATAATAAGATATTTCATTTAATTCATCATAGTTAGTATCTAAATAAATTATATTTTTTTCAAGTTTATCTAAATTAATATTATTTTTTTGCAATTGTAATAAATTTCCAACTACATTTTTAACAATTTCAATATCTTTTATTTCTGGATATTTTTCAATAAAATCATTTAAGATATTTAGTAATTGATTCATATTTTCTTCCATATTAATTTCCTTCCTGATTTAATTATATTATTTAATTTATTGAATTACAAATAATTCACTCATTGTATTCATTTTTTATATTATTACATATTTAGTACATACTATATTTAGGTGATTAAAATGCATTATTATTCAATGTGGTTAGATGATGTGAAGTTTCCTGAATATGAGGCTTTAAATGAAAATATAGATATTGATGTTTTGATAATTGGTGGCGGTATAACTGGATTAAATGTTGCACATCAGCTAATGAATTCAAATTTAAAAGTATGTATTATTGATAAAAATAGAATAGCAAAGGGTATTACGGCAAGAACAACAGGTAAGATCACATATTTGCAAGATAATATCTATTCTAAATTAAAAGATAATGCTAAATTATATTATCAGTCTCAAATTGAAGCTATAAATATGATTAAGAAAAATATTAAAAAATATGATATCGATTGTGATTTCAAACAGTCTAAATCAATATTATTTGCTAAAAATAATAGAGAAACAAACAAAATTAAATCTGAAGCTAAAATTTTAGAACAATTAGGGATTTCTTATAGTGAAAACATTAATATTCCAATAAATAATATTTATAATATTGGAGTGAACAATACTTATGTTTTTCATCCATTGAAATATTTATATGCTATTCAAAATGTTTTAATTAATAATAATATTAAAATATATGAGAATACAGCTGCTTTAAAAATATCTAAAAAAGAAGATAAATATATTATTTATTGTAACAATAAGGAAATAACAGCTAAATATGTTGTTATAGCATCACATTACCCTTATTTTTTAAAGCCAATGTTTATGCCATTTAAATCTTATATTGAAAGATCATATATTGCTGCCAGTTTAGTTAATAGCAAAAAAAATATTTCAGGAATTAATATAGAAAAACCAATTGAATCATTTAGATATCATAATAATTATTTTATTTATTTAGCAAATACGCATAAACTGTGTAATAAAATAAACTATAAAAATAATTATAATAACCTTATGAGAAATTGCATAAATGCCGGATTAAAACCTCAATATTTATGGACAAATCATGATTTAATTACAATTGATAATCTGCCATATATCGGTTTTATCGATAATAATCTGTTATTAGCAACTGGTTATAATACGTGGGGAATGACTAATGCAACAATTGCAGGAAAAATTATTAGTGATTTAATTATTAAAAACGATTCATTATATAAAAAACTATTTGATCCTTTTAGAAATAAGTCAATCAGTGCATTAAAATATCCATTATATTTAAGTTATAATGTAAAATCATTTGTTGAAAATAAATTAGTGAAAAATAAATCTTGGTACAAAAATAATGTGAAATTCATAAAAATTAATGGAGATAATTTAGCAATTTACATTGATAAAAATAATGAAAAACATATTGTATATAATAAATGTCCTCATTTAGGTTGTAGTTTGGTATTCAATGAAGTTGAAAAAACATGGGATTGCCCATGTCATGGTTCACGTTTTGATATAGATGGAAGATGCATTATAGGACCCAGTAATAATAATATTTCATATAAATAAAGTTTATTATTATTATATTTGGTTAATATAATAATGGTGATAAGATGAAAAAGATTTTATTTATATTAGTTATTTTAATGTCATTTACAATGAACGTTTATGCTGATGATAATTTGTATATTAAAAGTTTAAAAATAAATAATGGAAGTATTTCTCCAGAATTTGATAAATATAATAATAATTATTCAGTAAGTATTGGTAAAGAAGTTAAAACCTTAGAAATAGAGGCTACTTATGATACTAAAAATTATGAAGTAACTATTGATAATAATAGTAATTTAGCTGAAAATAAAATTGTATTTGTAACAATTATAAATAAATCTACTCAGGAACAAAATACATATTTTTTAAAAATATATACAGAAGATGTTCAAGATGTAAGTGAAATAACAAATGAAAAAGAGGCACTTGAAATAGAAGAAAAAAAAGACAACAAGAATTATGCTCCAATAATTGGAACAATTTGTTTTTTGCTAATAATTGTAGTGTATTATTTTATTTTTCTTAAATAATTATTAAAAAATCACGTAATATTAATTAGGTGGTTTTTTTATGAAATTAATTGCTCATAGGGGATTATTTAAAAACAAAAAAGAAGAAAACACAATTCAATCATTTTATAATGCTATTAATAACGATTCATATTATGGTTTTGAATGTGATATTAGACAAACAAAGGATAAAAAATATGTTATATATCATGATGCCATTATTGATAATAAAATAATATTTATGACTAAATATAAAGATTTAAAAAAATATAATCTTCCAACTTTATATCAGATATTAAAAATTAAAACTAATAAAGTTAAAATGCTAGAAATTAAAGATTATAATTGTGATACTAATAAACTTAATAGAATTCTTTCATTAAATAAAAATAATAATATTTATGTTATGAGTTTTTATAACTGTATTTTAAATAAAATATATAATTTAAAACATAATTATAAAATAGGTTCTCTAAATTATAAATTAAATAATATTAAAGATTATAATTATGATTTTATTTGTTTATTAGATAATATTACATCGAAAAAAGAAGTAAATAAATACTTAAAAAATGATAAAGAAGTGTTTATTTATGGAATTATAAATGAAGATAAATTTAAATATTCCAAAGAGTGTTTTTATATTACTGATTTAAAAATATGATTATTGTTTTTATTGATAACATATGCTATTATTAAAGTACAAGGAGGAATAATTATGGTATGGATTATTATTATTGCAATTGTTGTTATTATTGCTTTATGGATAATGAGTACATATAACACTTTAGTAGGTTTAAAAAATAGAGTTAAAGATCAATGGGCTCAAATTGATGTTCAATTAAAAAGAAGATTTGACTTAATTCCTAATTTAGTTGAAACTATTAAAGGTTATACAAAACATGAAAGTGAAACATTAGAAAATGTAATAAAAGCTAGAAACACTTATTTATCAGCTACTACTCCAGAAGGACAAATGGAAGCTGATGGAGAATTAACTAAAGCTGTTTCAAAATTATTTGCATTAACTGAAAGTTATCCTGATTTAAAAGCAAATACTAATTTCCAACAATTACAATCAGAATTACAAGAAACTGAAAATAAAATAGCTAGTGCTAGACAATTTTACAATGATACTGTATTAAAATATAATAACAAAGTTAGTATGGTTCCAAGTAATATTGTTGCTTCTTTGTTCCATTTTGATAAAGAAAAATTCTTTGAAGCAAATAAAGAAGAAAGAGAAAACGTTTCAGTTAAATTTTAAGCTTACTTATGTAAGCTTATTATTATATAGAGGAGTTTATTATGAATTTTAAAAAAATATTAGTATTTATAATTTTGTTTTTAGTTCCAATTTCTGTAAATGCGTCGGATGCTGAATATGATATAACTAATTATTATATTGATGCAAATATTTTAGAAAATGGTTCTATGGAAGTAAATGAATTAATTGTTCTTGATGGAACATTTAATGGTTATGAAAGAGAGATATCTTTTGCAAATAGTGCATTATATTCATACAAAGCTGATAGTATAGATTTTGAACATGATGCTATTTATAATGCAAAAAGTATTAGTGATTATTATTGCAAAGCAAAATACGTTGATAATGTTTCATTTGCCACATTTAATGAGAATTTTAAAGAATTAAATATGACAACAAATTATGCTTCAGCATCTAATAATGATGTATATCTTAGTGAAAGTTCTACTAGTAAAACATTTAGAATGTATTATAGAGCTGATAATCAAAAAGTGGCTTTTTTAATTCACTATATTGTTGATGATGCAGTTGTTATGCATAATGATGTAGCTGAATTATACTGGACATTTATTGGTAATGAATATAGTGATGCAATAGAAGATTTAAATATTAGAGTGCATTTGCCTAGCCAAGATGATTCAAATTTTTTTAGAATTTGGGCTCATGGAGAATTGACTGGTGAAATTCATAAATATGATAATAAATATATTTTAGCAACTGCAGATAAGATTTATGCAAATTCACCTGTTGATATTAGAACTACTTTCGATAAAAGTTTAATTACTGATTCTTCATCATTAAGAAGTTCTAATGAAGATGCTTTAGATAAAATAGTGGCTGTAGAAACACAAAGAGCAGATGAAGCCAATGCAAAACGTGAAGCAGCAAAAAAACTTATGAATGTTGCTAGATGCGTATCAGGAGTAATGATACTATGGCAAATTATTAGTATATTTTATATTTATAGAAAATATGACAAAGAATATATTAGTGATTTTCAAAATGATTATAATAGAGAATTTATAAATGATTATAATGTAGAGATAGTTGATTATATTATGAATAAATCTCTAACACCAAATGCAATGAGTGCTTCAATTATGAATTTAATATATAAAAAGAATATTGAATGTAATAAAATTGAAGATGGCGGTAAAAAAGATAATTATGAATTTAAATTATTAAATCAAGATAACTTATCTGATGCTGAAATTAATCTTATTGGTTTCTTATTTAATACTGTTGGTAAAGATAATACTTTTACTACAAAACAATTAAAAGATTATGCAAAATCAACTAAAACTTATAATAATTTCACAAGCTCTTACACTAATTGGAAAAATAAAGTTACTAATGAAGGCAAAAAATTACATATATATGAGAGCCATGGAAAAATAGTTGGATATGCTTTATTAATGGTATTTTTAGCATTTGCTATTCAATTTATTTTTTCATCTTTAACAGCTTATACAATATTATTATATTTTAATTTTCTTTTATCTATTGGCATTTTAGTTTATTCATTGGCCTTTAAGAAAAGAACAAAGTATGGTAATGATCAATATGTTAGATGGAAAGCTTTTAAAAAGTTTTTATTAGATTTTGGAGATTTTAGTGTAAAGGAATTACCTGAGATTGCATTATGGGAAAGATATATGGTTTATGCTACTGTTTTTGGAATTGCAGATAAAGTTTCAAAAGTAATGAATGTTAAGATAAAAGAATTAGAAGCCAGCGAAACTTATGTTGGCACATATAATTCATATTATTTTCATTCAAATTTAGCAGCATCAATTAATTCTTCAGTTAATACTGCAGTTAGCAATGCTCATTCAACTGCTGCAAGTGTTGCATCATCTTCATCAAGTAGTGGCTTCGGTGGAGGCGGTGGTTTCTCTTCTGGAGGAGGCTTCGGTGGAGGCGGTGGCGGTGGCCATGGCTTCTAAGATATTAAAAAGTAAGGAAGGTTTATTATGAAGAAAAAAATTACAAATTATGTATGGGGAATATTTATTATTCTTCTAGGAGTTACATTATTATTAAAAACATTAGATGTTATATCATTTAATATATTCTTTAGTGGTTGGTGGACATTATTTATTATTATTCCATCATTAATAGATTTATTATTTAATGATCATAAATGGTCAAGCTTTAATTTAATGTTAATTGGAATACTACTATTATTAGATTGTAGAGATATTATTGAAAATTCTATTTTAGTATTCTTATGCGTATTAATTATTGAATTAGGAATAAAAATGATTTTTGGAAAAACATTTAAAAATATTAAAAAATCAAAAAATGCACAATCTTATGTTGGAGTTTTTGGTGAATCAAATTCTAAAAATGATGATAAAGATTTTAAAGGATGCGAAACAGTTGCTGTTTTTGGTTCAGTAAAATTAGATTTATCTGATATCGAAATTAAAGATGATGTTAGAATTGATGCAGTTAGTGTTTTTGGTACTGTTTATTTGACAGTTCCAGAAAATATTGATGTAGAAGTAAATGGTGTTAATATTTTCGGAAGTAGTTTTAATAAAAATATAAATAATAATTCCAAACATAAAATATATATTGATTCAGTTTGTGTTTTTGGTGATATTAGAATCAAGTAATAACTTACTTGATTTTTTTATGCATTTTTAAATTTATTAACATAATATATATAAAGGTGATTATATGTTTTTAAATAACCAAATATCTGAATATGATTGTGGTCCAACATCATTATTAAATGCAGTATCTTATTTATATAAAAGAGATGAAATACCAGTAGAACTAATAAGAATAATATATAGAAATTCTCTAGATTGTAAAAAATATATTATTGGTGATTGTGGGACTAGTAAAAAAGCCATGAGAAAAATTGTTAGAAAAATAAATTCATATTCTTATTTTAATTCATTTGATTTAAAACTTACGGTATTAGAAAAAAACAATGCTGATATATGCAAAATTATTAATTGCTTAAAGAATAATGGGGTTGTAGTTGTAAGAAGTTATTTGGATTTAGAACATTATTATTTAATTACAAGATACGAAAATAATATATTCTATATTTGTGATCCATATTTAGATATAGATAAAAATCCCTATAACTATCAATTATCTATAGATGATTTAGATAATGAAGAAAATAATAATTACTCTCTAGGTGAAATTAAAAATAGACAAATTATCTTATTTAATAAACTTTAAAATATTGTCAATTATATTATTTAATGTTATTATTAAATAGTAGGTGATCATATGAAATATACCAGTATTGTAAAAAGAGAAACCAAAGTTATGATTGGTGTAATTGCAATTCTTTTAATAGTAGTATTAGGAACTTCTTATGCTTTATTTATGAGAGTAAATAGTAATTCAAATAATCAAGTGGTTACAACAGGTACTTTGCAAGTAGAATATGCAAGTGAAAATGGATATATTTCAAGCAATGAATATACTGAAATAGTTCCAATGAGTAATAATGTTGCTCTAACTAAAGAAGGTTTTCAATTTTCAGTAAAAAATACTGGAAACATTCCTGTAACATATCAAGCATTTTTATATATAAATTATGAAGCTTATGAAGAAGATTTAGCAGCTAATAAAATAAGTGGTTCATTATTTGATAATCTTTCACTTTTGAAATTAAACATTAAAATTAATGATGATAATAATACTGATATTTTAAAGTTAGCTGACATTAAAACTAAGAAAAAAGAAAATATAAATAATAGAGAAGTGGTTAAATACCAAATATATAAAGGAACAATTAATGCCAATGATATTAATGCACATGTCTTAAGACTATGGATGGATGAAGAAGCAGATATTTCTGAAATAGGAAAATATGTTTATTTAAAATTAGATGTATCAGGTTATGTAGAAGGTCAAGAGCCAACTTATTGGGTACTAACAAATGATGAAAATAATAATAAAAGAGCTGATGTAGGAGATTTAATAACATATGATACAGAAAGCTTTTATGTAATATCAAATGATGATACAAATATTAAAGCCTTGTCTCAATATAATTTAAATGTAGGATCAAATCCATATGGAACAGAAGATAATATTCAAAATAGTAATGTAGTTGGATATAAAGAAGGAAAAACAACTTATGGTAATATAGCTTTTTCAAGTATTTCTCCATCATATAGTGGCAGCATTGCTGAGGAATACGTGAATACATATAAAGCAAAATTAGAAGAGCTAGGAGCAACAATTAATAATGCAAGTCTTATTGCAAAAGATGATTTAGAAACATTAGGTTGCTCAGCAAATGAGTATTCATGTATATCAGCTCCATCATTTGTTTATTCATCATCATACTGGAATGAATCAGCATACGATGATAATCATACTTGGGCTGTTCGAAGTGATGCAAATTTTAGCGGTAATGATTTTAAATATGTTAATAATTATGGAGTTCGCCCAGTAATTACAATATCAGCCAATGAATTATAAAATAAAGTCATGAATATCATGGCTTTTTACATTAGATAGATTAAAATATATTTACAAAAAACTTGTTAAAATTTATAATAAATATAGAGAGTAGGAAGAGAATGAAAAGATTTAATATAAAAAGGATAATTGGTTTAATATTGTTATGTTTCTTTTTAACTGGATGTGCTAAAGATGAAACTAATTTAGTTATTAATAACGATAAATCGGTTGATCTAATTGTTAATATTGGGTATCCAATTGCTTCGGATAAAAAGCTTGATATAAATGAAACAAAGAATACTGTATCTAATAATGGCTTTTCTGTTGATACATATCATGATGATAAGTTTAGTGGTTTAAGACTTACTAAAAAATATAATAATATAAATAAAATAAGTTCTAATAAAATGGAACCAGTAAATTTAGCTAATGCTATTACTGATAATTTTGATGATTCTGTTTTATTTACTGTAAAAAAAGGTTTCTTTAAAAATATTTATTCTGCTAAGTATAATTATGATTTTAGAGATATTTATAAATATAAATATAAAATGTATTTTTTTGGTAGTGATAGTGTACCAGAAAGTAAAGAAATGTTTGAAAAAATTAATGAATATATTAATACTAATGATTTAAATATTGAAGTAGTAACATATGATCCAACTACTAATCCTGATGACTTTTCATTAATGAAAGAATTACTAAATAAAAATAATTCTTCATATAATAGTATACCTGTAATATTTATTGGTAATGAATCATGGAATGGTTATAATGAAGAAAATATGAATGCTGTATTAAATAAAATGGATAATATTAATGAATCTTATATTGATATTATGAGTGATGAAAATGATTCTTCAGATTATGAATTAATATTCAATTTAAAAACTACTAATAAAATTATTAGTAGTAATGCTTCTTCAAATACCAATGGATATTTGTCTTGGAATTGTAATTATTTTGATAATAATGAAATAAATTTTTCTTTTAGTGTTTTTAATGTTAGTTCAATAATAATTATTGGTATAATATTATTCTCAATATTTACTGGTGGAATAGTATTTCTTATTTTTTATAAAAAATATTTAGATGATCGAAATAAATTTATTAAAAATAATACTAATATTGATAATATATTACCTGAAATAGATGATAAGAATCAAATTAGTTCGGTTAATGATTTAATGAACAAATAAAAAACCTTTAATAAAAGGTTTTTTAATTTGCAGAAAGTGCATAACCAATAATTGTTGCAATTACACTGCCAAACATAATGATAATCATAGCCCATGTCATGATTGTTCTTACTTTTTTATTCACTTATATCACCATAAATAATTTATCATAAATTTAATATAAAGTAAATATGATTTAACTATGGTGATGATATGATTAAATTAAATAAGAAGAAAAAAATATTACTAATAATTATGCTTTTTCTATTAAGTTTATTATTTGGAATTTATATTTATTCTAAATTAAATAATGATTCAATTGTTTATTTAAAGAATAATATAAATAATTTTAGATTTATGAGTATTAAAAATATATTTATTCATTTCATAATAATCAATTTAAGTTTTGCTTTATCATTTTGTGGTATTGGTTTTTTAATTATATTATTTTATCTTTTATTTGAAAGTATGGTAATGGGGTTTATGACTGCTTACTTTTTTTCACTATATAAATTATCAGGAATTTTTTATTCAATAGTATATATTTTTATATATAAGCTTTTGCTTTTATTTCTTTTAATAGTATTAGCTATGAAATTCTACAAGATATTTAAAACAACAATAGAATATGTAAAACATAATAAAATTAATATTACTAAAACAATAATAAATTCATTTATTATAATGTTCTTTTTGTATTTATTTGATTTCTTTGTATTATTTACAGGAAAATATTTACTTAACTTATTTTCATTTTTAATAAAATAGTGTATACTTACATAGTGATGTAGGATGAATAAAGAAGTATTTATAACTAGAATTAATTTTAACAACAATATTTATAATATTTTTTATTTGAGTGGTAAATATTTAGTTAAAGATATTAATAATAATATTATTGATAATAGTATTGCTCAAAAATTAATTCAAATGACTTATAATCCTAATGCTATTATAAAAATTCATTTAGTAAAGAATATCAAACAACTATCTATAATTGGTATTGCAGCTTTAGAATTATTTTCTAATCCTACACTTGTTAATCAAACAACTAATGAGAAAAATTATACTATTGAGGATAATGAGAATATTATTGATGAAAAATTATTTTCTGATTATGTTAGTGCTATATATAGTAATCCTAATATTTCAGATAAAGATAAACAATTATTAATGAAAAAATTTACTTATGTTAATAAAAATAAAGATAATATTAATTCTGAATTCTTAATAAATTCACTAGCTAAATTAAAAATAAATTATTTAAATAAAGATGGAAATAATTTAAGTGGTATTTTTTATGTAGATGTTAACAATAATCCTATTATAAATATTTATTCTAATGCTTCAAATAATGAAGATGTTTTATCTCATGAAATATATCATTTATTACATAATAATAAATATTATTTTGATAAAACTTACTATTATAATAATCAATTTATTGGGACAGATGAATACATGCTTTTAAACGATTCTGAGAAGAGTAAATGTGAAAATGTATCAGTGAATGGAATAATGTTAGAAGAAGCTTATACGTCTTTAAATGTCATTGAAGAACATGATAATACTAATAGGGTTCCAGAATTTTATGCTATAGAAACAGAAGTATTTAAAATATATGAGAATATCTTTGGAAAAGACACTATTGATGAAATAATGTTTAAACCAAATCCAACTAAAGAATTTTTAAATTTATTATTAGATAATGGCTGCTCTAAGGAACAAGCAATAGCAATAATTGCCAGATTAGATTTGTTTAATTCATTTACTGTTAATGGTGAAAATATCGATTTATCTAATTTAAAATATAATATAAGTGACGATTTTGCTTTTGTATATAAGAATAAATATGGCAATATTAATAATGATATTGTTAAAAACACTGCATTATCAATATGTTTTGATATTAATTATGATTTTATTAGTTCATTTGAAAATGATTTTAAGACACCAGAATTATATGATGAATTAAAAAATAGAAGTATTAGTGTAAATAATAATTTATGTCAATTAGAAGATAATGAATATCCTTTAAATATATTAATATCTTATAGCGATGAAGATATTCCTACATATAATATATTTACTGATAATAATAATTTATATAAAGTGTGTAATAATGAAGTTTCAATTATTAATAATTATAAAAAAAATGATGATGAATATAATAATATTATGAATATGTATAACAATTATTATGAATTTGCTATTAATACATATAATGATGAAGCTTATGCTAAATTTTTTGCCAGTATTTATGCTAATCCATATCTTGTGGTAGAAGAAAAATCAGCAATTTTAGAATATTATGATAAATGGTCACAAATGGAAAATAAAGATGAAATAATGGCTTCATATTTATTAAATAAAAATTATAATTCAATAAATAACTTATTTGCAACTCAAAATAAAGAAATTACTAGATAACAATTTCTTTATTTTTTATTTTATATAAGTTATAATATCACTAGTTAGGACTTGATGTAATGAAAGAAAAAGTTATTGTTGGTATTTCAGGTGGTGTTGATTCTGCTGTTGCAGCTTATCTACTACAGAAAGATGGTTATGATGTAGAAGGATTATTTATGAGAAATTGGGATAGTATGATCAATAATGATATTGATGGTAATCCTAATTTAAATAATAATATTTGCCCTCAAGAAGAAGATTATAATGATGCCTTAAAGACTTGTGAAATATTAGGAATCAAATTACATAGAGTTGATTTTATCAAAGAATATTGGGATTATGTATTTACTTATTTCTTAGAAGAATTAAAAAAAGGAAGAACTCCAAATCCAGATTTATTATGTAATAAATATATTAAGTTTGATAAATTTAAAGAAGAAGCTAAAAAACTTGGGGCTAAATACATTGCTACAGGACATTATGCTAGAACTAAGGGTGCCAAACTTTTAAGAGGATTAGACAATAATAAAGATCAATCATACTTTTTAGCACAAGTAAGTACTGAGCAATTAAAAAATGTATTATTTCCAGTAGGAGATTTAGAAAAACCAGAAGTAAGAAAAATTGCTGAAGAAATAGGTTTAAATGTTGCTAATAAAAAAGATAGCACAGGCATTTGTTTTATAGGAGAAAGAAATTATCAAAAGTTCTTACATAATTATTTAAAACCTAATCCAGGAGAAATAGTTAATGTTAAAACAAAAGAAGTTATTGGACAACATACTGGATTAATGAATTATACTATTGGGCAAAGAAAGAATGTTGGTTTATCTGGAGATGCTCAAAAACATTATGTATGTGGTAAAGATACAATAAATAATATTTTATATGTTTGTTTTGATGATGATGACTCATATTTATATTCAGATTCATGTTTAATAGATAATATTAACTTTATTAGTAGCAAGCACCCAACATTCTGTACTGCAAAATTTAGATATAGAGGTGAAGATCATCCAGTTGAGCTAGAATATATTGATGATGAACATATTTTAGTTAAATATTCTGGTCTTGCTAAAGCAGTTACACCTGGTCAAGCTTGCGTGCTATACCTAGGTGAAGAGTGCTTAGGCAGTGGAATAATTTACGAAGTTAGAAAAAATAACGAAAAACTATGGTATTTGTAAATTTTTACATTTCTTTACACTTGACATTAAAGTGTATAATGGTATAATTAAATATGTAAACGATATTGATTTTTCAATATTTTTGTGAAAGGGAGTTTACTGATGAACAAATTAAATGATTTACTTCAAGAATTAGGAATATCAAAAGTTAGCTTAGCTAAATATTTAGGAGTTTCAAGACAAATGGTTTATAATTATCTTGAATTAGATGATATTAATAAATGGCCAAAAGAAAAGAAAATATTATTATTTAAATTATTAGATATAGAAGATGGTAGTGAAGATACTATTAAAGGAATCAAAGTTACTACTGAATATTTAATGGCAGTTGAAGGAAGAATTAATCAATCATTTAAAAATCAAAATAGCCTTAATAGTTTCTTTGATTTAAATGGAATGAATAAACAAGAACAACAATTAATTTCTGATATAACATATTTATTAAAAGAAAAATTAACTGAAGATAAAAATAAAGAACAGAATTTTTATGCAATAACTTATCTATATCAAATGTTGCAATCTATTGATAATGTTCCTGAAATTAAATATATTTTAGGATATATGTCAAAAACTACTGGTTTTACTGATCCAGAAGATTATAAATTTGAAGCTGACAAACAATTTATTTTTGAAGGGATATTATATACTGCTTTAACGTTATATAATAACGGAGGAGCTTCTAGAAGCAGACTTGCAGAATCTCATAAAAGATTTGTTCAAGAGATCCAACAAAAAAATGAAGAAAAAATAAGTAGAACTCAACAATTAAATACGGTTAAAATTCAAGCTTTAAAAGAATTAGGTTTTACTGAAATTAATGGTGAAAATGCTGCTGAAGTATTAGAAAAAATGGCTGAAATTGAATCAAGAAAAGTTTAAATACTTTTCTTTTTTTTAATTTTTGGTATACTCATATAAAGAAGTGATTGCTATGTTCAAAAAAATATATATAGAAATAACAAATAATTGTAATTTAAATTGCAATTTTTGCATTAAAAATACGAGAGAAAAACATTTTATGACATTAGATGAGTATAAAAATGTATTAGATAATATTAAACCATTTACTAATTATGTCTATTTACATTTAATGGGTGAACCTCTTTTACATCCTCAAATTAATGAAATTATTAAAATGTCTAATGAAAATAAAATTTTTGTAAATATTACAACTAATGGTTATCTAATTAAAAATATTAAAAATAATAGGGGAGTAAGACAATTAAATATATCACTGCATTCATTTAATGGCTCATATAATAAAACTCTAGAACAATATATTAATGATATTTTTGATACTATTGATACGTTACATGATACAATTGTTAACTATCGATTATGGACAAATTCACCATACTATGATCAAATAATTTCTATATTAGAAAATAAATATAATACTAAAATTATTGTAAATGATAATGGTAATTATAAATTAGAAAATAATAAATATATATCTATTAAAAAAGAATTTAAATGGCCTACAACTACCCTTACTTCAGTAAAAAATAGAGAAGAGGGGACTTGTAGAGCTTTAAGAGACCACATTGGCATATTGGTTAATCAAGATGTTGTTGCATGTTGTTTAGATTCTAATGGCGACATTAAATTTGGTAATTTGAAAGATACATCACTTAAAGATATTATTGCGACACCAAAGTTCATTGAAATGAAAAATAATTTAGAAAATAATATTAAAACTGAAAAACTGTGCCTTAACTGTAATTTTTATGAAAACTAGCCCCCTATTATAATAATTAATAAAAGAGGGGGAATAAATGATAAATAAGAGGTTGATTCTAAGCAATCGAGAAATAAAAAGATGGGTAATTATGCATCTCGATTTGTTTAATAATAAAGAATATAATCATATATATGTAAGAAATATTGTATAAATTGAGAAACAAAATAATTATAATATAAAATATAATGATTTTTAAAATATAATTTATAACATGAATAATTAATAATAATATAAATATATAAAGAACTATAGAATATATAATAATTCATAATAAATAGTTATATTATTATAAAGATATACTTATGATTTTATCTTATTTTTAACATTAAATATTACTTCTTATAATATATATTATGTAAACTAATAAAGGAAAGCATAATAAATTAAAAACATACAAGACTATCTTTAATACACCTTGTATGTTTATTTTTTATAAGTTTTTACTATTAATTATTTCATTTATCTTTGCTATTATTTCACTATTAGATGCATTATCTGGTAATAATTCTATCTTTGTATTGATAGTTTTTTTATTTAATGAATTAATAAGATTATTATTATCAAAAGAATCTTTAGAGAAGGATTCAAAAGCCATTCTATCATATCTACCATTGGCATTTGCATTACGACGTCTATAACCATCAAAAAATATAATAAAACAATTTGAAATACATACAAATGCTACAATAGAAATTATTATATTTTGATTTATTAAATATGAAATAACTGCAACAATAAAACCTATTATAAAACTTTTAACTATATCACTAGGATACATAATACCACTCTCCTACTCTTTATATAGTTATTATAGAATATTAAATTATTTTTAACAATACTATAATTTATTTATAAAATAATCAAATATCTTATTACTGTTATCATCAAAATATAGAGATTCTGGATGCCACTGTATTCCTAAGAAAAACTTTTTATTTGGTATTTCTATTGCTTCAATTATATAATCTTTGCTATAAGCTACTCTTTTAGCATTAGTAATACTTACTTTATCATAATGTCTACTATTTACTGTAATTCTTTTTTTATTTAAGATCTTATAAAGAAGACTATTATCATCAATAATAACTTCATGAACATATACATTATTACTATGATGATTATGATTAGTAATTTTTTCAAGTTTTCCATTACATGCCACAGCAATTTCTTGCATACCTAAACATATACCTAAAGTTGGTTTATTATTAATAATTAAATATTTAATTACTGGAATTATTTTAAAATTAAAAGCATCACCACCAGGAAGTATTATCCCATCACATTCATTAATAAATGATATAGTATTATTTAAATTATTATAATCAATAATATGAAATATTAAGTTAATTTCATATTTATTAAGAAATTTAATTAAATCATCATTTACAGAATATATATCTTTATCAGTTATACTTTTATTTTTTCTTAATATTATACCTACTCTTTTCATATTATTCTCCTTTATAAAATTATTAAACTAATAAATAATGCAATAATACCAAAAATAAAGCCATATAAGAGTGATTTCTTACTTTTATGAGTATTTGCTTCAGGTATTAGTTTTTCGATGCTAATAGTCACCATAATAGCTCCCACTATTACTAATAATAATGATATGACAAAATCATTGATATAATGTTTTAAAAATAGATATGCAAATAAAGCACCAATAGGTTCTGATATACCAGATAGAAATGTTTTAATAATGGCATTCTTTTTACTTTTAGTTGCACAATAAATTGGTGCAGCTATGGCTATTCCTTCAGGAATATTATGAAACATAATGGCTATACTAATTTTAATACCAATATCGATGTCATGCATAGAAGTCATAAATGTTGTTATTCCTTCTGGAAAGTTATGTAATATTAATGCAATCATATTTAATATACCTATTTTATATAAACTATTAGAATATTTAATTGCTTTATTAAGAAACTTAATAATAAATATGCCAATAATAAAGATAAGCGTTACTAATATAATAGAAAATAATATTGAATATCTACTACTTATAGTAAAAAAAGATTCCGGAAATAATTCAAATAATGATATTCCAATCATGATAATAGCAGTAAATGACAAGCAAAATGATATAAATTTATCGGTATTTTTAATCTTTAAAAATACAATAAAGCTACCTAAAACCGTAGATAAACCAGCTATGGTAGAAATTAACAGTGCTCCAATTATTTCCATATTATCACCATTAATATATATGAATTAATTGATTGTTTTAGGACATAATACTAATAGGAGGTAATATTATGAGTAGATGTTCAAATAGTGCTAGAGAATCTGAAAATAGTAATTCTAAAGCAAATGCAAGAGCTAAAGAAAGAACTAACGCAAGATCTAATCAAAGAACAAATGCTAGATCAAATAATAAAAATAGCAATAGTTCAAAAGCAAGAGCTAACGAAAACGCTCGCTAATAAAAAGAAAAATAAAACTCAAATAGAGTTTTATTTTTTTGCACGTGGATGACTATTTTCATAATCAGATTTTATTTTATCATTTAAGACCTCAGTATATATTTGGGTGGTAGACAAATCACTATGTCCTAATAATTCTTGAATTATTCTTAAATCAGCACCATTATTTAATAAATGAGTTGCAAATGAATGTCTTAATATATGAGGAGATACATTTTTATTTATTCCTGATGTTTTACAAATTTCTTTTAATACTTTAAAAAAACCTTGGCGAGAAATGTTATTACCTAAACTATTAATAAATACATATTCAGATGTCTTTGATTTTAATAAGACACTTCTATATTCATTAATATATATTTCTAAATACTTTTTGCATATATCATTAAACGGAACTATTCTTTCCTTACTACCTTTACCAAATACTCTAATATAATCTTCAATAAAATCGATATCTGATAACTTCAAATTAATTAATTCTGATATTCTAATACCAGTTCCATATAAAGTTTCTAACATTGCTTTATTTCGATAATCATATGCATTATTCAAATTAATATCTAATAATTTATCTACTTCCTCTATAGTTAAAAATGATGGAAGTTTTTTTGATAATTTAGGTAATTTTATATTTTCAACTGGATTAAATTCAATAATATTTTCTTTATTTAAGAAAGTATAAAAATTATTTAGTACAGTAATATAATGTGCTTTTGTTTTATCACTTTTATAATTATCTTTTTTTAAAAATAATTTTATATCATCAGAAGTAATATTTAATATATTTTTATTATTCAATTCATTAATAAATACATAGAGATTTTCTTTATACGATAATATTGTATTATTAGATAATTTTTTCTCATATTTTAAATAATCAATATATTTGTTTATGTATTCATTTTCCATAACTCCCCTGCTTTCTAAAAAAAATCTCTTATGAGATTTTTTATATTTTTCTTAATTTATTATTCGTTTTAATAATATAGAAGATTGCTCCAGCAATAGATAAACCTAATGCAATAACTATATATGGCATTGATTCACCAGTTTTAGGATTTTCACAAGCTTTAGTATAATTTTCTTTAGTTGTTAAATTACCTTTATCATCAAAATAATTATTATCTATTACTTGGCATTTATGTTTATTACATTCTAAGTCATATGTTTTTTCATCAACTACTTGGCCACTCTTACCATATAATGTTCCATCACTTAATTTCTTACAAACATTAATTTCACATTCTTTTTGATAATTAATATCAGTAGTAACTTTACCATTTTTGTCATATTTTGTACCATCTTCTAAAGTAGTACAAATATTTTTTGAACATGTTTTTAAATATTCAAGTTTGCTAATTTCTTTGCCATCTGTTCCATAATACTTATTATCTGAAATAGAACAAATTATTTTTTCAATGCAGTCACTTTCATATTTTTCTTTTGTAGCTTCAACACCATCTTTATCAAAATAATATTTATTATCGCCATCAGTGATTACTTTACAATAATTCTTTTCACAGATTCTTTTATAATTTGCTTCTGTGGTTTCGTTTCCATCTTTATCATAATATTTACCATTATCATAAACGCAATATTTTTTCTCTAAACATTGATTTTCATATTCTTCTTTAGTAGAAACATTACCTTCTTTATTATAATAAGTTCCATCACTTAAAATTGTACAAATATTTGGTAAACATTGTTTTTGATAATTTAATTGAGTGGTAAGTTCACCAGCTTTATCATAATAATTTCCATTTAAAACTGAACACTCACGATTATTATAGATACCTCTATATGAATATATTACATTACAAACTGAAGCAGATGCAATTTTATAAAAATTTAATGTTCCTATATCATAAGTTCCAACTGCATAAGATGATTTATTGCTTTCAATATTTAATGATGTTGCGCTTGAATCTTTAATTTTCCAATTTGAATTTAAACTTACATTTTTTGTTTCAAATGTTATACCTATCATAGTAAATGTAAGATCTATTTCATTTATTTTTACTGTCCCATCTTCAACAACTAATTTTGTGTTACATGTTTTCCCCATACCATTTTCCATGTTAGTACAATTATCAGCTAAATAATATGATGAAGCATTTACAGAACTAACTCCAACAAATAAAGAAATAACTGCACTAATAAATAATAAACTCTTTTTCATTTTTCTTCTATCCTACCTTCTATTATATTTATACCATTTATTTTATTTATTTTCAATAACTTTACTTTAGAAATTATTAATTTTACCGAATAATATTGATATCGTGATATAATTATATTGGTGATTTTATGGAGTTACTTGCAAATACTAAACGACCAACAAAACTTTCAGAAGTTATTGGCCAAACACACTTAATTGGTAAAAATAAAGTATTAACAAACTTAGTAAATAATAAAAAAATATTTTCAATGATATTATATGGAAAACCTGGAATAGGAAAAACTTCTATAGCTAATGCTTTAGTTGAAGAACTTAAGGTTAATCATAGATTTTTAAATGCTACAGTTAATAATAAAAGTGATTTTGATATTGTAATTGAAGAAGCAAAAATGTATGGTGGTATGGTTTTAATAATGGATGAAATCCATCGTATGAATAAAGACAAACAAGATTTATTACTACCTCATATAGAAAGTGGCTTAATAACTTTAATTGGTTTAACCACTTCAAACCCATATCATAAAATAAATCCTGCGATTAGAAGTAGATGCCACATATTTGAACTACATGAATTATCTAAAGAGGATATAGTTCTAGGATTAAAAAGAATATCCAAATCACTTGATGGAATAAAAATTAACAATGAATGTTATGAAATTATTGCAGAATCTTCTAGTGGAGATTTTAGAAGCTCTATAAATTTATTAGAACTAGCTTATAATGCATCCACTGATCACAATATAACAAAAGATTTCTTAAAATCTTTAAATATTAAAAGTGTATTCTTTCATGATAAGAACGAAGATGGTCATTATGATGTTTTATCTGCACTACAAAAATCAATTCGTGGAAGTGATGTTGATGCTTCCCTACACTATCTTGCAAGATTAATTACTGCAGGAGATTTAGATAGTATTCATAGAAGACTTGCTGTTATTGCATATGAAGATATTGGTTTAGCAAATCCAGCAATTGGACCTAAAATAATGGCTGCAATTCAAGCCAGTGAATTAGTTGGATTACCAGAGGCAAGAATACCTCTTGGAGATATTGTAATAGAAATGGCACTCTCCCCTAAAAGCAATAGTGGCCATTTAGCTTTAGATGCAGCTTTAAATGATATTAATACTGGTAATACTGGAAATGTACCAAATAATATTAAAACCAATTCAAAAGATTACTTATATCCACATAATTTTAAAAATGATTATGTTAAACAAAATTATATGCCTAAGGAATTGATTGGCAAAAAATACTATATTAAAAAAAATAATAGATATGAAGAAAATTTAGATAAATTATATAAAGAAATGAAAGGTGAAAAATAATGAATAAAATAACAATAATAGGAACTGGAGCTTATAGTTTAGCTATGGCTAAAAGATTAAGCAATAATTCTAATAATAGTATTATATTATGGACAGAAGATGAAAAGAAAGTTAAAGAGTTTAATGATACTAAAATTATAAAATCAATTTTTAAAACTGAAAAATTTAATGAAAATATTGCAATAACAAATAGTTTTGAAGAAGCACTTAAGGATACTAATTATATTTATTTAATGACCACATCAAAATTTATTCAAAGTACTTTAGAAAGCATGAAACCATTTTATAAAAAAAGAATTCCAATTATTATTGGAACAAAAGGAATTGATGTAACTTCAAAAAAATATCCATCACAATTAACTAAAAAAATATTAAAAACAAATAATATTGCAGTTATTGCTGGGCCTAGTTTTGCAATAGATATATTAAATAATGAACCTCTAGCATTAACTGTTGCATCAAATAAAAAGACAATATATAAAAAAGTAAGTAATTTATATACTGATAAATTACTTAAATTTGAATATTCTCGTGACATGATTTCTGTTCAAGTATGCTCAACATTAAAAAATATATATGCAATAGGTTCAGGGATTGTTTCAAAATTAGGTTACCCAGAAGCTACTTCATCTATATATATGACTAAAGTGTTAAAAGAAACTTATGAAATATTATATTATCTTGATAAAGATCCATTATCTTTCTTTACTCTAGCAGGTTTAGGAGATACTTTAATGACTTGCTTAGATAGTAAAAGTAGAAATTATACTTATGGTACTAAGATAATGTCTAAAACTAAAAATGCAGCTAGTAATTATTTAAATAAAACAACAGTTGAAGGATATAATACTCTTGAAACAATGTATAATTTATTTAAGAAAAAACATATTAAAACTCCTGTTTTAAATCAAATATATAGTATAGTATTTGAAGATGGCAATAAAAAAGATTTATTATTTAAATAAATCTTTTTTTAATGCATCATTAATAATAAAACTTGCACATAATAAACCTGCGTTCATTGGTACTAATACTAATGAACCAGGAGTTCTATCATGAGTTTTAATTGGTAGTTCACTACTCCATACAACATAAGGATTAATTTTTAATCCTTTTTCTTTTAAAATTCTACGCATATTTTTAGCTAGCGGGTCATTATATGTCTTATTTAATTTTACTATATCTAGTAATAATGGATTTAATCTATTTCCAGTACCCATACAAGAAATAATTTTAATATTAAAGTCATTAGCATATTTTAATAATAATATTTTTGTTGATATTGTATCACATGCATCTATAATATAGTCATATTTCATTTCAAATAATTTATCAATATTATCTTCTAAAATAAATTCTTTGATTGTTTTAAGCTTAATATTTGGATTTATATCCATAGCTCTTTTAAAAGCAACATCTACTTTATTTTGACCTACATTTGAATTTAAAGATATTATTTGTCTATTTAAATTACTAATATCTACAACATCATTATCTACTATGGTAATATTTTCAACACCACTTCTAACAAGGCATTCAAGAGCATAACCACCTACTCCACCAATTCCTACAATTAATACTTTTAAATTAGTAATTGTTTTTATTGATTCTTCATCAAGCATTAATTTTAATCTATCTAACATAAATTCACCTCAAATAAAAACCTAAAGAGAAGTCTGCCAGTGATAAAAGCCCGCTCTAACGCAGGTGGGCATCACATGAACTATTTTAGGATCCCAAATCAAAGATTCGTTATTCAACACCATAATTCAATTAGATTCCCAATATATCACAATAGTCGGTTTTATTAATGACAAACTATCTTCTTTAGGTAACTTAATATTATCATATAATATTATTATAGTAAATAAAAAATGCATCAATTAAGATGCATTATTCGTTTCATTGACAATATTAGGCATTATGCTTATTGTATCTATACTTGTTGGATTAAAACTTGCTCCTTGTGATTGTGCCTCCATTGGTGCAGGATTACTACTTGTTTGTTGTAATTGAGCAGCTATTGATGCAGCTGGTTTTACTTCTTCTACTAAAGATGGCATAGCCATTGAATTTGTTTTTATCGCCCAACAACTTGAAATATCTGCATTAGAACTATATGGAGTTGGATTTGGCATTTCTAATTTAATTATCATTGGTATTTTAAATCCACCACCAAAACCTACACAAGTTCCTGGTTGTAATGTTTTTTGTTTCTCAATAACATCAGCAGAAATATTAGGTAACATTTCTTCGATATATTTAATATCTTTTGGATGTGTCATTTTAAAGATTAAGAAATTAGAACATTGAGATATTACTGTATCTGATAATTCAACTGGTCTTTGAGATATGATACCTAATAATGTACCATATTTTCTTCCCTCTTTAGCAATACGTTCAAATATATTATATCCAATTAAGAATGTATCAGTATCTTTTTGAATATATCTATGTGCTTCTTCCAAAAATAAATGGAATGGAATACTTGCTCTTTGTTTTCTAGTTTTAGTAAATTCATATAATATGCGAGCCATTATTTTTACCATTACTTTTGCATAAACATCATCAATATCTTCTAGATTAATATTAATAATTTGTGATTTCTTATTATTTTTAGTAACTAATTCTCCAATAAAATTATCTAATGATTTATAACCATTATTTACAAAATAAGAACCAACTTTACTATTAATAATAGAATTAATTCTAACTTTAAGAATAATTGCATCATCATATAAATTAGTATTATTTTGGAATCCCTCACTAATAAGTGTAAATTCTAGAGCTTGAGCAAAATCTTTTAATGAGAATGAATATGTTTTAGGTTCTTCACATTCTTCATAACGATCTTCAATATTTTTTAAAATATAATCAGTAATTAATACGCTTTCTCCGAAATATCCATTTGAATCTATTTCAAAACATTCAGAAAATGATCTTGAATAACCTAAACCATTTATTTGAGTATCAAAATCAAAGTCAGGAGTATTACAAACTTCTATTATTGTAAAGATTTCGTTCTTCTTACTTGCTGTAGTTTGGTTACTAAATAATACTGCTAATAAAGCTTTTGCTATTAAATGGTTTTTATATTTTCTTGAAGTTTCATCTTCTTGAGAAAATATTTTAGCAAGTCTTAATGTTCTTTCAATTATAGGCAATTGGCTATGAGTACTTGCTTGTAATAATAAGGCAAAATCATCATTATTAAGTAAATTAACTGGTATTTGTAATAAACTATCATCAGCATCAGTTGGATTTGTTGTTACAAATTTATATGAATAACTAGGATTAATATTATTAATACTTCTAAAGGCATTTTTATATTCACCATATGCATCAAAAATAAATATATTAGCATTATATGATGTCAAATGAGGATTAGAAAATAAATTTTGAACTACTCTTGCAACTCCACATGATTTACCACTACCAGTATTTCCAAATATTGCAAAATGATTTGAAAATAAATCATTAATATTAGGGCATATCGTAAAGTTTTTATATATTGCACTTTTGCCTAATACAAAAGTCTTATCAGATAGTTTTCCTACTATTTCCATTAATTCTTCATTATTAATTATTCTAATTCTTGAAGATAATAATGGTTTTCTTATAACACCATTTACATATCTATTATTTATATATTCTCCTAAAAATCTAATCTTATATATTTCAGGATTAACTTCTGTTATTTCTCCTAAAATTCTTTGATCAGGTGCTTCAAATATTACATTTACATTCATTAAATCTGCTGAAGCATTACCATTTCCTAAATTTTCAACATGAGCCATATTATCACTAATAAATAAAATTTTGCCAAACATGTCAACACCTCTTTTATCATATAAAGTATATCATAAGAATATAAAAAAACCAATTACTTTTTAGTAATTGATCTTTTTGGTTCATATCTTTTTGTATCACCATTTAATTTTAAATTTAAATCATTTAATGCTTCATCTAATGTTGAAGATTGTTTTAAAGAAAAAGTAAAAAGTTGTAATATATAATTATATTTTCTTTCTTTTTCTATAAATAAATTATTGATATCTTCTATATTAGAATCTTCTTGATTTAAGTGATCAAAAAATTTTATTTCACGGTATATGCTATCAGTTCTTCCTGATAAATTTTTACCACATAATAAGCATTTTTTATATTCTATTGGTTCTAATTCGTCACCAATACGTATTTTTGAATTAGATACACTACCTAAATTTATTGCAATATGATCACAATTCATTTGATTTTGACGTTCAAGATTTTGATAAAAATCTAAATTATCTATAATGTTTCGATTAATCATTACTTTTTTAAAGTATTCTTCAACCATATAACCCTCCAAATTAGTCTAACTTCTCATGTAATAATTCTTTTGTTATTACTGGATTAGCTTTACCACGTGTATTTTTCATTACTTGACCAATAAAATAATCAAATAAATTTGTTTTTCCAGATTTATATTCAGCTATTTGTTTTTCACTATTAGCTAAAATATCATCTATAATATTATTTAATTCTGATTTATCAGAAATTTGAGCATTTTCTTTACTAATATAATCTTTTGGTTCTTTCTTTTCTTCTAATACTTTAAAGAATATATCTTTAGCTTGTTTTGAAGAAATTGTCCCAGAATTAATATTGTCTATTATAAATTTAAGCATTGTTGGAGTTAAGAATAAATCTTTCATTTCAATTTCTGCTTTATTTAAATATCCAATAATATTAACTGTTAACCAGTTACATGCAGCCTTAGGATCTATTTCTAATTTTAAACATTCTTCATAGTAATCTGATACTGCTTTTTCTTTAACTATTATTGTAGCATCATATTCACTTAAACCTAAATCATTAATATATTGATTTCTTCTTTCAAGTTGTAATCTAGGAATATCTTTTTTAATTTCATCTAACCATTCTTTAGTAATTCTAAATTTTGGAAGATTTGGATCAACAAAATATTTATAATCGATAGCATCTACTTTTGAACGCATTCTAATAGTAGTTCCAGATTCTTCATCAAATCTTCTAGTTTCTTGTTCTACTTCTTCATAACGTCCAGCATCTTTCAATTCACTTTGACGTTTAACTTCGTAATTAATAGCATCAAATACATTACCAAAAGAGTTAATATTTTTAACTTCAACACGAGTTCCAAATTCAGTTGCATTAGGATCCATGATTGAAACATTAACATCACATCTTATTTGACCTTTTTTAGTATCTGCTTCAGAAACATTACAATATTGGTAAGCACTTCTCATATGTTCTAGAAAAGCTACTGCTTCTTCTGCTGTATGTAAGCAAGGTTCTGTAACAAGTTCTAATAATGGAACTCCTGCTCTATTGTAATCTATTGTAGAAGTATCATAAAAATGATCTAATGATGCAGCATCTTCTTCTAAGTGAATATCATGAATATCTACTGGAATCATTTTTCCATCACATTCAATTTCAATATGGCCATTTATACCTACTGGACATGTACATTGAGTAATTTGATATCCTTTTGGTAAATCAGGATAGTAATAATTCTTACGATCAAAATACATAAATTCAGGTTGCTTACAGTTTAATACCATAGACATCATTAATGCATCTCTTACACATTTTTTATTTACTACTGGAAGTGTTCCAGGAAAAGCCATATCTACAGGTCTTACATTTGAGTTAGCTAGTTCACTATATGAATTTTCTGCACTAGAAAACACTTTTGAATTAGATTTTAATTCGCAATGCATTTCAAGTCCAATAACTACTTTGTATTTTCCCATTATTTCACTTCCTTTGCAATTTGATTTTTATAATCCATTTTATTTTCAATTGCATAAGCAATATTTAATACATTGGCATCATCATAACATTTACCAGTGATATTTAAAGCAACTGGTAAATTATTAACAAAGCCATCAGGTATAGTAATTGATGGGAATCCACCAAAGTTACCTACTTGTAAATGTTCTTCTAAAGCTCCAGTATCATTAGTTAAAATATTTTGAGAACCATCTAAATATTTAGCAGGTCCACTTCCAACTGGAAGGATAACTGCATCATAGTCTTTAAATAATTCATTCCATGTATCAACTAATAATCTTCTAACTCTTTGAGCATTTTTAAAATATTTTTCTTGATTAGCACTTTGAAGTACATAAGACCCTATTACAAAACGCCTTTTAATAAGTGGAGAGAAACCTTTTGTACGATGATCTTGCATTACATCTATGTAAGTTTTTCCCTCACCACGAGGTCCAAAAATAAGTCCAGTTAAGTTACTCATATTACTTGTTGCCTCAGCACAAGAAATTACTACATAAGTAGATGCTATTGCATTAAGTAAAGTTTTATCTACTGATACTTCTTCAACTGTAAAACCTAATGATTTTACTAATTCAATTTTATCTTTAAAATTATTTAAATGATTTATTAATTCATCACTAGGATTTTCATAATTATCTAAATTACATATTTCTTTAATATAGCAAAGTTTTTTGCCACTTATATTTCCATCAAGGGATTCTCTTAAATTAATTTTACTTGAATCCCAAGAAGTCATATCATTAATGTCTTTTCCTTTCATAGCATCAACTACTATAGCAGCATCACGCACATTACGAGTTAAAACGCCACAATGATCTAAGCTAGATGCAAAAGGAAATAATCCATATCTTGAAATCATTCCATAAGTTGGTTTATATCCAACAATACCACAATAAGCCGCTGGTTTACGAATAGAATCTCCTGTATCAGAACCTAGTGCATAAGGGTATACTCCTGCGGCTACAGCACATGCAGAACCAGCTGATGATCCAGCACACATTCTTGATTTATCCCATGGATTTTTAATAATTCCAGTATTAGCAGTAGTTCCTGTTCCACCCATACCAAATTCATCCATAGCAGTTTTATTTACAGCAACAGCATTACATTTATTTAAATTAGTAATAGCTGTAGCATCAAAAAATGGAACATAATCTTTTAATGTATTTGAAGAACCAGTAGATAGGATATTTTTAGTTGAATAATTATCTTTAATTCCATAAGGGATACCTGATAAAAGTGATTCATTTACTTCTAATGGTTTAGCATTATCTAAGATTGTTGCAAAAGCATTACAATTATCTTGAACTTCATGAGTTTTTTCAAGAGATTCTTTAATTAATTCTTCTGATGTTACTTCACCATTAATTAATTTTTCATGTAATTCTTCAATAGATAATTCCATATATTTCATTATCCCACCACCTTTGGTACTTCTATTTCTCTATCATCTACTTCATCACTATTTCTAAGTAGATCTTCTATACTAATTGATTCATCTGCTACATCATCTCTTAAAACTATTTCTAAGTCATCAAGACAATGAGTCATTGGCTCAACAGAAGAAATATTTGGAATATTATTAATTACATCAATATTTTTATCAATAATATCAAATTCATCTAATACCATTTTATTTTCTTCATCTGTTAACCCAATTAATAAATCTTGTGCAAATTTATCAACCATTTCTTTTGTAAATACAGCCATTATTCTTCCTCACTTACTATAGTTATTCCAAGTTCTTCTAATTGTTCTTTAGTTAATTCTGCAGGAGAACCCATCATTAAATCTTGACCACTAGCACTTGTAGGGAAAGCTTGAACTTCTCTTAAGTTTGGTTCATCTTGAATAAGCATTATTAATCTATCAATTCCAGGAGCCATACCACCATGTGGAGGACATCCATATTTAAATGCTGTAAAGATTGATTTAAATCTATCTTCTACTTCTTCACGTGAATAACCAACTATTTCAAATCCTTTAGCAAGACTATCTAAATCATGATTACGAACTGCTCCAGAAGCCATTTCGTTGCCATTACAAACAAAGTCAAATTGGTAAGCTAATATTTCATCAGGATTTTTTTCTTCATAATCTTTCATTCCTCCATGAGGTAAACTAAATGGATTATGGCAGAATTCATATTTTTTATGAATTTCATCATATTCAAACATAGGAAAATCATTAATAATACATAATTCTAATTTATTAGGATCAATTAATTCACATTTTCTTCCTAATTCATTTCTTATTTGACCAGCAAATTTTTGAGCCATTAATTTATTTCTATTAGCTATAAAGAACATTACAGAATTTGTTTTCATGCCAAAATCTTTAACTAAAGATTCTCTTTCACTTTCTGATAAGAATTTATCAATAGGTCCTTTTAGTGAACCATCTTCCATTAATGTTATATAACCAATTCCAGGCATTCCAATTGAAGATGCATAATCTACTACTTCATTAAACCATGAATTTGAGTTAGCACCAATATCATCAACTACAATAACTTTAATTATAGATTTTTTAAATGGTCCAAATGTAGTATCTTTTAATACTTCAGTTGCATCTTTAATAATTAATGGATTTCTTAAATCTGGTTTATCTGAACCATAAGATTCCATAGCATCGCGATAAGCTATTCTTCTAAAAGGTCTTGGAGATACTTCTTTATTAGAGAATTTTTTAAATGTATCATAAAAAATTTCTTCTCCAACTTCCAAGATTTCATCTTCTTCAACATAACTCATTTCTAAATCTAATTGGTAGAATTCTAATGTTCTATCAGCTCTAGCATCTTCATCTCTAAAGCAAGGTGCGATTTGAAAATATCTTTCAAAACCACCAACCATCAATAGTTCTTTATAGATTTGAGGAGCTTGAGGTAATGCATAGAACTTACCTTTAAATAATCTTGATGGAACAACAAAATCTCTTGCTCCTTCAGGACTTGACGCAGTAAGAATTGGAGTTTGAACTTCTGTAAATTTTAAATTATACATTTTATCTCTTAAATAATGTAAAATTTCAGCACGTAACATTAAATTGTTTTTAACTTTTTCATTACGCATATCCAAATAACGGTATTTAAGTCTTACATCTTCTTTAGTTTGTTTAGAAGTCATTATTTCAAATGGTAATTCATTTTTAGATTTGCCTAAAACTTCTAATTCAGTAACTAATAATTCAACTTCGCCAGTTTTCAAGCGAGAATTAAATGTTTCTTCAGCTCTTTTTCTAATTGTACCAGTTAATTTAACAACTGATTCTTTAGCTAATCCCTTAAATAATTCATCATTATTACTAACAGTTTGTAATACATCAGTATTATCTCTTAAATCTAAGAATAATACTCCTCCATGGTCTCTTATGTTTTCTACCCAACCAGATACAACAACATTTTCTCCAACCATTTTTGCATCTATATCTTTACATTGATGAGTATGATATTTATTTATTTTCATTTTCATCTTCCTTTCTTTTTGAAACTTTTATACTAAGTTCATTTAATTGTTTTTCATCTACAGTATTTGGACATTCACACATTAAGTCTGATGCAGAAGCAGTTTTAGGAAATGCTATAACATCACGAATATTTTCAGTGTTAGATAATAACATAGTTAATCTATCAAGACCAAATGCAAGTCCACCATGAGGTGGTGTTCCATATTTTAAAGCATTTACAAACCATCCAAATTTTTCATTAATTTGTTCTTCTGTTAATTCTAATGCTTCAAACATTTTTTGTTGAATATCTTGGTTATGGATACGAATTGATCCACCACCTGCTTCATAACCATTAATAACAATGTCATAAGCTTTACTATAGCAATGTGCTTTATCATTTATTAATTTATCTATATCTTCATCTTTTGGAGCTGTAAATGGATGATGGCAAGCCATAAATCTATTTTCTTCTTCACTCCATTCAAATGATGGGAAATCAGTAACCCATAGTAATTTATAATCATTTTGATTAAATAATTCTAAATCACGAGCAAGTTTACAACGTAAGCTACCTAATGAATTTTTAACAATATTATATTTACCAGAAACAATTAAAACTAAATCATTATTTTCAATATTCAATTCATTTTTAATATCTAATATTTCTTTTTCAGATAATACTTTTACAACACTGCCTGTAATTTCTTCATTATATTTAATATATGCAAGTCCACTTGCTTTATAAGTTTTAACATAATCAGTTAGTTTATCTAATTCTTTTCTTGAATATTTATCAGCAACATTTTTAACAACAATGGCATTAATAATTCCATTATCTTCTAATACGTTTTTAAATACCCCAAATTCAGTATTTTTAAATATCTCTGATATTTCATTAATCTTCATATCAAATCTTAAATCAGGCTTATCAGAGCCATAATATTTAATAGCATCATCATAAGGCATTCTTAATAATGGTAGTTGAATATCAATATTTTTAATCTTTTTAAATACATGAGAAATTAAACCTTCAGCCATAGACATAACATCATTTTCTTTAACAAAACTCATTTCAATATCAACTTGAGTAAATTCTGGTTGTCTATCTGCTCTTAAATCTTCATCTCTAAAGCATTTAGCTATTTGAAAATATTTTTCAATACCACCAACCATTAATAATTGTTTAAACAATTGTGGTGATTGAGGAAGTGCATAAAACTTACCTTTGTTAACTCTTGATGGAACTAAGTAATCTCTTGCTCCTTCGGGAGTTGATTTACAAAGTACTGGAGTTTCTACTTCAATAAAATCTTGTTGATCTAAATATTCACGAATTGCCATAGTTATTTTACTACGAGTTATAAGTCTATCTTTAATTTCATTTCTTCTAATATCTAAATAACGATATTTTAATCTGGTATCTTCTAAAGCAGTTGTATTATCTTCTATTTGAAAAGGTAATTCTAATGATGTATTTAAAATAGTTAAATTACTTACTTCAATTTCTATATCACCAGTAGCTATATTTTTATTTTTGCTGGTTCTTTCAATAACAGAACCAGTGGCACTAATGACATATTCATTCTTTAAAGAACTCGCTATATTATAACAAGAGCTATCTGGATTAACTACTAATTGAATTATTCCAGATCTATCCCTTAAATCAATAAATATTAAACCACCTAAATCTCTAACTTTTTGAACCCATCCATAAAGTTCAACAGTATTTCCAACATTACTTATATTTAATGTATTATTATTAATTTTTTTCATATTCTTCCTCCTTATAATAAAAAAGATACCTAATGCTGTAAGGACGAAAATAAATTCCGCGGTGCCACCTTACTTTACTAGGTACTCTCAATTTTAATTTATCGCATTAATGACGTTTTATATTATGAAAAGATGTTTTTCCTTTATTTTTACTTGAACATTCTCACCATTTAGTTCTCTCTTTGAAGATATTATATAAAATACTCGTCTTTTCTATAAAAATTATAAATGTATTGTTATTTTATTACTTTTCATCTTTTTTGTCAATATATATATATACTAATTATTACTCTAAAATAAATGGATTTTCAGCTGTTCCATCACCATCATAATACATAATATTTGCCTTTAATGTTAGTATCGGTCTTATTGATCTATCTCTAGCTAATGATTGAAAACTTCCGTAATAACAATAAATTCTACTTCCATTACCATTGTCTACTATTTCTGTTCCCATAGTATTATAATTTAGCCAACAATACGTATCGCCTCTTATATATCCAAATCTTCTTGAAGTTAACCAATACCACCCATTATAACTTAGATTATCTGCCTTCTTAGAAATTATTGTTCCTAAAACATTTCTAACAGTTTCTAAATCTTTGTACATGTAATCGTCTCCAGCACCATATGGTTCTTCACTTGCAGCTATTCCGTCTTCAGTAGATTTATTCCATGCTGATGGATAACTAATTTTAGATGTATTTGTTATATATTCAGTTTGACCATTATATCCAAAACTTCTTGATTTTATCGTATATTTAGAATTTTCATATTCTTTTGCTATTCTGTTTAGATATCCAGAAAAATTCAAATATCCATTTTTACCCTCAAAAAATATTTGTGTGCCTGAAACATATTCTGAAACCATTTCTAAAGTTCCATCATTATTAATCTGAATAACTCTCCAAATATTTAGCTCTTGTGGTTTAATTATTTGACTATTTGAATATCCCGTCATATTAGTATCAGTTTTAAATTCAATAGATGTTGGAGTCATAGAAATGTAATCTCCAAGTTTTACATTATCTGATAAATTCAATTGTACTTTTGAAGGCTTGCCAGTATGTTCTTGACCTGGAATCACTATTATTTCTCCTTTTGAGGCATCTGGATTATCTGGTGATGTCTCCGGAAGATCTTCATCGGTATTTGATGGAGCTTTAATCAAACCAACAGTACTATATTTTTTCATGTCTTTTTTTACTTGACCTAATAATATTCTATTTTGAGCATAGCTAGTCATATTTATAGTTAATAACATTAAAAAAACTATAAAAAATGAATATATAATTGAAATAGCTATAAAACCTTTTTTATTTTTCATACTATGACCTCACTATTATTGTTTTAATTATACTTTTTTAAAATAATTATGTCAAACTATTTAAGCTGTTCTTTTATACATATATACTGACGTATATGGATTTTGAATATTAAAAGCAGAACCTGAGCAATTATTGCAAGCTGTTGTACTTTTTGCGGTTCCACTAAATGATGACGAAACATTTCCGGCAGCAGTTACTTGGTGATAATGATTACCATTAGTTGAAGACGTTCCATCTTCACCAATTCTTACTTGACGATATGAATTACCTGTATGTCCATTTGAATAATTACACCATAAACCTCCACTGTTATAATATAAGCACATGTTACCATCAGTTTGAAGTCTTAGTGAGATACCAGAATCATTTCCTCCAGCCCAAATTCCATAAACTGTATGATTATGATCACCATTGGTAGTAGAATTTACTGAAGTACCGCTAAAAGTTGATTTAACAGTACCACTAGGTTTATAAGTATGAACATGATTTGGAAGATTTGCTGTTGTAAGAGTTGCCGTTGTAGAACCACCTGTAGAATTAATTGGATAAGAAGTATTTGTACCAACTATAGTTCTGCCTTCAGAATATCTTACCCATGATCCACCAAATCTACTTGCAACTTGATCCACAGTTGAATCAGTTGTAGACATATAAATGCTGCCAACAGGATGAACTTCACTTTTTAATTGTTCTTTTAAAAATTTTAAAACATCACTTTCATAATCAATTTGAGTGTATGCAAGCTCATCTTGATTATTTTCTAATAAAATGTTTTTAGTAGATTCAATGTTAGAAATAATATATATATGATAAATATTAAAAATCAAAAGAACAATACTAAATAAACTTATAAAAATATAATACTTTTTTCTTTGATTTAATTTCATATATATACTCCTTTCTTTATTTAAGCTGTTCTTTTATACATATACACTGCAGTATATGGATTTTGAACATTAATTGCTGATGAATTGCAATTAGTACAGCCAGTAGTATTACTAGATGATCCAGAAAATGATGATGAAACACTTCCTGAAGCAGTAAACTGATGATAGTGATTACCATTAGTAGACGTTGTTCCATCAGAACCAACTGTTGTTGTTCTATATGAATTACCCGTCCTTTGAGTACCAGTTGACCACAAAGCACCACTCGTACTATAAACTACAACATTTCCATCACCTTGAAGAGTTAATCTTACTCCCGAATCCATTCCACCGGCCCAAATACCATAAACTGTATGACTGTGGTTTCCATTTGTAGTTGTATTTACTGCTGTTCCACTAAATGATGAAGAAACGCTGCCAGCTGGTGTGTAAGTATGACTATGATTTGGTAAATTAGTCGTTGATAATGTAACTGAAGAACTACCACCAGTCGAATTAACAGGATAAGAGCTATTTGCTCCCACTAACATTCTTCCTTCACTATATTTAACCCAAGTACCACCAAATTTTGTGGCAACCTTGTCAACTGTATCATCAGTTACAGATAAATAAATGCTACCAACAGGATAAAATGCATCTAATAATCCACTTTTAACGTTATTTATTGTTGTGTTTTGATATGTATTATTTAATTCCAATAATTCTTCTTTGCTGTAATTAATTGGCGTAGTCTCATTAGTTTGAGTAGAATCAAAATTCACAGTACATTTCGTACTTGTAGAACTCATATCTGAAATTCTTAATTCCCAGTTTTCAACATTCCAATAAGCTTTTACACCATTACTGCAGTTTACATCCGTAACTTTATAATTAGTTGTATATTCTGGAAATGAGTCTGTTTCTTTCCCATCTACAAGCGCTGAAATAGTTGCATCACCATTTTGATATGAACCAACTTTACTCTTTAATATATTGTATTCATTTTCTAATTTATAAAACGCAAATGTTTTCAAGAGAATAATAGATATTAAAAATAAAAAAATAATTACACTTCCAATAATTAAATCGGTTATTTTAATATTGTTTTTAAATTTTACTTTGTTTTTCATTTTACACTCCTATGATTATTACCATTATTAGTATATACAGATTATGTATTTTTTTCAATAAAAAAACTTAGATATTCATATCTAAGAATTCAATAATTTCACTTTCTTTAATTTTTTTGTCTTCTTTAGTTAAATTATCTTTAACTTGAATTTCACCATTCTTTAAATCATTATCATTCAAAATAATTAAAAATTTTGAATTCAATCTATCTGCTTGCTTAAACTGTGCTTTTAATTGTCTACCACAATTTTCAAGTTCTGTTTTAAAACCATTTAATCTTAATTCTTGAGCAAGATAAATAGCATGTTCTTTCTCAGTTTCAGAAACATACATAATAAAAGCATCTAATTCTTTTTTTGTATTAATATTAATTCCTAATTTATCTATAGCAAAAGAGATTCTATCAATACCACATGCAAATCCCATAGCTGGTGTATCAGGTCCACCTAATTCTTCCACTAATCCATTATATCTTCCACCAGCAGCTATTACATTTGAAGAACCTAATTCTTTAACATCACAAATAATTTCAAATACGGTATGATCATAATAGTCTAGTCCTCTAACTGTATTTGGATCAACTGTATATTCAATATCTAATGCATCTAAATAATTTAATACTTTATCAAATCTTTCTTTACTTTCTTCATTTAAATAATCAGTAATTTTTGGAGCATTTTTTAAAATATCAGATTCAGCATCAACCTTACAATCTAGTATTCTAAGAGGATTTGTTTTAATCCTTCTTTGACAATCTTCACATAAATTATCAATATCTTTTTCTAAATATGAAATTAAAGCATCTGTATAATTTTTACGAGATTCTTTATCTCCTAATGAATTAATATTAACTTTCAAATTATTAAGTCCTAAAGCTTCAAATATTCTAATAGGGGCACTAATTATTTCTGCATCTATATATGGATCATTAGTTCCCAATACTTCTAAACCAAATTGAGTAAATTCTCTATTTCTTCCAGATTGTGGTCTTTCATATCTATACATTGTTCCGTTGTAATATAATTTTACTGGTTTTGTAGCATCGCCATACATTTTATTTTCAATATAGCTTCTTACTACTCCAGCAGTCCCTTCAGGTCTTAATGTAATATTTCTATTTCCTTTATCTTGAAAATCATAAGTTTCTTTTTTTACAATATCAGATTCTTCTCCAGCAGTTCTATGAAATAAATCTGTACTTTCAAATATAGGTGTTCTAATAAAATCATAATTATAATAATTGCAAAAAGCATCAACTATATCATTAATATATTGCCATTTTTTTGCTTCTTCAAATGTTAAATCATATGTTCCTTTTGGTTTCGCTATCATAATAATCTCTCCAATTTCTTTTATTATTATAAAACACAACTATTATAATGTCAAAAAAGAATATATCAGCTATAATGCTTCTTAATTATATGTTATAATCATATTATGAAGAAGATAAGTAAGTTAATAATACTACTGGCTGTATTATTTATACCATTTAAAGTAAATGCCAGAAGTGATGTAATAACAGTCACTCTAAATAAATGTATTGATGGTGATACAGCCAGTTTTAATTATAATGACGAAATATATAAAGTTAGATTTTTAGCAGTCAATACGATGGAATTAAAGTCTGATAATAAATATGCTCAGATTGCTGCCGATTTTACTTGCGATGAATTAAATAACGCAAAAGAAATTAAATTAGAATTTGATTCTGGTAGTAATGAATTTGATAAATACAATAGATATTTAGCATGGGTATTTGTAGATGATAACCTACTTCAAGAAAAATTATTAAAAAAGGGATATGCAGAAATTAAATATATTTATGGAACATATAAATATACAGACGATTTATATACTATAGAAGATAAAGCTAAAGAAGATAAACTTGGAATATGGTCTGATTATGAAGATAATAGTGAAACTAATTATATGCAATATGTCTATATTGGTGGAGCTATAATATTAGCATTACTTGGAGTATCCAATACTAAAATTAAAAAGATAATCAAAATTGCAAAGAAAAAAAGCTAATAAATAGCTTTTTTATTATGGAATTGTTTCACAATACAATCCGTATAAATTACAATATTGTTTAAATTCTGCTGAATTAACAAATTCTTTAGCAAAATATTGATAACCATAGCTTCCCATTAATCCTAAATAGTAATTATATCCATCTGTATCAGGCTCTCTGCCGAATACTCCTCGATACAATCCATATACATAATTAGAATAATTTCCACCATAATATGATGCAAATTCAGCTGATGCACAGAATGAATATACTAGATTAGATGCTGTATTATAATAATTATAATTATGTCCAATTATTCCGTTAACTTCATCTATTGATGGTAGCCTTCCTAAACAATAAATATATGCTTGAAATCCTACTATAGCATGAGAATTAACTGCAAGCACAGATGAACTAGGTCCAGCAATTCCAACAGAATTTACTCCCCTTACAGTTATATAATGAGTAAATGGACTATTAATTCCAACATTAAAGGCAGTTCCTGTTGTTCCTGAATATGTGGCCCCATTATCTATAGAATATTGGTAACCCACAACTCCACTTTCATTTGCTGTTTTTGAACATGTTGTACTATTTCCAGCATTATCTGTTATTGTATATGATAAGGCTGCTGTTGTTGTAGTTGTTGTACTTGCAGAAGCAATATTACTTGCATTATTTGTACATGTCACCTTATATGTATGGTTTCCGCTTGTTACATTTGTATAAGTATAATCTTTTGATGAATCACTTATACTATAACTTTGTTTTAATGTACCATCTAAATAAAAATCATATTTTTTATTCCTGATTCAGCATCACTACATTTTCCTGTAACTGTTGTAGTGTTACTTGTTTTTGATTTTAAAGTAATACTTGCAGCTGGTGCAGTATTATCAACTTTCGTAACATCAGCACTACAACTTTGAACATTTCCAAGTTTATCTTTTACGTATGCAGTATATGTTCCATTTGCTGTTATTGATTTTGTTTGTGTTGTTAAATCTACTTCTTTTTTATCTACTTCAATATTAGCGTTAAATGTTTTAGTATCTTCTATTGTATTCGTTACAGTTAATGTATAATCATCTGTTTTTCCACTAGCTAATTTTTGATCTGTAATTAAATAGTTTAAATCTCCAGTTACTGGAATTGATTTATCACTTACTACTTCTTCACCATTTTTTTCTAATGAATATGTTAATTCATCTTTATCATATTCATTTACTAAATCATCTAATAAAACATTATATGTTAAATCGCTTGTATAAGAAGAATTTCTTACAGTAAATGTAACATCTTGAATTTTACTTTCAGATAAAAGTTCACTGCTTAGTTCTTTTGTTTCTTCTGGAGCATATACTAAAGTTTCAACATCTTCTGCAAGATCTATTTCAACAGTTCCCTGAAACAAACCATTTTTATTAACTGTTTGAAGTTTATCAGCCATATTTAAGTATGTCATTTTTAAGACGTAGTTTTTCTTTTCACCAGGATTTATTGCTATATTAGCTAAAATATATTCTTGATCATTAGTTTTTGGTAATGGTGTTTCTGAAACTGCTACTTCTCCATCACATAAAAGCTCATAAACAACATCGTTTTTATATGTATTATTAA